>JBPOHE010000061.1:0-66450 GCA_052035915.1 Pseudomonadota bacterium
ATCATCGTAGGGTCCGCTCCGCGGACCAGGGCCATGTTGCCGCCGTCACCCATGTCACCCAATGAACCAAAAGAGGGAGGATCGCATCCGTTCAGTTCGCCTCATGACCGAGCCAGAAAGATGGTCCGCACAGCGGACCCTACCCGGCTCAATATGAGCCACGGAATTTAAATATCCTGGGCGAGACGAAACCCCCGGAGGGAGTTGCCTTGGGTGACCGGCGTAAGCCCGGCGCGGGAGGCGGACCGCACCCCCGCGGGGGCGTTGTACCAGGAGCCGCCGCGAAACACCCGCCGGGCGACGACATCATTCTTGCCGGATAAACGCCTTTCACTACCGTCATAGTTTTCTACATACACCGAACCCGTCCATTCCCAGACATTGCCCAGCATATCGTACAAACCCCAGGCATTCGGCTGGAAGCGGCCGACCGGCGCGGTGTAGACATAGCCATCCCGGCAATTATGGACCTCCCAATCTGGGAATTTCTCCTTCGCCGTGAGATCCGCCACATTGGCGTACCGGCAGGCCTGAGCCGGGTCCTCGCCCCAATACCTGGCGGTCGTCGTCCCCGCCCGGCAGGCGTATTCCCATTCGGCCTCGGTCGGCAGCCGGTAGTTCCCCCCCGTCTGCTGGGCGAGCCAGTCGCCATAGGCCAGGGCGTCCCAGTAACTCACCCCCACCACCGGGTGGTCCTCGCCCTGGTCGAACCCTGGCTGACGCCAATCCCGCTTGGCGTCCAGTTGCCATGCCTTACCGTCCCAGACGTAAAGTCCGCCCTGTTGTTCACCGGTAGTCCGATACCCGGTCGCCTGGACGAAACGGGCGAACTCGCCCCGGGTGACGGCATAGCGCCCAATAGCAAAGGGCCGTTCGATCACCACCTCGTGCTGGCGTTCGTTGTTAGACCGCCCGACCTCCGACTGTGGCGAGCCCATGAGGAAGCGCCCGGCGGGGATGACCACCATGTCCGGACCCTGGCCGCCCGAGCTGAGCTGGTGGCGAAAGCCAACTGGAAGGTTGAGCGCCTGGGCGGTGGACTGTTGCCGCGCTTGGACTTTGGCGGCGGACCAGCCGTGGATGTTCTCTACCGGCGGCAAGGTTGGGGTCTGCTGGGGACTCTTTTCCCTCACCCCCGTCCCCTCTCCCGCTGGGAGAGGGGAGTTGGTGGGCGAAGATGGAGGAAGCATCGCCTCCAACCGCCGCTGTACCACTGCCGCCGATTCGGGCCTGGCCTTGGGGTCGTGCTCCAACAGGTCCTCGATCAGGGGGCAGAGGTCCGCGGGGACGTCCTTTGGCAGGTATTTGGGCCGGAAGTGGCGCGGCGACTGGCCGCTCAGCAGCCGGTAGAGGGTGGCGCCGAAGGCGTAGAGATCGCTCTTGGGGCCGGGCGCGCCCAGACCCGGCTCGCCCATCTGCTCCGGGGGCGCGTAGTCCCAGGTGCCGAGGATCTCCTGGGCGAGGAGGCTCTTGCCGGCGCGGCTGGCCTGGACGCTGTTCCCACCCAGACGCTCGGCGACCCGGGCGAGGCCGAAGTCGATGATGCGCACCGCCAGACCAGAAGGGGTCTGTTTCAGCAAGAGGTTGGCAGGCTTGAGATCCAGATGCGCCACCTTGGCGCCATGGGCGGCGGCAAGGGCCTGGGCCACCTGGACCCCCACCCCGAGGCCATCGGCCAGGGACAAGGCCCCCCGTGCGGCCAGCCAGGCCTCGCCGTCCACATAGCCTTCGAGGTATTCCATGGCAATGTAGGGTCGTTCCTGGCCATGGGCGAAGCCGTAGTCGAGGGGTTTGGGCACATGGCCGTCGGGGAGGCGGGCCATGATCCGCGCCTCGGCGAAGATCTCTTGCAGGCTGCCGCGCCTGGCCTTCCAGAAGGTCTTGACCACCGCCGGACGCTCGAACACGGCGTCCCGGCAGAGAAAGGCGCAGCCCATGCCGCCGGCGCCGAGCAGGCGCTCGATGGGGTATTTGTGGACATCGTGGGGGGCGTAGCGGGCCGGATCGAGCCGTACCGCCTCGCGCAGACTCTCCAGGGCGTCTGGATACCGATTGGATCCTTGACGCAAGCGGACCTGGAACAGGTTGTAGCTGGCCAGGGCGCGCTCATGATCCTGGCCAGCCGCTTGGTACGCCTGGAGGAACAGGGCCTCGGCGCGGGCGGCGTCGCCAGTGGAAGAAAAGGCGCTGCCGACGGCGACGCTGGCCATGGCGTAGCCGGGGCCACGGGGCAGGCGCTCCAGGGCGCGATAGGCTTCCTGGATGATATGACGGCTGGCGTCGGTGTGGGGGCTGAATTCGTCGCCCGCCGCCACCTGGACCCCCAGCCCCTGGCGTTCGAGCAGTTGGATCACCGCCCTGAAGGCCACCGCCTGGGCGCCAAGATGGGCCTTGAGCTGGCCCAGGTCGTCCCCCAGTCGGTCGAAACCGGCCCCCATGGCGCGCCCGAGGTCGTCGAGCTGGGCGCTGAGGCCGCTCAGCAGCTCACCGATCTGCTCCAGGCGGACCTGGGCCAATTCGCTCCAGACTTGGAAGCGGCCGCTCAGGCCCTCCAGGCGCGTTTCATTGGCGCGCCAGGCGGCCTGGGCCTGGGCCAGCAACTCCGGCAGTTGGCCTTGGCGTTGGGCGAGTTGCCGCAATTCGCTGGTGAGGGTCGCCAACTGGGCGTAGTCGCCTTGCTGGAGGGCCTGTTGCACCTGGCCTTGGCGCTCGTTCATGGCCTGTTGCACGGCCTGCTGGAGTTGGGCCAGGCTGGCCTGGGTATCCCGCAGGTCGGCCCAGACCCCTTGTTGTTGCAGGGCGCTGAGGGTGCGCTGCACGCGGTCGTCCCGGCGCAGTTTTTCGCGCAGGAAATAAATCAGGGCGTCCCCCAGCAGGCCCTGTTCAGCGAGAAAGTCGGCCACCAATGGATCGAGCGGGGCGATCTCGGCGATGCGCCCGAGCAGCATCCGGCTGAGGTCTTCCCGCGCCGCGCCCTGGGCCATCGCGGCAAAGTCTTCCTCGCTCAGGCTCTGGTTGGGGAGAATGTCGACGCGGCGGTCGGCGAGCTGTCGGCAAGTCGACGCCAGGGCGGCGCGGAAGGTGAGGATCTCTTGCTCGCCCAGCCCCCGTTGCTGCACGAAGGGCCGCAGATAGGTTGTCTCCAAGGCCTGGGCGTATTCCCGCACCAGCTTGGCGCTGAGCAGCTTGCGGGTCTCCTGCCACCAGCGAGCGCCTTCGTCGGTCGGCGCGGCGACGCCCAGGGCGATGGCGGCCAGCCCCCGGCCCAGGCTGTCCTGAAAAGCCAGGCCCAGTTCCTGGCCGCTGAGGGTGAAGTGCTTATGCAGGGTGGCCGATCACCACCCCGGCCACCTCGCCGAGGACATTCTCCACCAAGTTACCGATGGCGCCGGTGCCCAGCGCCCGATTCAACAGGGTTCCCATGAGGGATTTGATGGCGGTCACTCGTTGATCCTTCCTTCCGCGGCGACGAGAAAGGGGGAGATTTTACCTTGTAGGCGGGATTGGAGCTTGCGAAAACCCAGCCCGAGAAAGTATCGGAGTGCGATGCGGGACGGGGTTTGTTACCCAGTCCCGATCGTTTGATCCATCGTTGACTGTCGGCAGAATACGAACGTTACGGACGGGATGAGATATCCCGTCCGGCAGAGGAGAGTGCATCGGAATGCTGGGTTTCGTTCCTCAACCCAGCCTACCAACTAGGCGCCGCTCCCACCTTGGGCCAAGCGATCAGCCCAAACGCACCCGGGGATCGACCAGGGTATAGGAGAGATCGGTCAGGATGAGTCCGAGGATGTAGAGCAGGGAACCGAGAAACACCATGGCACGCACGATGGAGAAATCCTGGCGGCTGATGGCGTCGATGGTGTAGCTCCCCAGACCGGGGATGCCGAAGAAGGACTCGCTGATCAGGCTGCCCATGAACAACAAGGGCAAGACCACCACCACCCCGGTGAGGATGGGAATCATGGCGTTCCCCAACACATGGCGGAAGAGGATGCGGGCTTCGCTCAATCCCTTGGCGCGGGCGGTGCGGACATAGTCCTTGTTGATCTCTTCCAGAAACAGGGTGCGATACCATCGGGTGCCGGCGCCGATGCCCCCGACCACCCCCACCAGCACCGGCAGGATGAGGAACTTGAGCGCCTCCCAGCCATAGTCGTAGCCGGAGATGGGGACCAGGTGCAGCGCCTTGCCGAGCAGGTATTGGCCGCCGATGATATAGAACAGACTGGAGATGGACATCATGGCCACCAGGATGACCACGCCGACGAGGTCCAGATAGGTGGCGCGGAAAAAAGCGAGCATCAGCGCACAACTGATGTTCACCAGTAACCCCACCAGCAGCACCGGGGCGGCGATGGCCAGACTGGGCCAGAGGCGCTGGCCGATGTCGTAGCCGATATCCCGACCGCTGTCCGAGACCCCGAATTCGAGGCGGAACAATTTGACCGATTTCTCGTAGAAGACGGTCTGGGTGAGACGCTCCGCCCCTGCCGCCGCCGGGTTATACAACAGGGGTTTGTCGTAGCCGCGTTCCTGTTTCCATTTTTGAATGGCCTCGGGGGTCACCCGCTTCACCCCCAGATTGAGGCGGGCCATGTCGTCCGGGGCGTTGACGACGAAAAAGAGGGTGAAGGTGAGCAGATTGACGCCGATCAATATCGGAACGGCATACAGCAGCCGCCGCAACAGATAGGCGATCATCGTCCCCGCCCTCGCTCCCGCCGGCGATAGGCGATCAGGGCCGGAACTGCCCCCAAGCCGAGGACGCTAACCCCCAGCCCCAGGGGCCAGAGGATGGGCGGGTTCCAGAGCGCCCGCCGTCGGGCGCGTTGCTCCGGGTCGATATCCCGATACTTGAGGCTGTTGTTGGCCATCTCGTTGGGTTGGCTGTTACTCACCCAGGCATGATGCAGGGAAAAGGCGGTGGGATGATAGCCCCAGACCCAGGGGGCGTCCCGGCGCAGGATCTCCAGCATCCGATCGATTACCGCCAGCCGCTGCGGACCGTTGGACAGATTCTTCATCTGCTCGAAGAGGGCGTCGAATTCCGGATTCTGGTAGTTGGCGGCGTTCTCGCCGTCGTGCCCCACCTTGGCGTTGGGGCCATAGAGCAGGAAAAAGAAATTCTCCGGGTCCGGATAGTCGGCGTTCCAGCCCCACATGAATATCTGGGCGCCCGCGGTGCGCATCTTTTCCTGGAATCTGTTGTAGTCGGTCGCCCGGATGACCAGTTGAATCCCGAGCTTCTGCAACTGCTTGCGCATCCAGCTGAGTCTGGCCTTGTCGTCCGGCCCGGTGGCCGTGGTATCGAAATAGAGCACCAGGGGTTGCCCCGTCGCCCGCTCCACCCCTTCGGGATAACCGGCCTTGGCGAGCAGGGCCTTGGCCTCTTCCAGGGGGCGTCGTTTGGGTTGACCCTGATGGACGTGATAGACATAGGGATTGATCCCCTCCGCCCCCTCCCGATGACCGAAGATCCCTGGCGGCAAGGGACCCTGGGCGGCCAAACCGCGACCATTGGCGAAGATGGCGATGAATTCTTCGTAGTCGATGGCGATGGAGAGTGCCTGACGCAGCCAACGGGCGCGCTCGGACAGACCGCCGACGACCGGATCCAGCATGTTGAAGCCCAGGTAATAGACAGTGGGGCTGGTCGCCGTCGACAGGCGGATCCCCCGCTCCGCCAAGGTTTCGGTCAACTCGGCGTTACCCTGGGCGGAGAAGCGCACCGCCTGGTCGAAGTTGTCCGAACTCACCCCGGAACTGTCGTAGTACCCCTGGAGGAATTTGTTCCAATAGGGGATGTCCTCCTTCTCCAGGCTGTAGACCGCCGCATCGAGGAAGGGCAGCGGTTGGCCGGCGGCCCGCAAGCGCCCGGCTTCCTCATCCTCGGGCCGACCATCCTCGGGATAGGCTTCGCCGTGAAACTCCGGGTTGCGTTGCAACACCATGCGCAGATTGGGATTGTTCTCGGTCAGCATGAAGGGCCCGCTTCCCACCGGGTACCAATCGAAACTGATGTTGCGCTCCCGCATGCCGGCTTGGGAGTAAAAGGCGTCCGCCTCCCAGGGCACCGGGGCGAAAAAGGGCATGGCCAGCCAGAAAACGAACTGGGGATAGGTGCCTTGCAAGCGGATCAGATAGCGGTAGTCATCGAGCTTGCGCACCCCTTCCAAGGGGAAGTCGCGGAGATCGACGAACACCTCCTCGCGGCCCTGTTGCTTACGCGCCTTGGCCTGGGCTTGGTCGATCCGCGTGCCGAAGCCCTTGAAACCCAGAATGGATTCGCCCAGCAGTCCGGCGATGGGGGAATGCAGGCTGGGCACGGCCAGGCGCTTGATCTGATAGATGTAGTCATCGGCGGTCACCTCCCTGGTCCCGGTCGCGGAAAAATCCGCCAGGATATGGATGTCGGCGAGATCCCTTGGCTGGAGGTTCAGATAGCGGTAGCCGCCATCGGGTCGCCGGGCGAAGGCCGGATGGGGTTGAAAGCGGATACCGGGCCGGATTTGGATCTCGTATTCACTGGTGGCGATCCGCTCCGTTGGCGTGTCCTGCGGCAACTCGACCCCCGCCGCATCCAGGTAGCGGACCTTGGGTAAGGAGCGGGCCGCCAGCGGCACCAGGGTGAAGGGGCGCCGTAGATAGTGATATTGCAGCGGTGGCTCGTAGATCTGGGCAATGAAGGCATATTCGTTGGAGCTGTAGGAGCGTACCGGATCCAGGTGTTTGGGCCGCTCGCTGAAGGAGCCGTAGAAGATCTTCTTCCCCGGCGGTTCCGGCGGATAGGGATTGTTCCAGGAGGGGCCGGCGCAGGCGCTCAGCAGAAGGAACAGCAGCGAACACAGGCTGAGGATGTGGGCGTGGGCCATGGAATACGCAACTCCCCCTCTCCGATCAGGCGTCCCATTGAGGGGTTTCAGGCGTCGCCCTCTGATGTTGGATACAGTGCGGTGCGTCTGCCCCCACCCTGGATTTTCATGGATGGGGGCCGCCGACCAGGGTTGGGATGGCGGGGCACACCTCCACCTCAATTCCCCAGGTGAACCTGATACCTGGCGCCGTCGGAGAAGCTGCAGGTCCCGGCCCCTAGGAGCGGTGACTGCATCTGATACTCGCAATTCATGGAGGTCCCGCTCGGTCCATAGGCGCTGGCTAGGCCTTTGCGCTCGTCACTGGACATGCGGGTGGCCTCCCCGGTCAGGTTTTCGCCCCGGTAAGAGATCTGGAACAAGCCTTTACCGGCACTGACATGGGTCACCGTACCCGTGAGCATTCCCGTCCTCTGGGCCGCCTCGTTGGCTGGGTACAGACGGGCACTCAGGGTCGAGGTCGCCGGACGGACTACCGTGGGGACCGCTCCAGGCGCGACGGGATAATAGGCCGTTTGGCCGTCCGGACCGACCACAGGCACCACATAGCATCCACTGAGACCGAGGCTGACGGAACAACATACAACCTTCGCCACTCTGCTTCCTGTACTCATAGGTATCGCCTCATCGCTTGGACATATCATTCACCTGCTCTGGGGGGTGGGTATCCCATCCCTGTCTTAGCAGTATCCGCCTGTTAAGTATGACCCAAGGCCATGGCGAACGCAGCTGGCCGCCTTCCATCTCCAGCTTTCGATCCCGGTGCAGTATCGGTCGAGTGAATATCCAGTCATCGATCCAATGGTTATTATTGATTCAAGCAGCGAAGGCCGGGGGGAAAAAATGAGTTCGGGCCTCGAACTCCATGACCTCCATCGACCAGGCTTCTCTTCTCTCATCCACCGAGGTCTCTATGCGTAACAGATCCACCCTATGGTATTGGCTGATGATCCTCTGGCTGGGCCTGGGCTCGCCGGCCAGGGCCGCTTCGGTGCTCGCCGTCACCACCGACCAACTCGTCAACGACAGCGCCCTCATCTTCGATGGCCGGGTCAGCCGCCTCGAGGTCGTGGAACAGCCCGGTTCCCGTCTCCTCCACACCCTGGTGACCTTCGAGATTCTGGATCGGCTCAAGGGCGCGGATCCGGGGCCGACCCTGGAACTCCGCTTTCTTGGCGGCGCCAAGGGGGAGCGTTCCCTGGTGGTGAGCGATCTCAGACTACCAGCCATGGGGGAACGCGGCCTCTATTTCGTCGAACAGCTCGACCGGCCTCAAGTCAACCCTCTCCTGGGCTGGGATCAGGGTCGATTGCTCTCTGGCCGGGACCCGACGAGCGGTACCGAACAGGTGGTGACCCCCTCGGGTCGGCCCGTCTTTGCCTTCGGCAGCCGTCGGGGTCCCGTGACTGGTCTGGCCAAGGAAGGGGCGCAAGGGGTAAGACTGAGCGCCCAGAACGCCCTTGAGCGCCCCCTGACCCTGGAGGAACTCAAACAACAGGTCCGCGCGATTCTCTCAGCGGGGAAACAACCATGAACAGACGCACCTTCCTCTGGCTCGCCGGCGGCGGACTGCTCCTGCTGGGGGCGATCGCCCATGGCTTCAAACTCTGGGGCTTTTCCTGGCCGACCCCCGCGGTGACGATGCGCGTCAACCTCACCCATCTGGGCAGCGGCACCAGCCCCAGCGGTCTGAGTTGGAATCAGGCCTTCGCCGAGGCGATGGAACTCTGGGAAGACACCAGCGTGTTTTCCTTCGATACCCTGGCGTCTGCGGCGGATCCCTGCGCCGGCTATATCCCCAACGCCCCCGAGGATGGCTTTCTGCACGGTGTCGACTTCCGCGCCAACATCTGCGGGGATGACTTCGGTTCATCCACCCTGGCGGTCACCCTGGCCTATCAACAGAGCGGACAGACCCTGGATGCCGATATCCTCTTCAACAGCCACGTCATCTGGGATGTCTACCATGGCGCCTGGACAACTCCGGCGGATTTCAGACGGGTCGCCGTCCACGAACTCGGGCATGTCATCGGACTCGACCACGAAGACAGCGTCCCGGCCATCATGGCGACCTATGTGCTGCCCGGCAGCACGGTAGAGGCCCCACTGGCCGATGACATCGCCGGCGTGGCGGCCATCTACGGGTCCGATACCGGGCCGGGGCTGCCACCCATCGTGCTGGCCCTGGAAGAACCCGTCGCCGGTTCGATCAAGAGCGGGATCAGCAATCTGCGCGGCTGGGCGGTGGGACTGGCCAGCATTACCAGCCTGGAGGTACTGGTCGACGGCGTATCCATAGGTTATGTGCCTTACGGTGGCTTACGCCGGGACGTCGACGCCGTATTTCCCTCCTATCCCGGGGCGGAAAACTCGGGCTATTCCATGGCCTACAACTACAACAATCTCGCTTCCGGCAACCACAACATCCGCGTGGTGGCCCGGGATAACGCCGGACGCAGTGCCGAGGTGACCAATGCCTTCCAGGTCACCCATTTCCCGAACCCCTTCATCGCCAGCGAAAACTCTCCCAGCCTGGGGACGGCCAGCGCGGGCATCAGTGGGCCTGAGATCGTCATCACCAACCTCAAGGTGGAGAACAAGAACTACCGTCTGCGCCTGACCTGGTCCACCGCCACCCAGTCCTACGCGATCATCGCCATCGAGCCACTGTAATAGAGGTTCGCCGCTGGATGCTCACCCAGCGGTTGCGGCCTCTCCGCGAGAGACAGGGAAGTTGTCAGGGTCGGCCCGGACCTCTGTCGGCGTTGCCGGGCCACGGCGTTTTGGTTCGATTTTTGTTCTCCAATCGAGAACAATTATTCTATGGATGGCCCGATTTTTCTTCAAAATGGAACGAAAATTGGCCATTTTCGGTCGATACCCGGAATGTCTTCAGTAAAGATGGGGTAGGCTGGCGATGAGCGAAGCGAATCCCAGCGCCTTCGACCCGGTCGTCGATGGGCCGCTCCCGGGCCTGGCTCTTTTATCCGGTTTTCTGTTCTCCAATAGAGAACAGTGCCTTTACAACCAGTGCCGCCGCCGGAAATATCTGAACATGCCGACACCGAGCAGGATCATGATCAGCCAAAGCAGGGGGTAGCCGTAATACCAACTCAGTTCGGGCATCGCCCAGGGGCTCTCGGGGTGGTGAAAATTCATGCCATAGACGCCGACGATGAAGGTGAGGGGCATGAAGACCGTGGCGATGACGGTCAGAAAACGCATGTTTTCATTCAGACGGTTGCTCTCGCTGGAGAGATAGACCTCGAGCAGGTTGCTCGCCATGTCCCTGGCCGTTTCCAGCAGATCGAGCAACATCAGGGCATGATCATGGCAGTCGCGCAGATAGAGCCGGGTCTCGGGACGGATCAGGGCCTGCTCGTCCCGGGCCAGGCGGCTGATCATCTCCCGTTGGGGCCAGAGGACGTGGCGCAGGAGCAGCAACTCCCGACGCAGTCTGTGGATCTGATGAAAAGAGTGTTGGTCGGGGGCCTTCAGCAGCAGATTCTCCAGCAATTCCATCTCCTCGGTGTAATGGTCGAGCACCGGAAACCCCTGATCCACCACCCAATCCACCAGGGCATGAAAGAGTCCATCCGCGGGCTGTCGCCGGAGATAACCATTGGGCACGGCCAGGCGTTCCCGGATCGAGACGAAGGGATCCTCCTGGCCATGACAGAAGCTGATCACCCGGTCCCGCGTCAGGGCCAGACTGACCTGTTCGACGCTGAGCCGCCCTGATTCGATGCGGGGACAGCTCAGGATGACGAACAGATGGTCCGGATATTCCTCCACCTTGGGACGCTGGCCGAGCTTGGCGGCATCCTCCAACGCCAGGGGGTGCAAATCGAGAGACCGACTGAGGACATCCTGCACCGCCGCATCCCCAGCCCCCTGGACATGCAGCCACATCAGCCCGTTGTGGTCGAGCCGGGAAGGGAGCGCCGAAAACTCCTGAAACGTCAGATCCTGGACCTTATCCTCTTCCAGGATAAACAGCCGGAACCTGATATGGGTTCCGGCCACGTGGGAATCACCAACCGAGGCCGCCGCCAAGGGGCCGGCGTGGCGATGATGTTTCTCGGCCCGGCCAATCGCAGGCTGTGGGTCAGAATTATTCACCCTTGTGTGCTCCAATCTTCATCGACCAATCGACGGCCTCCCGGCTCCACCCGAGCCACTGACAACCCCAATCCCTTCTTGATCCCTACCCGCTGTCCCGGAATCTCCCCCGGATTCGATTCTAACCCTAGCCCAAAGCCGCGGTCACTGCTAATGTAGACAGGCTTGATTGCAGTGCAGCAAAAAGCGCGACCGACACCGATGGGGGAAAATATTGATGACGAATAAAGCAAAGTTGTTGGTGGATGGAAACGAATACGAACTGGATATATTGCAAGGCACGGAAAACGAGCTTGCCTTGGACATCCGCCAGTTGAGAGCCAAAACCGGGCTCATCACCTATGATCCCGGCTATGGCAACACCGGCAGCTGTCAAAGCGCCATCACCTTCATCGACGGCGAAGCGGGCATACTGCGCTACCGCGGCATCCCCATCGAGCAATTCGAGGGTCGCCCCAACTTTGCCGAGGTCGCCTGGCTGCTCATCTTCGGCCGCCTGCCGACGCAGAAAGAGTATTCCCGCTTCAGCTCCGAGCTGACCCAGAACGCTAATCTCGACGAGGGCATGAAGCATCATTTCGACGGCTTCCCGAGATCGGCGCCGCCCATGGCCATCCTCTCCGCCATGATCAACACCCTCTCCTGCTTTCACCCGGAACTCTTTCAACTGGATGAGGAAAAGCGTTTCGAGGAGGCGGCGGCCCGCCTCATCAGCAAGATCCGCACCCTCGCCGCTTTCGCCTATCGGCGCTCCAAGGGCCTACCCTACATCTACCCCGACCCGAGCCTGAGATACGTCGTCAATTTCCTCCACATGATGTTCTCGGAGCCCTACAAGCAATACATCTGCAACGACGTGGTGCGCACCGCGCTGAATCTGATCCTCATCCTCCATGCCGATCACGAGCAGAACTGCTCCACCTCGACCGTGCGCATGGTGGGATCGAGCGGCGCCAACCTCTTCGCCTCCTGCGCCGCCGGTGTGGGCGCGCTCTGGGGTCCGCTGCACGGCGGGGCCAATGTCGAGGTGATGCAGATGCTCGACGCCATTCACAAAGGCAAAGTCACGCCCGAGGAATATGTCCGCATGGCGAAGGACAAATCGAGCAAGGTGCGACTGATGGGTTTCGGGCACCGGGTGTACAAGAACTTCGATCCCCGTTCACGGGTATTGCGCAACGTCGCCGACCGGCTCTTCGCCACCCTGGGCAAACAGGATCCCCTGCTCGACATCGCCCGCAAGCTGGAAGAGATCGCCCTGAAAGATCCCTACTTCATCGAGCGCAACCTCTACCCGAACGTGGACTTCTACAGCGGCATCATCCTGCGGGCCATCGGCATCCCCACGGATATGTTCACCGTGATCTTCGCCATGGGCCGCCTGCCGGGCTGGATCGCCCAGTGGCGGGAGCAGAACATGGATCCCGAGCGCCGCATCGCCCGTCCGCGGCAGATCTATATCGGCAATGGCGAGAATTGCTACGTTCCGCTGGAACAGCGGCAACAAAGCGACACCATGGAATAAGGCGACTCCCTGATTCCATATCTGTCGGTCGTCCAACCCCGGTGAGCCCCCTGAACAGGGTTTCACCGGGGACTACGTCTCCCCGAAAACCTCCCAGCCGCCGCCAAGGGTCGTTGGACGTGGATACAGGTTCAGCCCAGAAGTCCCTCACCACCGGCCTCTTCCAGCTCGGCGCTCGCTGATAACCAGTCCTCTTCGACGCTCGCCAGGCGGCGTTGCAGGTTCGACTGCTCGGCCAGCAGACCGATCAACCTGGCTTTGTTGGTTTCTTCGTAGAGCGCGGGATCCAGCAGACGGCCTTGGATTTCGGTCTGCTCGGCTCCCAGACGCGCCATAGCATCCTCCAGTTTCTTCACCCGTTGCCGCAGAGGTTGGAGTTGGCGACGCCATTCGGCATCGGCGCGACGCTGCTCCTTGCGCGCCCGGGCGCTGTTTTCGGAGAGTTCGGACTGGGTGGGGGGTCTGGTCTTGGCCTCCTGTTCCGCCAGCCAGCCGGGGTAATCGTCGATATCCCCGGCAAAGCTATGAACCCGCCCTTCATGGATCAACAGGAGCTGGTCACAGGTGCTGCGCAGGAGCGCCCGGTCGTGGGAGACCAGCACCATGGCCCCCTGGAAATCCTGCAGGGCCTCGCCGAGGGCGTGGCGCATTTCCAGATCGAGGTGATTGGTGGGTTCGTCCAGCAGCAGGAGGCTGGGGCGCTGGTAGATGAGGAGGGCGAGCACCAGACGGGATTTCTCTCCACCCGACATGGTGCCGACAGAACGCAGGGCCTGATCGCCGCCGAAGGCGAAGCCACCCAGGTAATCCCGCAGGACCTGCTCGGGGGTGTTGGAGGCCAGGCGTTGCAGGTGCAACAGCGGACTGTCCTGGGGGCGGAGCTGTTCCACCTGGTGTTGGGCGAAGTAGCCGCTGACCAGGCCCTCGGCGACCTGGCGGCGACCAGCGAGCTGGGGCAACTCACCGGCGAGGGTCTTGATCAGGGTGGATTTACCAGCCCCGTTAGGGCCCAGCAGCCCGATACGATCCCCAGGATGGAGCGATAGCCTGACTTTGTCCAACACCACCATCCCGGCATAACCGAGTTGAGCCTGTTCGATTTGTAACAGGGGATTGGGCAGGCGCTCGAGAGGCGCGAACTCGAAGTGGAAAGGGGAATCCACATGGGCCGGGGCGATGCGTTCCAACCGCTCCATGGCCTTGAGGCGGCTCTGCGCCTGGCGCGCCTTGGTGGCCTTGGCGCGGAAGCGCTCGACAAAACCCTCGATGCGCTTGATCTCCCGCTGCTGTTGCTCATAGGCGGCCTGCTGCTGGGATAATTGTTGGGCGCGGATGATCTCGAAGGCGGAATAGTTGCCCGGGTAAAGGCGAAGGCGTTGGTTATCGATCTGGGCGATCTGGGTCACCACCCCGTCGAGGAAGTCGCGGTCGTGGGAGATCAATAACAGGGTGCCAGGGTAGTTCTGCAGCCAGGTTTCGAGCCAGAGGATGGCATCGAGATCGAGGTGATTGGTCGGCTCGTCGAGCAGCAACAGATCGGAGCGGCACATGAGCGCCTGGGCGAGATTGAGTCGGACCCGCCAGCCGCCGGAGAAGCGATGGACCGGCCAGCTCTCCTGTTCGGGGGTGAAGCCCAACCCATGCAAGAGTCGTCCGGCGCGGCTGTTGGCGGTATAGCCCCCGGCGACCTCGTAGCGACCATGCCATTCGGCCTCGCCGTGCCCGTCCCCGGCCACCTGGGCGGCGACGAGAGACGCTTCGATGCGGCGCAACTCCTGATCCCCGTCGATGACGAATTCCAGCGCCGGGCGATCCACCGCCGGCGTCTCCTGGGAGACATGGGCGACGCGGGTCCGGGCGGGAAGACTGAGGTCGCCGCTGTCGGCGCCCAGTTCGCCGAGGATAAGGGCGAACAGACTGGACTTCCCCGATCCGTTGGCGCCGGTGATGCCGACCTTCTGGCCCGCATGGATGATCAGACTGACATCCTGAAACAGGAGTTTGCTACCGCGTCTAAGACTCAGTCGATCAAGCTTCAGCATGGGGGTTCCTTCAGCCGGGACGGTGGCGATCGAGGCGCCGATAGCCTATGGCCTCGCTGAGATGGGGGAGTTGGATGGCCTCGTTGCCGTCGAGATCGGCGATGGTGCGGGCAACCTTCAGCACCCGGTGATAGGCCCGCGCCGACAGGCCAAGCCGACTCAGGGCCTGTTCCATCAACCGCACCCCGGACGGGTCCAGGTGGCAAAATCGCTGGATCTCGCCCGGACCCAGGGCCTGATTGGGACCGCCGCTACGCTCGATCTGAAGTCGGCGCGCCCGCTCGACCAAGGCCCTGGCCTCGGCACTGGTCAGGGTCGGCCCGGTGGGGGATGTCGCCAGGGCGCTGGCCGGAAGTCGGGGCACCTCGATCTGGATGTCGATGCGATCGAGCAGTGGCCCCGAGATACGGCCACGGTAACGGGCCACCTGATCTCCGGAACAATGGCAACGGCCCTGGGGATCGCCCAGGTAGCCACAGGGGCAGGGGTTCATGGCGGCCACTAGCTGGAAATTGGCCGGGAACTCCGACTGGCGGGCGGCGCGGGAGATGACGATGCGTCCCGATTCCAGGGGTTCCCGCAGGACCTCCAGCACCCGGCGATCGAACTCCGGCAATTCGTCGAGAAAGAGCACCCCCTGATGGGCGAGGGACACCTCGCCCGGACGGGGTACACCACCGCCGCCCACCAGCGCCACCCCGGAGGCGGTGTGGTGAGGATTGCGAAAGGGGCGCCGGCGCCAGCGGGAAAGGTCGAAGGGGAGTCCGGCGGCCGAGCCGATGGCGGCGACCTCCAGGGCGGCCTCCTCGTCCAGGGGGGGCAGGATACCCGGAAGCCGGCTGGCGAGCATGGTCTTCCCGGTCCCCGGCGGCCCGACGAACAACAGGTGATGCCCACCCGCGGCGGCGACCAGCAGGGCCCGTTTGGCTTGGTCCTGGCCCCGGACATCCGCCAGGTCCGGATATCGGGTCGGTCTCGCGTCGCTGGTCGGACGGGGTTGGATGGGCAGCCAGACCCTTTGCTGCAGGTGGCCACAGACCTCCAACAAATGATTGGCCGGGTGTACCCGGATACCCTGGACCAAGGCGGCCTCTTCGGCGTTGTCCTTGGCCACCACCAGTGCCCGTCCGCTGGCTCGGGTGGCCAGGGCCAGGGGCAGGATGCCGCGCAGGGGGCGCAAGGCCCCGGACAGGGCCAGCTCCCCGGCAAACTCGTAATCGGCGAGGGATTGGGCTGGGATCTGCCCCGAGGCCGCCAGAATACCGAGGGCGATGGGTAGGTCGAAGCCGCCGCCTTCCTTGGGCAGGTCGGCCGGTGCCAGATTGACGGTGATACGGCGGGTGGGAAACTCATAGTGGCTGTTTTGCAACGCGCCACGCACCCGATCCTTGCTCTCGCGTACCGCCAGCTCGGGCAGGCCCACGATCGAAAGGCTCGGCAAACCGTTGGCGAGGTGGACCTCCACCGTCACCTCATGGGCCTGGATACCGTCCAGCGCCCGGCTATGCAGGATGGCCAGGGTCATGGGCGGCCCGCGGCTCGGGATGGATGGAGATCAGGTGGTGTGGCCGCCGTTACCGGATTCGCCCGCCTGGAGCTGTTCCAGGGCGGCGACCTGTTTCTCCAGGACTTCGAGCTTGGCGCGGGTACGTTGCAGCACCGCGGTCTGGGCCTCGAATTCTTCCCGGGTCACCAGGTCGAGACGGCCCAAGGCGGCCTCCAGACCGGCCCGCAGGTTGCGTCCGAGATCGGCCTGGAGGATCTGCAATCCTACCGGCAGGTCGCCTACCAAGCGGTGACTGAGGTCATCAAGAAATTTGGCGTCGATCATGGATAAAACCTTAATCCGGATGCCGCCCGGCTGTCCAGTGGGAGAAGGCGACGACCCGGCTCCCAGCAGTCAAACGAACCCGGGGAAAGGCCCCGATTGCCTTCGATCCTGGGTTTTGTTGCCGACAGCTCGTCATCGCACCATTATGGTGCGCACCATTTCTCCCTCCAGTTTGACTTTGCCTCACAAGGGTGCGTCGACGCCTCCAGGGAAATGGCCGTAGGGCTGTGATCTGGTCTGCCCCGGCCCCTGATCCAGGTTGGCACACATAGTGCTAAATCCAGGGTACATCTAGCCTGATGGGGCTCGAAGGTTGGCCGTATTTACAACATAGAAATTTCGGAGCAGATGAAATGAAAATCAAAATCCTGACGCTGGCAACCGGCTTTTGTCTATCCATGGGAGGCTGGGCGACCGGCACGGCGGAAGAAGCCGCTCCCACCCCGGATCATAAAGTCAGCGGCAGCCTGGGCCTGACCACCAACTACCTGTTCCGTGGCATCAGTCAGACCGGCAACGGACCAGCCATCCAGGGCGGGCTCAGATACGACTACACCCCGCTGGGTCTCTATGGCGGCGTCTGGGCCTCCAACATCAAGAGCGAAGGCTTTGCCGGCTCGAGCATGGAAACCGACTTTTCCCTCGGCTGGGCGCCCACCTTCGACAAGCTCGGGCTCGATATCGGTTATCTGCGCTATCAGTATTTCCGCACCCATTACGACGACAACAATACCGATGAGTTTCACATCGGGGCCAACTACGACCTCGGCGTCGTGGTGCCCTCGTTCACGGTCAATTACAGCAATGACTGGTATGGCACCGGCAAGTCCTGGTACTACGATCTGAGCGCCAAGGTACCGCTGCCGGCGGAGGTGTCTCTGGCGGTGCATTATGGCTGGAGCGATTTTGACACCGTCTATGACGACTATTCCGACTGGCGCATCGGCGTCTCCAAGGAATTCTTCGGCCTCGGCTTTGACCTGAGCTATATCGGCACCTCCGGCCTGGATGAGAACCGCAACTGCGATAACGTCACCTTCAAGTGCGACGACCAGGTGGTCTTCACCATCTCCAAGGCCTTTTAACCCCATCGGCACTCAACTTAAAACCATCGGAATGAACAAGCAGGAGTAAAGGTTCATGAAGCTCATTACTGCCATTATCAAACCCTTCAAGCTCGATGACGTGCGTGAAGCCCTCTCCGAGCTGGGTGTCTCCGGCGTGACCGTGACCGAGGTCAAGGGGTTCGGGCGACAGAAAGGTCATACCGAACTCTACCGCGGCGCCGAATACGTGGTCGATTTTCTGCCCAAGATCAAGGTCGAGGTGGCGGTGGACGACACCTTGATGGAGCGCGCCATCGAGGCCATCAGCAGTGCTGCCCGCACCGGCAAGATCGGCGACGGCAAGATCTTCGTTTACAACATCGAACAGGCGGTGCGCATCCGTACCGGCGAGTCTGGGCGAGAAGCCCTCTAATCGAGTGAGGAGATGAAAATGCGTTATCTACTCGCAACGGCGGGCGCCATCGGGGCGCTTGCACTGGCCGGCACGGTCGGGGCCGAGGAGGCGGCGGCGGTCGCCGCGGCGGCGCCGGTTCCCAACAAAGGCGACACCGCCTGGATGATCGTCGCCACCATCCTGGTGATCATGATGTCCATCCCCGGGCTGGCCTTGTTCTACGGCGGTCTGGTGCGGACCAAGAACATGCTCTCCGTGCTCATGCAGGTGTTCTCGATCTTTGCCATGATCATCGTGCTCTGGGCTATTTACGGCTACTCCCTGGCCTTCACCGAGGGCAATGCCTTTATCGGTGGCTTCGATCGCCTGCTCTTGAAAGGCATTTTCAATCCGATCGATGGCAGCGTCGCCAATGCGGCCACCTTCAGCAAGGGGGTGGTGATCCCCGAATTCGTCTTCGTGGTATTCCAGGCGACCTTCGCTGCTATCACCGTGGCCCTCACCGTCGGCGCCTTCGCCGAGCGCATGAAGTTTTCCGCGGTGATGCTGTTCGCGGCCCTCTGGTTCACCTTCAGCTACTTGCCGATGGCGCACATGGTATGGTTCTGGACCGGCCCGGACGCCATCACGGACGCCGCCGCCCTGGCCACGGAAACGGCTAAGGCCGGATGGTTGTTCCAGAAGGGCGCGTTGGACTTCGCCGGCGGAACCGTGGTCCACATCAACGCCGGTATCGCCGGTCTGGTCGGTGCCTACGTGGTCGGCAAGCGCATCGGTCACGGTCGCGAGGCCTTCACGCCCCACAACCTGGTGATGACCATGATTGGCGCCTCGCTGCTCTGGGTCGGTTGGTTCGGCTTCAATGCCGGTTCCGCCCTGGAAGCCGGCGGCACCGCGACCCTGGCCTTCGTCAACACCCTCAACGCGACAGCCGCCGCGGCCTTCTCCTGGACCATGGCGGAATGGCTGATGAAGGGCAAGCCCTCCATGCTGGGCGCGGCCTCCGGCGCGGTCGCCGGTCTGGTGGCGGTCACCCCCGCCTGCGGCTGGGTCGGCATCAGCGGCGCGCTGATCATCGGTCTGGTTGCCGGTGTGGTCTGCCTCTGGGGCGTCTCGGGTTTGAAAAGGCTGCTGGGCGCGGACGATGCCCTCGACGTCTTCGGCGTGCATGGCGTGGGCGGCATCCTGGGGGCGCTCTTGACCGGCGTATTTAATCCCTGGTCCATGGGTGGGACCGGCATCATGGATTATGTCAATAACGCGCCGACCGACACCGAGATGCTGGCCCAGGTCTGGATTCAGGCCCAGGCGGTATTGACGGCCCTGGTCTGGTCGGGTGTCGTATCCCTCATCTGCTATAAGCTTATCGATTGGACCATCGGCCTCCGTGTCCCCGAAGAGCAAGAGCGCGAGGGGCTGGATACCACCAGCCACGGCGAGCGGGCCTATAGCCCCTAGCCGGTAACACAATCCGCGAGAAGAGCACGGGCGCCGCGAGGCGCCCGTTTTTTTATGAGCGCCTACAGAGACTTATGGGTACCATCGCACATCGGCGCCTTGTGGCTGTGCTTGCAACCACAGAGCCAGACCTTCTGGGGTTCGCCGATCTCCACCCGCATGGGCGAGAACTCGCTTCCCTTATGAGAACCGTCACAGAAGGGCTGTTTTTTGGAACGCCCGCAACTGCACCACCAGTATTCCCCCGGTTCGAGTTCCAGGGTAAAGGGACCCTTCTTGGCGATCTCGGGTTGGGACATGGGAACCTCCTGAACAGGGACATATCGGGCACCTTGACAAAGGGTGCCGGGGTAAAACCGTGGCCCGCGCTGGGACGCACCTCGGGACTGACGCCCCCTTCGGAACGCCGAAGGCCAGGTACATCGTAGCGGACTTTCCGAGTTAGACCGGCGCATGGTCGCCGACCAACAGGAGGCATCATGGGGTCGGTCGGCCTGGGGCGCAAGTCGGCAAAACGGAAGGCTGTGGGAACGACAGGGTTTCCCCAACTCCAATGGGGAGCGTCATACCGGACCCAGGTTTTCATTTGATTCGGGGTTTCGCTTCCGGGCATCGGGTAAAAAGACCCATTTTTTGTTCTTATAAGAAGAATATAAATCCGTTTTTATGGCCTATTGTTCTCTTTTAGAGAACAATATCAATGCCTGCCCCGCCTCCCCGGATGTGCCACGGGTCTCTGCCAGGTTTCATTTCACCCCGGGCAGCGCGGATAGCGGACGACGAAGCGCGAATCGGCCTCTGATGGGGACCACTTTTACACCGTCACTCTGCCCGACCACCAGCGACAGGGGTGAATCCACCACCGGCCATGACCCCTTGATCCGGTTACTGGGTTCGTCGCCGCTGAAGCCGAGGTAGCTGTATTGGCCATAATGGGGGAGCTTGCGCCCCAGTCCGGGAAGCGCCAGGGGATTCTCGGTCGCCACCCAACCCAGGGCCAGATCCACTCGCCCCGGCTGTCGTCCGACCAGGGCGACACTGGCTTGATCCCGCACGAGTTCGGTCCCGGCCACCAGCAGCCGGTTTCCCTGATCAATAAAGGGATAGGCGGCAAGCGTGGCCACGAACTGGAGACGGAAGCGGTTCTCCCAGCCGAAGAGCCAGAGTGCACGGTCTTCCGGCAGCCGGTCCAATTCCTGATCCAGGCGGATCTCGAATCGGGCGCCGCCCTGCTCCGCCCAGCGGCGGGCCAGTTGTCCATAGGCGTCCAACAAGCGGGGCGGGGCCGCCGCCGGGAGTACCAGCAAGACCCGCTCGGCGCCAAAGAGCTGACTCAGGGCGGGAGGGATCTCCCGCCGGTCGAGGCGACGGAACAAATCGAACTCAGGATCCAGATCCAGTCGCAGGGGTCGGGATGGAAGCCGGATCTCGAACTTCTGGCGGACCTGGTCCAGCTCCACCTCCCAGGATCGAACCTGAGACTCGCCCTCAAGGGAGATCGCCAAGGGGATCCGCAGACGATAGGGAGGTCCGTCCTGGGTCTGTTCGATGACGGCCTGGAGATTGAAGCCACCCTCTGTCGGTTCGGTTCGCGCCTCGACCAAGCGTAAACTCGGCGCGCCGATCCGTTGCAGCCACTGCCGAAAGAAAGGCGTCAGATCCGCACCGGCGACTTGGCGAAAACTCTTTTCCAGCTCGGCAAAACCGGCGCTCTGGAACAGATGGTCGCGGTAGAAGGCCCGCAGTCCGGCGATGAAGGTCTCGTCGCCCAGGGTCCTTCGCAGCATATGAAACAACATCAGCGACTTGCCATAACCCACCGCCTGGGTGGCCGAACTGTGGCGGGCGCGGAACTCGGTCAAGGGGAAATCCCGTCCGGCCCGCACATAGTCGGCATACCCTTGGAGGGTCTGACGGCGATAGTCCGCGCCTAGACCCTGTTCTTCCCGCAGCAGATGATCGGCGAGATAGCTGGTGAGCCCCTCGGACCAGTTACCGCTCCCAGCGTCCACATAAACCCCGTTACCCCACCAGTTGTGCAAGATTTCATGGGGATAGGAAGATTGGAGGATGAAGGGCAGGCGGATGACCTTGGAACCGAGCAGGGTGAAGGAAGGCATACCGTAGCCCGTCTCCCAGAAATTCTCCACCAGGGCGAACTTGCCGTAGGGATAGTCACCCAGCAATCGCCGGTAGAGCTCCAGATAACGGCTGGTGGCATCGAGATAGGACTGTGCCAGTTCGGGGTCGGGCGAACGCAGAAACACCATGGCCTCGACCGGACCCGCCGGATGGCGGTAGCGGGTAAAAGGCCCGGCGATGAGATAGATCTCCTCCTGGGGTTGGTCGCTGCGCCAGACTTCGCCGTCATGCTCGGACGCGGCCTCCTGGGGCGGGCTCAGGCCCTGGCTCACCGACCGCCATCCCGGCGGGAGATGCACCCGCAGCTCGAACTTGACTACGGCCCCGGCGATCTCCGGACACCAGTAGGAGGCCCCGGAGAGAAATACCCCTTCCGGGGCGATGATCCCCGAGGTGGCTCCCATCTCGCGACCATAGTCCTGGCCCTGGGGCGCGATGGAATGGTGGATCTCGCCGCCATATTCGATCCGGACCCCATGTCGTCCTTCAGGGAAGACCAGTTCGTATTCCTCCGTCCGCTCCGCTTGAGCCCCCTCTCCCAGTAAACGCAATCTGGCCCCCGGCTCGCTGACCCGGGGTTGCAGTCCCGGATGGAGTCGGAAGCGGATGGACCCCGATATCGGGGCCGGCAGACTGAGCTCATCCCGCGCCGAAAACCGATGGCTGGCCGGGTCGAGGCTCACCTCCAGACGATGCTGGACGACCTCGGCGGCCAGGGCGGGAGCCCCCCAGGGGAACAGACTCAGGGTCAAAAGCGGGATGATCATTCCCAACAGCCGGACCCCGCCCTTGGGGATGACAACCAACCGCCCGACGACCCAGGCGGCAAAGTATTTCCAAGCAGCATTGCATAGAGCCAAGCGATTCACGTACTCCATCCCCCCCAATCAGCGAAACCAAAGGCCATCAGGCTCCAGCTTCAAGCAGTTCCAACAACGCCCGTCCTGGACTCGAAAGTCGACGACCGGCATGAAACACCACCCCCAGGGACCGATTCAACTTCACACCTTCCACATCCAGCACACACAGATCTTGATCCAGCATGGACTCCGGCAGCAGGCTCCAACCCAGCCCGGTAGTGACCAGCATCTTGAGAGTTTCCAGATAATTGGTCGACATGCCGACCTCGAGTTCAAGCCCGGCGCTGACCAGCACCCGTTCGAGAATGGCCCGGGTATAGGTGCCCTGCCCGGGAAGCACGGCGGGATAACCGACCAAGGTGGCCAGCCTGGTGGTGGCCTCGGCGGCCAGGGGATGGTCCGGCGCCACGACGAAGGCCAGGGGATCCCGCCAAATGGGTCTGGCCAGCAACGGGCTGGGAGGCCCGTTCGGTAAGGTGACCACCGCCAACTCCAGATCTCCGCCGACCACCCCCTGACAGGCCGCTTCCGAATCCATGAAGCGGATCTCCAGACCCACCCCCGGATAGAGTCGCCGATACTGCTTCAAATAGGGCGGCAGACGACGCAGTCCGACATGGTGGCTGGTACCCATGAGCAGCGGTCCACCCACCTCGCCGGCGAGGTCGGACACCAGATGCCGCATCTCGGCCGCCCGGGCGAGGAGTTCCCGCGCCCGGGGCAAGAGCACCCGACCGGCCTCGGTAAGCACCACCATGCGGCCAAGACGGTCGAACAGCGGCGCCCCCAGCTCAGTTTCGATAGCGGCGATGCGCTTGCTGACGGCCGGTTGGGTAAGATAGAGCCGGGCCGCCGCCGCGGAAAACGAGCCCTCCGTGGCGGCGCTGACGAAGGCCTGCAGCCAACTGATTTCCATTGAACTTCTCCCCCGACGGCTCAAGAACGGCGTCTATTCTCATGCGGAATGGCTCTTATGAGAAATATGAATTTGTTTTATGGATCATCAGGCTTTATCTTTGCCGCTATTGAGTAAAGGAGAGGTCCATGGCACCGCGAACCCTTTTCGATAAGCTCTGGGACGACCACGTCGTCCGTTACGACGAGCACGGCACGGCACTGCTCTACATTGATCGTCATCTGGTCCACGAGGTGACCTCGCCCCAAGCCTTCGAGGGGCTGCGCCTGGCCGGTCGCCAACCCTGGCGGGCCGGGGCCAATCTGGCCACGCCCGACCATAATGTCCCCACGAACAATCGCTCCGCGGGGATTACCGATCCGGTGTCCCGCCTCCAGGTGGAGACCCTGGACCAGAACTGTCGTGACTTCGGCATCACCGAGTTCCGTATGGACGATGACCGCCAGGGGATCGTGCATGTCATCGGCCCCGAACAGGGCGCCACATTACCGGGTATGACCCTGGTCTGCGGCGACTCCCATACCTCCACCCATGGGGCCTTTGGCGCCCTCGCCTTCGGTATCGGCACCTCGGAGGTGGAGCATGTGCTCGCCACCCAGTGTCTGATCCAGAAAAAACCCAAGAGTATGCGCGTCAGGATCAGCGGCAAGCTTGGGCCGGGGATCACCGCCAAGGACATAGTGCTCGCCATCATCGGTCATATCGGCACCGCGGGCGGCACCGGCTATGTCATCGAGTTTGCCGGCGAGGCGATCCGCTCGCTGTCCATGGAAGGCCGCATGACGGTCTGCAACATGACCATCGAGGCGGGGGCTCGGGCCGGTCTCATCGCCGTCGATGACAAGACCATCGACTATGTGCAGGGGCGTACCTATACCCCCAAGGGCGAACTCTGGGAGCGGGCGATAGCGACCTGGCGTGAACTACACAGCGATCCCGGTGCGATATTCGATCGCGAGGTCGAGATCCTTGCTGCCGCTATCCCACCCCAGGTGACCTGGGGTACTTCGCCAGAGATGGTGGTGGCGGTCACCGATCGAGTGCCGGATCCAGAGACCCTGTCCGATCCGATCAGGGCCGAGGGGATGAGACGCGCCCTCGCCTACATGGGCTTGGAAGCGGGGACACCGATCACCGCCATCCGACCCGACAAGGTGTTCATCGGCTCCTGCACCAACGGACGCATCGAAGACTTACGGGCCGCCGCTGCCCTGGTGGCGGGTCGCCGGGTAGCGCCCAGTATCAAGTTGGCTCTGGTGGTGCCTGGGTCCGGTCTGGTGAAGCGACAGGCGGAGCAGGAAGGATTGCACCACATCTTTATTGACGCGGGTTTTGAATGGCGGGATCCGGGGTGTTCCATGTGTCTGGCCATGAACGCCGACCGCCTGGAGCCGGGCGAGCGTTGCGCCTCCACCTCCAACCGCAACTTCGAGGGCCGTCAGGGTCAGGGGGGACGCACCCATCTGGTGAGTCCGGCCATGGCGGCGGCGGCGGCCATCGCCGGTCATTTTGTGGATGTCCGTCATTTTGGTGAATAATGCGGTGGCGAAAGTAGCTACGACACCCCGGGGAAAACCGTCATGGCGAAGGTATTGATATTCCTGCTCGGCGGGATGCTGCTGGGGATGCTCGGCGGTTGTGAAACCGTCAAGGGCGTAGGCAAGGACATCGAAAAGGCCGGTGAGTCCATTCAAAAAGCGGCCCAATGAGGTTAAAGGCGATGGAGAGATTTACCAGCATCGAGAGTGTCGTCTGTCCCCTGGATCGTTCCAATGTGGATACGGACGCCATCATTCCCAAGCAATTTCTCAAGTCCATCCGCCGCAGCGGTTTTGGACCCTATCTCTTTGACGAATGGCGCTACCTGGATCATGGTGAACCGGGGATGGACTGCACCCCTCGTCCCTTGAACCCGGATTTCATCCTCAATGACCCCCGCTACCTCGGGGCACGGATCCTGCTCGCACGGGACAATTTCGGTTGCGGCTCTTCCCGGGAGCATGCCCCCTGGGCCTTACTGGATCAGGGGTTCCGGGTGATCATTGCGCCCAGTTTCGCCGATATCTTTTTCAATAATTGCTTCAAAAACGGTATCCTCCCCATCGTGCTGCCGGGGTCGGAGGTGGATGAGCTGTTCCGCCTGGCGACGGCAGAAGATCCCTTGACGCTCAGCGTCGATCTGCGGGCGCGGGAAATTCTGTTGCCGGATCAGCGGCGGTTGGGCTTCGAGGTAGACGACTTCAGACGTCATTGCCTGCTGGAAGGTCTGGACGACATCGGTCTGACCCTGGAACACCTGGACGACATCCGCGGCTATGAAGAGCGGCATCGGCGTCAGGCGCCCTGGTTGTTCGTCGATCTTTCGCTGAACAAGTAACTATTCGGGTTTGGGTTTTCCCCACGGCGCTGTCCAGCGCGGGGCGAGGGGCGCCCGTCCCTGCTGACGAGAATGAGATAAACAAGAACTTATGAGCCACAAGATTCTGATACTCCCTGGTGATGGCATCGGGGTTGAGATCGTCGCCGAAGCGGTGAAGCTGCTCCAAGCCCTCCAAACCGGCTTCGGCTTGGCCGTGGAGCTGGAATACGCCCTGGTGGGTGGTGCCGCCATCGACGCCACCGGTGGCCCCCTGCCGGAAGCCACCCTGACCCTGGCCAAGGCCGCCGATGCCGTGCTCCTGGGCGCGGTGGGCGGCCCCAAATGGGAACCTCTACCCATTGCCATCCGTCCCGAGAAGGGACTACTCGGGTTGCGCTCGGGATTGGGTCTGTTCGCCAACCTGCGCCCGGCCCGGCTCTATCCTCAACTCGCCGCCGCCTCCACGCTGAAAGCCGAGGTGGTGGCCGATCTGGATCTCATGATCGTGCGCGAACTGACCGGTGGCCTTTATTTCGGTCAACCCCGCGGGGTAAGAAGCCTCGAAAGTGGCGAGCGCCAGGGTTTCAACACCCTGATCTATTCGGAGTCGGAGATCGAGCGCGTCGGTCGTGTCGGCTTCGAGATTGCCCGCAAGCGCCAGCGGCGGCTGTGCTCGGTGGACAAGGCCAATGTGCTGGAATGCACCGAGCTGTGGCGGGAGGTGATGACCCGTCTCGGCAAGGAATACCCGGATGTACAGCTCAACCATATGTACGTGGACAATGCGGCCATGCAGTTGGTGCGTAATCCCAAACAATTCGATGTGCTGGTAACCGACAACATGTTCGGCGACATCCTCTCCGACGAGGCGTCCATGCTGACGGGTTCCATCGGCATGCTGCCCTCCGCCTCCCTCGACGAAGCCGGCAAGGGCATGTACGAGCCCATCCATGGTTCGGCCCCGGATATCGCCGGTCAGGGCATCGCCAATCCCCTCGCCACCATTCTTTCTGTCGCCATGATGCTGCGCTATACCCTTGGCGCGCCAGAGTTGGCGGAGCGGGTGGAAGAGGCGGTGCGACGGGTGCTGGATCAGGGGTTGCGCACCGCCGACATCCTCTCGCCCGGTACCCGTCGCGTCGGCACCCGGGAGATGGGCGAGGCCGTGATCGCGGCCCTGAACGCCGATTGACGAGAAGAGTGCCGTAGGGTGCGCATGTCGCACCATGATCGGTGGGCGGTGCCCACCCTACAAACGTGAACAGCAGGTAGTTCCAATGAATCGAGTGGGTTTCGTGGGCTGGCGGGGCATGGTGGGTTCCGTATTGATGCAACGCATGCGGGAAGAGAGCGACTTCGCCCAGATTGCTGAGCCGGTCTTTTTCACCACATCCCAAGCGGGACAGTCTGGACCCGACATAGGCCGGGAGATTTCGCCCTTGCAGTACGCCATGGACATCGACCGACTGCTGTCGATGGATGTCATTGTCACCTGTCAAGGTGGGGACTACACCTCGGAGGTCTATCCCCGGCTGCGATCAGCGGGTTGGTCGGGATACTGGATAGACGCCGCCTCGACACGACGCATGGAACAGGACAGTATCATTGTCCTGGATCCAGTGAATCTGGATGTGATTCAAGATGGTCTTCAGGCAGGGGTGAAAAATTTCATCGGTGGCAATTGCACCGTGAGCCTGATGCTCATGGCCTTGGGAGGACTCTTCAGCGCCGGGTTAGTGGAATGGATGAGCTCCATGACCTATCAGGCCGCCTCCGGGGCCGGGGCACGCAATATGCGCGAGCTGTTGAGCCAGATGGGTGCCCTTCACGGCCCGGTGGCCGATTTGTTGGCCGATCCGGCCTCAGCCATCCTGGATATCGACCGCCGCGTCGCCGAAACCATGCGGGCACCAGGTTTCCCCGTCGACAGTTTTGGCGTACCCCTGGCCGGCAGTCTCATCCCCTGGATCGACCGCCAACTTCCCAACGGGCAAAGCCGGGAAGAATGGAAGGGGCAGGCGGAAACCAACAAAATCCTTGGGCGTGAAACCTCCCCCATACCGGTCGATGGTCTTTGTGTCCGGGTCGGGGCGATGCGTTGTCACAGCCAGGCCTTGACTATCAAACTCAAGCGGGATGTCCCCCTTGACGAGATCCTTGACCTGATCGCCCAGGCCAATGCCTGGGTGAAGGTGATCCCGAATGAGCGCGAGGCCAGTATTCATGAACTGACGCCGGCCAAGGTGACGGGCACTCTGAGTGTTCCCGTCGGGCGTCTGCGCAAAATGAATATGGGTAACGACTATCTCTCCGCCTTCACCGTCGGCGATCAGTTGCTCTGGGGGGCGGCCGAGCCCTTGAGGCGCATGCTGCGGATCCTGTTCGAGCGGGAGGCCGGATAAAGATCTGCCACCTAGCAAAGGGGTAGAGCCAACAAACAGACAGCGGCCCCGGTGGCATGCAAAGGTTGAGTTAGTGGCCGTTCTGGGGGTGTCTAGCGCGCGAAGATCGCGAAACAGTACCGGGATTTTGGTCCTTAACCCCAAGTAGACTATAGTTTCGGCAGCGTAGTTCCCGTAAAGAGGTACAATTGGGTGGTTCTGCGATGACAATTAGAACTCGGAACTGGCCGGGGACTCGCAGCGATTCAGGTTTTCCTCAAGTTCACACTCCGCATGGAGGGGGTATGTTCCGGAAGCTGAAATTGGCAGTGGCTGTAAGTCTGGCCTTGATGCCCGCTGGTGTCTGGGCGTTGGGATTGGGGGGTATTCATACCAAATCCGGTCTCAATCAGAATTTTTCTGCTGAGATCGATCTGGTCTCCGTCAATCCGGACGAACTCGACGCCATCAAGGTTCAACTGGCCGGGCCTGAGGATTTTGCCCGTGTCGGCATGGATCGGCCGTTCCACCTCACCAAACTCCGCTTCCGACCGGATGTCTCGGCCAATGGACAGCCGATCGTCCGCGTCAATAGCACGGACGCCATGCGTGAGCCTTACCTGAGCTTCCTCGTGGAGATCGTCTGGCCCAAGGGACGTATGGTCCGAGAGTACACCGTCCTGCTCGACCCCCCCTCGACCGCCAAACGTCAGGCCTTCGCCCCAGGTACGCGAGGGGTACGGGCCACCTCGGTTCCTCCCCCTGAGCGATTGATCGCCCGGGAGCCGGAGGCCGTTGCGGAGGGACCCGGGGTCGAATATGGGCCAACCAAAACCGGAGACACTCTCTGGTCACTGGCTCGGCAACTGGCGCCCGGGGCTTCACCTCATCAGACCATGACGACCCTCTTCCGTCATAACCCTGATGCCTTCGCCCGCGGCGACATCAACCGGCTCAAGACAGGAAAAATTCTCCGCCTACCTGGTCAACAGATCGTCTCCGATCTGCCGTCCCGCGCAACAGCGGCCGCCCCCCGCAGGCAACCCGCTCTCGTGGAGACCGGCGCCCTGCTGGGCACAGAGTCCGGACAAGCGCAGGCGATGAGGGAAGACGAACTCAAACTGGTTACCGCCAAGCCTGAATCAGGACAGCTTGGTGTTACGGCTGCGCCGCCGCCATCCCAGGCCGTTGGCAGGCAATTGCAGAACGACCTGCTTCTGGCCCGAGAAGAGACCGCTATCGCCCGCAAGGAAAGCGACGAATTACGCAACCGGGTGGAAGACCTCGAAGGTCAGCTGACCAAGATGCAACGTCTAATGACCTTGCAAAACGATCATCTGGCGCAATTGCAGGCCGCCGCGAAAGAGACGCTGCCGGAACCCACCACACCACCCAAGGTGTCACCTACGCCGTCACCGACTCCAGTCAGCATCGCTGAGCCGGCCAAGGAGCCACCAACCCCAGCCAAACCCGAGGGGCAGTCACCCCCACCGGCTCCGGTGGAGTCGCCTCCACCATCAATGATTCAGACGCCTTTGCCGGTACCGTCTCCACCCCTTATACCTACACCGGTGACAGAAACCCCGGTTCCCACACCAGCGCCGGTTGCGGCACCCGTCGAGTCGCCGAAACCGCCCGTCCCCACACGGTCGGAGCCATCCCCGCAACCCAGCGTTCCCCCAAAAGCGAGCAAAACGGCGGATGGATCTGGTTGGCTGACACTACTTAAGGAAAATACCCTGCTTATCAGTTTGGCCGGTGCCGGTATAGCGCTTCTCGGAGCCTTGGCGGTCCTGCTCAAGCGACGTCGCAAACAAGAAGAAGGGGAAGCATTTCCCGAGAGCATACTGGTCTCTCCTGCGGAGGCAGAGATCGCCAGAGACATGGCTAGGTCCGCCTCCAGCGTCACCATGACCGGCTTTTCCGAGCCGACCAGCATGCAGACCATCCAGCTCACCTCGCAACTGAGTGACTTTGGTGATACGGACATAGATACGGATACCCAGGTCATTCCCGACACTGGACAGGTCGATCCCATCGCCGAGGCCGATGTCTACATCGCCTATGGACGCTACGATCAAGCGGCGGAACTGATCAGGCAAGCGGTATCGGCGAACCCGGATCGACAGGATTACAAAATCAAACTGGCGGAATGCTACGCCGGCTCGCGTAATAAGACAGCCTTTCTTGGACTGGCTCGTGAGCTTGGTGCCGCGGGACTGGCGAAGACTGATCCCAACGGCTGGAAGCGGCTAACGAATCTGGCCCGAGATGCCGGAGTCGATCTCGGCGGCCTGCAAGCGGGAGGCCCCGCGACGCCGCCGCGTGTCCCGACAGAAGGGATGACTACCGCTGCCGCGCCGGGCGTCACCGCCCCGCCGCCACCCAAAGCACCACCGCCCGTTACCCAGCCAGAAGCGGAACTCCTTGATCTGGATTTCGACTTTGCTGATTTGATGACCGGTATTGGGGAGAGACCTAGTCCCCGAACCCAGCCGCCAGCGGACACCATGAAGGATGACCTGGCCAGCCTGGATTTCGAACTGCCGGAGATTCCCACCCAAGGTCCCGTCGTCACGCCAGCCAGGCCCTCGCAGAAGACTCTCGAAGAGGAACTAGGTGAGTTGGACATCTTCGATCTCACCTTCTCTGAGGAACAACAGCCACCGAAATCCAAAAAAGAAGATGAGCTTTCCCTCGATGGCTTCGTCGACTATCCCCACATCACGGACGATAAAGTTCCGGAACCTCAATTCGAGGAACACGAACTCAGCCTCGAAGGTTACGAACTGACAGAGGGTGAATACACCGAGGTGGATACCAAACTCGAACTCGCCCAGGCCTACATCGAGATGGGCGATCCGGAAGATGCCAAGAGCATTCTCGAAGAGGTATTGACCGAGGGTAACGAAGGGCAGGCCCGTCGGGCCCGACAGATGCTCGGTAGCCTCTCATAACCCAGGTTTTGGCCTGCATGGGGGGTGCAGCCAAGCTGCACCCCTTCTTTTTTTCAGTTTTGATGAGACGGCGAAACGATGCGCATAGCCTTGGGGGTGGAATACCAGGGAGCGGGCTTTCAAGGCTGGCAACGCCAAAAACGAGTTAGAAGCGTACAGCAATGTGTGGAATCGGCCCTCACCAAGGTGGCCGATCATGAGGTCGAAATCCATTGTGCCGGGCGTACCGACGCCGGGGTACATGCCCGGCACCAAGTAGTGCACTTCGATACACTCGCGTCACGTACCCCGAGATCCTGGGTGCTGGGTACCAACGTCAATCTGCCCTTCGACATCAATTTGCTCTGGGCCCAAGAAGTTCGGCCGGATTTTCATGCCCGTTATTCGGCCCAGGCCCGCAGCTACAGGTATCAGATCCTCAATCGCAGCGTCCGCTCGGCGCTCTGGCACCAACGTGCCACCTGGTGTCACCAACCCTTAGACGCCGACCTGATGCGCCAAGCCGGCCAGGCTCTGATCGGCGAACACGATTTTTCCTCCTATCGCGCCCAGGGATGTCAGTCGAAATCCCCGGTGCGACGAGTTACCCGACTCGATGTCCGGAGGGAAGGCGAGATGCTGATGATCGAGATCTGCGCCAATGCCTTCCTGCATCATATGGTGCGTAACATTGCCGGTGTCCTCATGACCATTGGCCGGGGCGAGCGCCCATTAGACTGGGCGGGTGAAATTCTCGCTCAACGCAACCGTACCAAGGGGGGGGTGACCGCCCCTCCCGATGGCCTCTACCTGCTTGGGGTTGATTATCCTGATATCTGGGGCCTACCGGATTGGCGGCAGTCCCTGGATCGCTTGGGACCCCTGTAGCACACTGGGACTTTTGCTCAGAGTGTCGATCCGTTAAGGTTAGCGGCCTATGCGCACCAAGGTGAAAATCTGCGGTATCACCCACGCGGAAGATGCCGAATCCGCCATGCGGCTCGGGGTGGATGCCATTGGTCTGGTGTTTTATGCCTCCAGCCCCAGGGCTGTAAGTCTCGATCAGGCCAGAGCCATCCTCAGGGGGTTGCCGCCTTTCGTGACAACAGTCGGGCTCTTCGTGAACCCGGAACCGGAACTGGTGATCGCGGTATTGGACGCCATTCCCCTGGATCGACTGCAATTCCATGGCGCCGAGCCGCCCGAGTTCTGTCGTCGCTTCGGACGCCCTTATATCAAGGCTATTCCTATGCGGGAAAATCTGGATATCCATCAGCAACATAGACTCTTTGCCGATGCATCGGCCCTCTTAGTGGATACTTATCAGGCGGATCTTCCTGGAGGGACCGGGATAAGCTTCAATTGGTCGCGCCTACCTAGAGATCTGGCGCCCAGACTCATCTTGGCCGGGGGACTGACCCCTGACAACGTGGAACAGGCGATCCGCCTGGTTGGTCCCTATGCGGTGGATGTGAGCAGCGGTGTCGAGCGGTCCAAAGGCCTGAAGGACGAAGCCAAGATGTCCGCTTTCATGAGAGGAGTCGAACGTGGCGACAGCAATTGATCCCGGGTACACAACCCTGCCGGATGCCGCCGGGCACTTTGGTCCCTATGGTGGCAAGTTCGTAGCCGAGACCCTCATGGGTCCCTTGGATGAACTCCGGCTAGCTTATGAGCGCTATCTCAGAGACCCAGAATTCCAGAGTGAACTGGACGCCGACCTGAGGCATTACGTCGGCCGACCCTCTCCCCTCTATCATGCCAAGCGTTGGAGCCGCGAACTCGGCGGTGCCCAGATCTATCTCAAGCGGGAAGACCTCAACCATACCGGCGCTCACAAGGTCAACAACACGGTTGGGCAGGCGTTGCTGGCCCGCCGCATGGGAAAGACCCGGATCATCGCCGAGACCGGCGCCGGTCAACATGGGGTGGCGACCGCCACCGTGGCGGCGCGTATGGGGCTCGAATGTGTCGTCTATATGGGTGAGGTAGACATGGCCCGGCAGGAAGCCAATGTCTATCGCATGCGACTACTCGGTGCCCAGGTGGTGCCCGTCACCTCGGGCTCCCGTACCCTGAAGGATGCCCTCAATGAGGCCATGCGAGATTGGGTCACCAATGTGGACAACACTTTCTACATTATCGGTACTGTCGCCGGCCCCCACCCTTACCCAGCCATGGTGCGGGATTTCCAGGCCATCATCGGACGCGAAGCCAAGGAACAAATGCTGGCCCAGGCCGGACGTCTGCCCGATGCCCTGGTCGCCTGCGTCGGCGGCGGCTCCAATGCCATCGGTCTGTTCCATCCCTTTCTCGAAAATACCGAGGTAGCACTCTATGGCGTGGAAGCCGCCGGCGAAGGTCTGGCGACCGGCCATCACGCCGCCCCCCTCTGCGCCGGACGGCCGGGGGTACTGCATGGCAATCGCACCTATCTGATGGAGGATGATGACGGCCAGATCATGGAAACCCACTCGATCTCCGCTGGCCTGGATTATCCCGGAGTAGGCCCGGAACATGCTTGGCTCAAAGATACCGGGCGCGCCACCTATGTGGCGGCAACGGATGGAGAGGCGCTGACGGCCTTTCACAGCCTCACCCGCACCGAGGGCATCATCCCGGCGTTGGAATCCAGCCACGCGCTGGCTTACGCTATGAAGCTGGCCCCGCGGATGGACAACAGCGGCCTCATCATCGTCAATCTGTCCGGTCGAGGCGACAAGGACATGCACACCGTCGCGGCCCGGGAGGGCATCAAGCTGTGAGCCGTCGTATCCAGAGCCGTTTTCATCTCCTGCGCCAGCAGGGTCGCAAGGCCTTGATCCCCTTTGTCACCGCCGGAGACCCCAACCCAGAGGTCACGCTGCCCCTGATGCAGGCCTTGGTGGCGGCCGGTGCCGACATCATCGAACTCGGGGTGCCCTTTTCCGACCCCATGGCCGATGGTCCCATCATTCAACGTGCCAGTGAACGCGCCCTACAACACCGTGTCAATCTGCGCCTCGTCCTGGACATGGTAAGGGAGTTCCGTCGCACCGATGACAGCACCCCGGTCGTACTCATGGGTTACCTCAATCCGATCGAGATCATGGGGCACGAGACCTTTGCCAACCAAGCCGCCGCCGCGGGGGTTGATGGCATCCTGGTGGTGGACTCGCCTCCCGAGGAAGGGACAAAGCTGTTGGAGGCATTGAACAGATACGGCATCGCGCACATATTTCTCATCGCGCCGACGACGAGCGATGAGCGCATCGCCTGGATCTGCACCAAAGCAAGCGGCTTTGTTTACTATGTCTCCATCAAGGGGGTTACAGGAGCCACTCATCTGGACCTGGGTCCGGTGGCGGAGAAATTGGCCACCATCCGAGGCTTCACCGACCTCCCTCTGGGGGTAGGTTTCGGCATCAAGGATGCCGCTACGGCGGCCGCAGTCGCGGCGATCGCGGATGCCGTCATCGTCGGCAGTGCCATCGTCAAAAGGATCGAAGACTTGGCGACATCCCCCGCAGAGATCCCAACCCGCATCGGCGACTTCGTCACTGAGTTGCGCCAGGCGATGGACACCACCACCCTGGTCGATCCTTAGGCTTGATTGCAGCGAGGCCAGGCGAGCGTGACCAAAGGCGAATATATGAGCTGGTTCGAAAAACTCATGCCGAGCCGGATCCGGACCGACGGCACTAATAAACGGACGGTTCCCGAAGGGCTCTGGACCAAATGTCCGGGTTGTGCGGCGATCCTCTATCGCGGAGAGATGGAACGCAACCTGGAGGTCTGTCCAAAATGCACCCATCACAATCGACTGACCGCCAGACGCCGTCTGGAGACTTTTCTCGACCCGGAGTCGAGAACCGAGATCGCGGCCCATCTCGAGTCACTCGACCCACTCAAATTCAAAGACAGTAAGCGTTACAAAGACCGTATCGGCTTGGCGCAGAAAGAAACCGGCGAGAAAGAGGCCCTGGTGGTGATGCGAGGCCGTCTCAAGGGGCTGGATCTGATCGCCACCGCCTTCGAGTTCAATTTCATGGGTGGTTCCATGGGTTCGGTGGTCGGGGAGCGCTTCGTGCGCGGGGTCAATCAGGCCGCCGAACATCGCCTCCCCTTGGTGTGCTTTTCCGCCAGCGGCGGGGCCCGCATGCAGGAATCCTTGTTCTCCTTGTTCCAGATGGCCAAGACCTCCGCTGCCCTGGGTCGCCTGGCATCACAGGGTGTACCATTCATCTCGGTGCTGACGGATCCCACCATGGGTGGCGTCTCCGCCAGTCTGGCCATGCTCGGCGACATCAACATCGCCGAACCCAGGGCACTGATCGGATTCGCCGGCCCCCGGGTGATCGAGCAGACGGTACGGGAAAAGCTGCCTGAAGGCTTTCAACGGAGCGAGTTCCTGCTCGATCACGGCGCCATCGACATGATCATCGATCGCCGCGATATGCGGGACAAGCTCGCCAGCCTGCTCAGCATCCTCACCAAGCAACCAGCGCCCTGAGATCTGGTGAAAGAACCTACTCCGCATCGCTGGCGACAGTTTTTTCACCAGCTACGAATCTTTTTGTCCTTGCCCGCTCCACATGAATCATCCAGTTGAGTCGATGCGCTTTGCTCGAATCGATGACTGGCTGAGCTGGCAGGAAGGGCTACACCCTTGCTCCATCGAACTCGGCCTGGAACGGGTGCGCGAGGTGGCGGATCGACTCGGCCATCGGGGCTCTCCCGGCCCCGTCATCAGCGTCGCCGGCACCAATGGCAAAGGTTCCTGCGTGGCCATGCTGGATAGTATCCTGCGGGCAGGTGGATACCGTACCGCCACCTATACCTCTCCTCACCTGCTGCGCTACAACGAACGTATCCGGATCGACGGCAAGGAAGTGGATGACGACGAATTATGCCGGGCCTTCGCCCAGGTCGATCAGGCACGAGGCGATATTTCCCTGACCTATTTCGAGTTCGGCACCCTGGCCGCGCTGGATGTTTTCGCCCGCAGCCGACCCGACATCCTTATCCTGGAGGTGGGGCTCGGTGGGCGCTTGGATGCCGTCAACATCCTTGATCCCGATATCGCCCTGATCTCCAGCATTGGTCTCGATCATACCGACTGGCTGGGAGCGGATCTTGAGAGCATCGCCCGGGAAAAGGCCGGTATCCTGCGACCCAACCGGCCAGGGGTACTGGGTATGGTGAAGGTACCTGTCTCCCTGCTTCGGGAAGCCACCCGGCTCGGGGCACGGATCTTCCGCTCAGGCGTGGAGTTCTCCCATCAACAGCTTGACAACGGCTGGAACTGGCGGGGGCCGGAGCGTGGCCGCTACGGGCTTCCCTTACCCGCCTTACGAGGCCGGTTCCAGCTCGATAATGCCGCCGCCGTGCTCATGGTCATCGAACTCTTGCAGGAAAGCCTGCCTTTGTCCCAGCAGGCCATCCGCGAAGGACTCGAAGGGGTACGACTCCCCGGTCGCTTTCAGCTCATCCCTGGGGATGTCAGCCTGATTCTGGATGTGGCCCACAATCCCCAGGCGATACAGTCCCTGGCCGAGACCTTGCGCCTCCATCAAACGCAAGGCAAAACTCATGCTGTATACGCCGCTCTCAAGGACAAGGATATTCTCGGCGCGCTCCCCTTTCTGGCGGACCAGATCGCCTCATGGCATCTTCCCCAACTCCAGGGCGATCGCGCCCTCTCCCTTGACGAGCTGGGGTCGATGGTTACCGAGGCCACAGGATCGAAGGCGGTGCGAACCTATGCCTCAGTCGCCGAGGCTTTTGCCGGTGCGCATCGGGAAGCCGGGAAAGATGATCGCATTCTTGTATTCGGTTCCTTTTTGACCGTTGCCGGGGTGATGTCCCTTATAGTCTGAGCCGATCACCGGGATTCCCAAAAGGCCCCGGGGTGAATGCCGGGTTGTCCGGCGCAACAGAATCTGGCATTTGTATGCGACATCCGCTTCCATCCACTCATGAACAACACATCTCATTCTTAGGAGAACCATGGAAGACAAGCTGAAAAAGCGCCTTATCGGCGCCGCCGTTCTTGTTGCCTTGGTGGTGATCTTCGTGCCCATGATGTTCGAGAAACCGGCCGAGGATCGCCAGATCAAGACCAGCAATATCCCACCCGTGCCCCCCGGGTTGGAGAAGTTCGCCTCTTCAGCCGTCACCCCCATACCAGCGGAACGCCCTCCGTCCCCGCCGGAGCCGCCCCAACCAGTCACCGGGGTGCCCCCCATGCCTCCGACACCAACCGCGCCAGCGAAACCTGAACCGATCCATACCCAGGTTCCGACCCCATCCAAGACCCTGGCGGAAATACCACCGAAAAAGTCTCCCAAGGCCGGAACGGAAACGATACATCCGGTTTCTCCTCCACCGCTTCCTTCCCAGTCCTCCGCATCGCCAGCCCCCAAACCGGTCGTCCCGTTCTCGCCGTCGCCCACCCCGACACCGGCGGCGAAGACCAGTCCCGGCGCCTGGGTGGTGCAAATGGGGGCCTTCGCCAGCCGAGAGAACGCGGACAAACTGGCCCAGAAACTGAGGGCGGCCAAGTTCCCGGTGATCGAAGACGAGATCAAGGTCAATGACCAGGTTCTCCGCCGGATTCGGGTCGGTCCCGGAGTGGATCGGCGCCTCACGGAAGAGATGGCCGCCAATATTTCCAGAAAGGTCGGGGAAAAGGGTACGGTGGTGCGATATCCCTGACCCGGCGGCTTTGTTAGACTATCGGATTCGTCGGCCCCGCATGGGGATGACTCCTGACTGACCACAACGTGAACCTGAGCTGGGTTGACTATAGCATTATCGGCGTGATCGCCCTCTCGGCGATCATCAGCTTGGTACGGGGCTTTGTACGCGAAGTGCTGTCTCTGGCGACCTGGGTGCTGGCCTTCTGGCTGGCGTTCGCCTTTTTCCGGGACTTTGCTGTAGTTCTCGAGCGCTGGATCAGCGTCCCTTCGGTGCGGCTGGGGGTCGCCTTCGGCGGGTTGCTGCTGGTTTGTCTGTTGATTGGCGGGATCATCGGCTATCTGGCGGGTCAACTGGTCGACAAAACCGGGCTTTCCGGCACCGACCGCCTCCTGGGCAGCTTTTTCGGCGTCGCCAGAGGGGTGATCCTGGTCTCCACCCTGGTGTTGCTGGCCGGACTCACCCCCTTTCCCAAGGATCATTGGTGGCAACAATCCGTGTTGATCCCCTATTTCCAGGAGGTCGCGTTGTGGTTGAAGGGCCTTCTACCACCGGATATTGCTGCGAAGTTCACCTATAGCTGAGTCGCTGGACCCGGTTCGCCCAGGTCAAACCAGCCGAACAGCGGAGACCAGGCCATGTGTGGGATTGTTGGTATCGTCGCAAAACAGCGGGTCAACCAATGGCTCTATGATGCCTTGTTGGTACTCCAGCACCGTGGGCAAGACGCCGCCGGGATCGTGACCTCGGCGGGCAACACCCTACATCTCCGGAAAGACCTGGGCCTGGTGCGGGACGTCTTTCGCACCCGGCACATGATCGACCTGCTGGGCAATATGGGCCTGGGTCATGTGCGTTACCCCACGGCCGGTTGCTCCAGCTCGGCCGAGGCCCAACCTTTCTACGTCAATTCCCCCTACGGCATCACGCTGGCCCACAACGGCAACCTGACCAATGCCGCCCAGCTCAAGCAGGAACTCTTTCTCGACGACCTGCGCCACATCAACACCTCGTCCGACTCGGAGATCCTGCTCAACATCTTTGCCCATGAACTCCAGATCCTGGGTAAGCTGCGCATCGACGAGACGGATATCTTTCGCGCCATCGCCGGTGTGCATCGACGCTGCCGGGGCGGTTATGCGGTGGTCGCCATGATCCCCGGGCATGGCCTGATCGGCTTCCGTGATCCCCACGGCATTCGTCCCATCGTCTTCGGCCAGCGTCAGACCGAACTCGGCCCGGAATACATGATCGCCTCGGAAAGCGTCGCCCTGGATAGCCTGGGCTTCAAACTCATCCGCGACCTCGAACCAGGCGAAGGGATATTCATCAGTGTCGACGGCGAACTCCATACCGCCCAGTGCGCCGAGCATCCCATCCATTCGCCCTGCATCTTCGAGTTCGTCTATTTCGCCCGCCCGGACACCATGATCGACGGCATCTCGGTCTACAAGGCGCGTAGCCGCATGGGGTCCCGTCTGGCGGAGAAGATCCTGCGCGAGAATCCCCACCACGACATCGAGGTCGTCATCCCCATCCCGGACACCAGCCGCACCGCCGCCCTGGCCTTGGCCAACGTGCTGGGGGTCAAATACACCGAAGGCTTCGTCAAGAATCGCTACATCGGTCGCACCTTCATCATGCCCGGGCAGAAAATCCGCAAGCAGTCGGTGCGGCAGAAACTCAACGCCATCGGTCTCGACTTCCGGGGTAAAAACGTGCTGCTGGTGGATGACTCCATCGTTCGCGGCACCACCTCCCAGCAGATCATCCAGATGGCCCGGGAGGCTGGGGCACGCAAGGTCTACTTCGCCTCCGCCGCCCCGCCGGTGCGCTTCCCCAATGTCTACGGCATCGACATGCCGGACGCGGAAGAGCTGGTCGCCCATGGGCGTACCGTGGAAGAAGTAGCCAAAGAGATCGGCGCCGACTGGCTCGTCTATCAGGACCTGGAAGACCTCATCGCCGCGGTGCGCAAAGGTAATCAGCGCATTACCCGCTTCGACACCTCCTGTTTCAACGGCGACTATGTCACCGGCGACGTCAGTCAGGAATATCTCCACCACCTGGCCATCGAGCGTTGCGATTCCGCCAAGGAAGGCAAGGCCGCCCCGGCCCGGACCGGCATCGACCTGCCCAACACGGCCTGAACCAGGTCCGCCCCACTCCCACCACCATGACCGATCCGAATCGCCCGAACGCCGATACCGGTCAGCTCCCCATCGAAGCGGAACCTTCCACGTGGGGACCGGCCACCCGCGCCATCCGCATCGGCCATGAGCGAAGCGCCGAAGGCGAACACAGCGAGCCGATTTTCGCCACCTCCAGCTTCGTCTTCAGTAGCGCGGCCGAGGCCGCCGGACGCTTTTCCGGTGAACTCAACGGCAATATCTACGCCCGTTTCACCAACCCGACGGTGGCGGCCTTCGAGCAACGTCTGGCGGCGCTGGAGGGAGGGGAGGCCTGTGTGGCCACCGCCTCGGGCATGGCGGCCATTTTCGCGCTCTGTGTCGGCTTGCTCAAAACCGGGGATCACCTCGTCTCGTCCCGGGCCATCTTCGGCACCACCACGGTGCTCTTTACCAAGTACCTGAGCCGATTCGGCATCCAGACCAGCTTCGTCGATCTTACCGATCTCGAGGCCTGGGAAGGGGCGATCCGGCCCGAAACCCGGTTGCTCTTTCTCGAAACCCCCTCCAACCCCCTCACCGAGATCGCCGACATTCCCGCCTTGGCCAGCCTCGCTCAGGCCCATGGCTGTCTCCTGGTGGTGGACAACTGCTTCTGCACCCCAGCCCTGCAACGACCACTCGAATTGGGGGCGGATCTGGTGGTGCACTCGGCGACCAAATACCTGGATGGCCAGGGGCGCTGCCTCGGTGGTGCCGTGGTCGGCGACCGTAAACTGGTCGGCGAGGAGGTGTTCGGCGTCCTGCGCACCACGGGTCCCAGTCTGAGCCCCTTCAATGCCTGGGTGTTTCTCAAGGGGTTGGAGACCCTCCATCTGCGCATGACGGCCCATTCCCGCAACGCCCTGGCCCTGGCCCGGTGGTTAAGTCGGCAGTCGGGGGTGACCCGGATCTTCTACCCAGGCCTGGAAAGCCATCCGCAATACGACCTGGCCCAACGGCAGCAATCCGCGTCCGGCGGGATCCTCGCCTTCGAGGTGGCGGGTGGGCAAAGCGCCGCCTGGCGGCTCATCGACCAGACCCGGATGCTTTCCATCACCGCCAACCTCGGCGACACCAAGACCACCATCACCCATCCAGCGACCACCACCCACGGCCGTTTGACCCCTGCCGAGCGGGCGTCCGCCGGTATCAGTGACGGCCTCATCCGTATCGCGGTGGGATTGGAAGACATCGAGGACATCCAGGCCGATCTCGCCGCCGGGCTGAGTCAGTCCTGATTCCGTTCGCCCCGTCGCCATGGAAGCGATTAAACCCCGGGAAAAATGGAACCAACGCCATGCCCTGACCCGAGGCAGCGGCCAAGCCGCCCGGGTCCTCAGCGACAACCTGCATCTGCTGCCGCGACAGGGCGAGGCCCTGGATCTCGCCTGCGGCCTCGGAGCCAACGCCCTGCTGCTGGCCGAACTCGGGCTCCATACCACCGCCTGGGATATCTCCGATCTCGCCATCGCCCGACTGCGCCAGGAAGCCCAAGGCCGCCATTTGCCCCTCAACGCCGAGAGCCGCGACATTCTCGCCGAGCCACCGCCACCACGGGCTTACGATGTGATCATGGTGAGCCATTTCCTCAGTCGGGATCTCATCCCCCGGCTGATCGCCGCCTTGCGTCCGGGTGGCCTGGTGTTCTATCAGACCTTCACCCTCGCGCGGCTGACCGAGCGGGGTCCAACCAACCCCGAGATGCGTCTGGCCGAGAACGAACTGCTCAGGCTCTTTGGTGGGCTGCGTCTGCGCTACTACCGCGAGGACAGCGCCTGCGGCGATCCCCAATCCGGACTCAGGGATCTGGCGGCGCTGGTGGCGCAACGTCAGGACTAACGCGCTGGCGGAAAGGCCTCAGGGATCCGCGACCCGGGGTTCGTCCGCCTCTGGATTCACCACCCCGAAACTGGCCGGGATACGGGCATAGAACACCCTGAGCTTCTCCCGCCGCAGCAACTCCAGCAATTGGCGGGACTCCGCCTCGGTGACGATGAACTCCACCTCCACCGCCAGATCCCCGGCCAGCTCGAAGAAGTGATTCTCCTGCAGATGACGGTGGTGACCAAACCCGGCCATCGCCCGGAAGGCGGTGCCGCCCCGGATGCCCAGCTTGTTGGCCTGGTCGAGCAGCCACTCCCAGGCCAGGCGGCGATGACAACGTTGGTTTTCGTGCAGATAAAACCTCAGAAAACAGCCTTCCATCTTGTCTTCCCGTTCGGCGTGAAGGAACTCATATCAATTCCTGCCGGGTTTCCCCTGATCGGTGTAAGCGGAACGCTCATCGAGGCTCCGGGCCTGGGTGCTTTGGGCCGGATATTTGTTCTATTTTGAAGAACAATTTCGGCTTTTATCTGCATATTGTTCTCAATAAAAGAACAAAAATTGGCCATTTTCAGTCGATGCCCGGAGCCACGAATCCGCCCGACCACTCGGAAGTCCAGACTGTATTCAGACAGGGGAGCCGACTCACTCATGCCGCCCCCCTGATCCAGGCCAGGGTGGCGATGCCGGCAAAGGTCATGAATACCGACCCCAGCACATGCCCGGCGACAGCGAGCAGCGCCCAGGAGAGCTGCCCCTGTTGCAGCAGGGTAAAGATCTCGGCGGAAAAGGTGGAAAAGGTGGTCAGACCGCCGCAAAACCCCGTGATCACCAACAACCGCCACTCCGGGGCCAGACCCGGCAGGGCGGAGAACAGGCCTATGGCCAAGCCGATGATATAGGCCCCCAGCAGATTGGCGACCAGGGTCCCCGGTGGGAGGCTGGGGAAGAGGGCGTTCAGTTTCAAACCCAGGAACCAGCGCAACCAGGCGCCGAGGGCGGCCCCCAGGGCGATGGCGACCAGGGATTTCCACATTAGAGGCTCCTCTCAGGGATGCCGATCCCAGGGGCCGCCAGGCCGGCTTCCTCTGTCAGCGCGATAAGACCCCGAGAAGCCAGGGTTGGCCCCCTGCGGGCGATCCACGTCAGCCCGCGGACAGGCCATCATCATCCGGATCTTCTTCCGTTGTGGTGACGCCCGCCGTGGCTTGAAAAGACAAGCCGAAGCGCTGGGATAGCCGGTCGATCAAGATTCTGCTCTCCGTTTCCAGACGGGCGATCTCCTCATCGAGGGCGGGCAGATCGCCGTCAAATTCGGTGAGCCGGACGCGCAGTCTATATTCCTTGCCGTCGTCCAATTGGGCCTGGATCGCCACCACCCCCTGGCCGCGTCCGGTCTCGCCAGCATCGGGAGAGGATCGGCTCGGCCGGAGGACATTGATCGAGGGGGCAAAGGACAAGCTCAGCAGTCTGGCCGCATGTTGGGCGAACCAGGTCTCGCACGCCTCCGGGGTTATCCCCGTCTCCCTCCAGAGCCGGTCCCGGGAGTAGTTCACCCGGGAGAACCTCTGCCGCAGAAACTCCTTGTCCAGAAAGGAAAACAGCGCCCCCGCCTTGGGTCCCTGGTCCTTGTCGAAGAGGGCGCGGTAGATCGCCTGGAAGGCCTGGAGCTGTTCGATCGGGATGGAACGGGCGGTATCGAAGATGAAGCGCTGATATTCCTCATCGCTCGGCTCGCCGGTTGGAAAGTGATCGCCCAGGGCGCGCAGAAAGGCGCGTTGGGTCTCGCTCAAATGGGAGATCGAAGCCGGGGGTTCCAGCCGGAGTTCGTAGCGGCTCTCCTCGGTGGCGAAATGCTCCATCCAATAGCGGGCGGAGGCGATGCGCTTGCGGAGATTGTCCTTGTCCGCCGCATTCAATCCGCCCTCGACCCGCCGCTCGACCTCGGCCTCGATATCGAGATGGGGGATCTGCAACAAGGCCGTCAACAACTGGAAACCGACCGGATGATAGGCGATGGAATCCGGCGTTACCTCGATCATGGCGAGGGTCTTGTGCTGCTCCTCGTTGGCCCGTCCGGTCAAACAGGATTCGACCAGCCGGTCATGTTCGTTGTAGAGCTTGACCACATAATCGAAATCGGTGGAGAAATTCACCGCCTTCTTCGGCGGGGTCTTGATCATGAGGAAGCGCAGGATCTCCGGCGGCAACAGATCGGCCATCTCCCGCGCCGCGGTGCCGATCCCCTTGGAGGAACTCATCTTGGCGCCGCTCACCAGGAAAAACTCGTAGGGGACGTTCAAGGGGGGGCGTTCACCGAAGATCCCCTCCAGACAGGCGGCGGCCACGTCCCGGGAGCCGCCTTTGGTGCAGTGGTCCTTGCCCGCGCCCTCGATGGTGATCCCCAGGCTGTGCCACTTGGCCACCCACTCCAGTTTCCAGGGCAGTTTACCCCGGCCGTCGAAGGGAGAGACCCGCCCGCGATGGCCACAGCCCTTGGCCCAGGACACCAGATCGGGCTTGCATGCATAGGTGACTTCCTGGCCGTCATAGTCGGTCACCTCGGTGGTGCCGATCTTGCCGCAGTGCTCGCACACCACCTGGAAGGGGAGCCAGTCGGGCGGTCGGATCGCATGGCTCACCTCCGCATAGACCCGGCGCACCACCTCGGCCTTCCTGAGGATGGCGTCGATGGCCTCGTTGAAGCGTCCCGAGCGATAGACATCGCGTAGGCGATAGATCTCGGCGCCCACCCCCAGCTCGGTAAAGAGGCCGAGAAATTCGGCGATATAGTGATCGGCGAGATCGCTGGCCTTGGAGGTGGCCGGCGCCGGGATGTTGCATAAGGGATGCCCCATATAGTCCCGCACCCAGGGTTCGGCGTCCGCCGGCAACCCATCCAGGGGATCGAAGTCGTCGATCCCATAGAGGTAGCGGCTCTCCATCCCCTTGGCCTGGAGGGCCCGATAGATGGCATCGTGGATCAATACCCCGCGCAACGAACCCACATGGACCCGCCCGGAGGGGGTCTTGGAGTCATTGACGATCTGCGGGCCGGTCAGCCCCGCGATGATTTGCTCATTCCACATAGGTTCACTCTTTTGTCTCGATCTGGCTCGGGCTGGCGGGGCAAAGCCAAGCGGGGAAAAACTCCAGTCTCCTCAGCGCCCAAATGACCAGGGCGGCCTCATGTCCTGGTCGTCCCCCCTGGTAAGGAGGGAGGATTCTAAATCGGCGATACTTGGGTCCACCAGCCCCGACTTCCCCTCCGGCGCCAAGGGGGCCGGAGGGGATAAGCAACCAGCCTTATCCATCCTGGGGCTGGCGCCCGGGGACGCCTTCGGGGTCAGGGCGGATCAGAGGGTATCTTCCACCTCATAGAAGATGTTGCGATAGGAGGCATAGATGGAGGCGCTGAGCACAGGGATCATCACGATGAGTCCGAGACCGAAAGGCAGGCTCGCCACGAGGAGGAAGACGAAGGCCAGGAGACCATAGACCAGGAAGGACAGTATATTCTTGGCGCAGCCGATGAGACTGTACTTCATGGCGCTGAATGGCCCCATGCCATCCAGGGCGATCAGCGCCGGAGCGAACCAGGTCGCCATGGCCAGGGGGATGAGAAGGGCAAAGAGTACCAGCAACGGCAACAAGACCCCCTGAAGGGTGAAGCCGAGATCCTCTGGAGTAGGATGATGGCCCGGAGTCTGGGCCATCATGGCGAGTTCCGGCGCGAAGGACCCCATCAGCAAGGTCATGGCCAGCAGGCTGATGAGAACAGCCGCCGCCAGATAGATGAGCCCCAGGAGCAGTAGTTGTCCCCAGTTGGCGGAAAAACCGGCGAAGAGGTGGGAAACGCTGAAGTTCTCCCCCTGTTCCTGGGCCTGGGCGCCTATCATGAGCCCCCCCATGAGGATGGGGGAAATCAGCGCAAAGGCGAGTCCCCCGACCACAGGGATGAATTCCAACAGGATGGCGATGCCGAGGAAGGCGATCTGGGCCAGGATCCAGCTTCCGGGATTGGCCCGGAAGTGCTGAAAGCCACCGCGGATCCAGCTCCAGCCCCGACCCGCCGCCACCCGCACCGGCCCGGTCATTTCCCCCAGCTCATGGACGCCGGTGGCGAGGCTGGCCGTGGGGGTGGCATAGGGATTCTCCGGCCGTGCCGCTTCCTCCGCCTTGCCGTTCGGGGCTGGGGCTTGGGCTTGGGGTTCCTCGCTCCGTAACGATTGCCTGGCCAGGTATCTGGAGATGAGAATGCCGCAATCCAGGCAGTTATCCCCCTCGATTCGGCTGGAACCGCATTTGGGGCAGGAGGCTAGCGGTGGCGCCGATGGATCTTGGCGGGCCACAGCTCCCTTGTCCTCGATGGGCACCAGGGAGAGATCGAGCTTCTTTTTCAGGCCATCGACCCCGGCCAGGGGCTGCTCGACAGGGTCCAGGCGGACCAATAGGCCGATGTTCTCCAAGGCCTCGCAGTAACCGCGCCCCTTCTCCAGGTCGATCCCCTTTTTCAGGGTGACCTCCCGGCCTGCCCGGGCAAGCTGTCTTGCCTGTTCCTCGCCGCTGTTGAAGAGTCGACAGAAGGCGGCGACGAATTCCGCCTCGTCCGTTCCCGGGCGCAGATACCCGGTAAAAACCAAATTAAAGCGATTTTCCATAACGAACTCCCCCAAGTCGCTCACCAGGCCTAGATGAATGTCGCCCCAGACTCGTCCTGGTTCGGGTGTCCCATGTGGCCTCGTTGTCGCCCGAACACAGGCCGCCTTGAAGGCGACATCCTAATCCGAAAGTTCCCAATTATCCTGTTCCCGCTAGCGGAATTCCGCGCATCATCAAGAAAAATCCGCTCGAAGCCAATGCCATCCCGCAGCACGACGGCAGAGGATTGCACCTGATCTCCATCCGTCGACCTGATTGGGCCAGACCGATACCGCCCGGAAATGCCTGGCGAGATCCTCGGCCTGCCTTCCTCTCTCCACTCCTGTTCACCATCAGCGCCCGGAGCCGCGGCGCTCCAGCCGACAGGGCTGCGGTTATGAAACATATTCGACCCGGCCCGGGGACATGAGAAACTCCACGCATCGGTTTCTTATGCGTCATCCAGAGTACGATGTTTCCCCATCAGTCCATGTCCGCTGGCCCAGGTTGGCAACGGGAATTGGCCGCGGCCTTTACCAGCACCGACGAGTTGTTGCGCTATCTGGAACTGGACCCCGGTCAGGCGGACGACTGGGCCGGGGCGGCCCGGTCCTTTCCTGTGCGCGTTCCCCGCGGCTTTGCCGCCCGGATGCGGAAGGGTGATCCGCGGGACCCCCTGCTTTTGCAGGTGTTGCCCCAGGGGCAGGAGGTCGAGGCCAAGATCCAGTCCGGCTACAGCCTGGATCCGGTCGGTGACGGCGAGTCGGAAAGCCTGCCGGGGCTGTTGCGGAAGTATTCCGGGCGGGCCTTGTTGATGGCCGCCCCCACCTGCGCCATCCATTGCCGGTATTGCTTTCGTCGCCACTACCCCTACGCGGAGTCGAGCCTCTTCAGCCGCCACTGGGACGCCGCGATGGAGATATTGCGGCGAGACGACTCCCTGCGGGAGATCATCCTCAGCGGCGGTGATCCTCTCACCCTGTCCGATACCCGGCTTGGAGATCTGATCGGGGCACTGGAACCCATAGCCCATGTCCGACGATTACGCCTGCATAGCCGTTTGCCGGTGGTCTTACCGAGTCGGGTGACGCCTGAACTTGTGCGTCTGCTCGCTCGCTCCCGCTGGCGAACGATCATGGTGATCCACGCCAACCATCCCCGGGAACTCGATGCCGAGGTGGCCTCGGCTTTGACGACCTTGCGGCAAGCCGGCATCGCCTTGCTCAATCAGGCCGTGCTGCTGCATGGGGTCAACGACCAACCGGAGGTGTTGGAGTCGCTCAGCGAGCGACTCTTCGAGTGCGGCGTGCTGCCCTATTATCTCCATCAGCTCGATCGGGTCTGGGGGGCCGCCCATTTCGCCGTGAGCGAGGAGCGGGCCTTGGCGCTGCATCACCGACTTTCGGCGCGCTTGCCCGGGTATCTGGTGCCGAGATTGGTGCGCGAGATTCCGGGCGCTCCGGCGAAAATTCCCCTTGGATCGATCGCACCCACGGACTGGAACCGCCCCGAGACCGACGGATGAACGGCCTTGGCCCGGGCTTTTTTTGAACCCTTTCCGCTAAACGGTCTAGAGGCTCCGACAAACGGTAGTTATTCCAGTAAAATGGGCTGCTGAAACAATCGGGCAAAGATAGTGCTGCAACGCCGGGGGTGGAGTCCGCCCTTGGCAAGTTGGAAAGAGACCCCATGAACTCGAAGTTGGTACCGGATACCGCAATCAAACTCCTCATGGTGGAAGCCTCGCCGAACAAGGCCGAGGCGCTGGCGACGGCGATGCGCAACGCGGGCATGGCGGTGCATACCACCCGCGTGGCCAAGGAAGATGACCTCCTGGAGGCACTGAAGGCCAATCGGCTGGATCTCGCCCTGTATTCTACCGACACCCCCAATCTCAATCTCGACCGGGCCTTGGCCCTGTTCAAAAGCTCCCCCGGATTGCCGCTGATCGTCCTCACCCCCGAGCCGGACAGCAAAGCGCGGATCCGGGTGATGCGCGAAGGGGGAAGGGACCTGCTGGCCAAGGATGACCTGCCGCACTTGCAGTTGGTGGTCAAACGCGAACTGGAGACCCTCATGCTGCGTCGCCGGCTGGGTTCCGCCGAGCAGCGCCTGAAGGAGGCCGAGGATCGCAACACCGTGCTGATGCAAACCTCCCGGCAATCCATCGCCTATATCCATGAAGGCATGCATGTGCGGGCCAATCCGGCCTATCTGGAGACCTTCGGCTACGTGGATATGGACGACATCGAAGGCATGCCGCTCCTCGACATGATCGCCGCCTCCCACCATAAGGCTTTGAAAGATACCTTGCGGAACCTGGAGAAAACCCAGCCGACCAAACCCGAGCATCTGCAAGTCGTCTGCCAGACCACCGACGGCAGCCGCTTCGAGGCCGATCTCGAGTTTTCCCCCGCCACCATCGACGGCGAACCCTGCACCCAGGTCATCATCAGCGATCAGCAATTCAAGAAAGAGCTGGAACACAAGCTGCGCCAGCTCACCACCCTGGATGTGCTCACCGGCTTGAGCAATCGACAGTTTTTCCTGGACAGTCTGGAAGAACTCGTCCCCCGGCTGCGCTCCAACGAGGAGGCGCGGGCGCTGTTCTACATCAATGTCGACAACTTCCACGAGATGCGCAACGCCGGTGGTTTCGCCCTCGCCGACACCCTGCTCAAGGAGATTGCCGGCATCGTGCAGACCCAGATCGGCGGTAACGATCTCCTCGCCCGCTTCGGCGATCACAGCTTCACCCTCTTGGCAAAGGATCCCCAGCGATCCCGTATCACGGCCATGGCGGAGGTGCTGTGTCGCGAGATCGAAAGCCACGACTACAAGAGCGCGGAGAGCTTCGTCTCGCCGACCTGTAGCATCGGCGTCAGCCTGTCCTCGGGCACGGACAAGTTCGCCGCCCAGGATTTCATCGGCCAAGCCTATCAGGCCTGCGAAGCGGCGGCCAAGAAAGGCGGCAACCAGTATTGCTTCTTCGACACCATCCTCAGCAAGGACAAAGGCGCCGGGGCCGGCGGCGACGCCGCCAATCTGGAGGAGCTGATCCGGTTCGCGATCAAGAACGAACGCTTCCGCCTGGTGTATCAACCCATCGTCAGCCTGCAAGGGGACACCCGGGAGAACTATGCGGTGATGGTGAGGATGCTGGACCGCAACAACGAAGAGGTGACCCCGACCCTGTTCATCCCCCAGGCGGAAAAGATCGGGGAGATGGCCAAGATCGACCGCTGGGTGATCCGACATGCCGCCATGGAGATGGCCGAACAGCGCAAGGAGGGTAAGAAGATCTTTTTCTTCGTTTCCGTCTCCGGCGACTCCATGGAGGACGAAAGCCTCTTGCTCTACATCTGCGATCTGATCGAGGAGTTCAAGCTCAAGGGGGCCTGGTTCACCTTCCAGATCGCCGAACGCGACATCCGTTCCCGCATCCAGCAGGCGAAGAGATTCGTCGAGGAATTGAAAAAGATCGGCTGTATGTTCGCCATCGACCAGTTCGGGCTCCTGGCCAAGCCGGAAACCTTCCTCAAGCATTTCCCGGTCAATTATGTCCGCCTGGACCGCTCCTTCATGGACGGTCTGACCAAGAACCAGAAAAAGCAGGATGACATGCGTCGAGTACACAATCTGGCGCATAGTTTCGACATCCAGACCGTGGCCACCGGCGTGGAGGATGCCAACAGCCTGGCCGTGCTCTGGAACGTCGGCGTCAACTTCATTCAGGGCTATTTCCTCCAGGAACCCTCGGAAACCATCGCCTACGACTTCAGTCACGGCTGAGGCCGATGGGAAAGAAACCGGCACGGAGGCCGGGATTCCTCTCGCCCAAACCGGCTTATCAGTCAAGCGGCGCCGCGGCGGATATCAAGTCTGATCCGACCTTGTGGCCGATGTTGGCGACCCTCAAGTACCCATGGCGTCTGGAGGGACTCGATCCCGGGCCTGGGCGCTTTGGTCCGGTTTTCTGTTCTCTAATAAAGAACAATGTATCTCAAAATTGAGGAATTGTTCTCTATATAAGAACAAAGACCGGCCATTTTCCGTCAATGCCCGGAGCTGCTGAGCGCGCCTGCCCATGCCTGTCGAACCTTTCTCCCATCGGCGAATCAGGGGCTGGCGCCCGAACCCGCCTCACGACCCGGCCACTTCGTCGGGGCTCGATGGATCGGCTGGGTGATTGATCGGGGCGGCCGCCGGAGAGCGCCCCCAAGCGTCGCTTTATGGTATGTTCTTCCGCGGATTTCCTGGGCCTGTCGTGCGCGGCACAACGCCCGGGTTCTTTTACTCCGTCGATCAGGAATCCCATGTCGATGAATTTTGCCCGGCTCTCGGCCATCCTGGTGTTGTTGTATTCCAGTCTTGCCGTAGCGACCCCGGATACGCCATCCAGTACGGCTTTCGCTTTGCGTCACTACATCCGTATCCTCGCTCCCGAATCCATGCATCCCTATACCGAGGCCATGGTCCAGGCTTTCATGGGCCGTCGGCAGGGGCAGCCGCCGGTGATCGAGACCCGCCCGACGCGGGCCGCCACCACCTTGTTCTGCGCTGGGGTGGGGGCCGCCCACCCCGATGTCCTGGTGATACCGCGGCGTCTCAGTCACGCCGAATACAACCGCTGCATCGAACAGGGTGTCGAGCAGATCGCTGAAGTGGTGTTCGGCTACGAGGTGCTGGCGCTCGCCGTCAAGCGCGAGGTCATCCCCTTTCCCCTGACGGCGGAACAGATATACCTGGCACTCGCGGCCGAGGTGCCCAAGGACGGCGGCTTCCAGGCCAATACCACTCGCACCTGGCATGATGTGGACGCGCGCCTGCCGGAGCAGGAGATCCAGGTGGTGATACCCACCCGGAAAGCCGGTGCCAGGGACCTCTTCAATAACGAGGTCCTGGAGGCCGGTTGCCGTGGTCTGAGCGAGATCCGCAAGATCTACTCGGCCACGGAACGCACCGCCAAATGTCTCGGCCTGCGTAGCGACGGTCCCCTGGTAGAGCGGCCTCCGTATGCCCTCCAGAGCCATCTCTTCCAGGCCCCCGCGGGAACCATAGGCGTCATGCCACTGCATCAGGTCGAAATGGCCGGCCGCAGTCTGCTGACCCTGCCCTTCGAAGGGGTACTGCCGACCAGGCCGAGCATCGAAACCGGCAGTTATCCGCTGAGCCGCCGACTCTATCTCTACGTCAAGCTCGGCCATATTCAGGAACGCAAGGGCTATGGTGTCACCGAGGGGTTGCGGGAATTTCTGCGGGAAGCCAGTGGGGAACAGGCCCTGGAACCCGGTGGTATCTTCGATCGGCTGGGATTGATCCTGCCCCCCCCGGCGGAGCGGGTGCGGCAACGCCTCGATGGGTTGTTGCTGCGACCCATGGTGAGATAAGAGGAAGCGATATGGATTGGACGAACAAGGCGGCCAAGGCCGGATTCCTGGCCTGCGTCCTGCTGTGGCACAGCCTGGCCTGGCCCAACGAGGTGACGGATACCACAGGCGTTATCTACACCGTCGAGGAACGGGCCGGACGATTCTGGTCCGGTGTGAAGGCGTTTTTCACCGCCCTGACACAGATATTTCTTCCCCCCTCCCCCACGGACGTGGCCCGTCGTATTCACGCCGGTGAAACCCTTTTCTGGACCCTGCTGGTCGATGCGGGCTACGAATTGGATGATGTCCAGGTCACCGCCAGCCTGATTCCCAAGGTCTCGGCCTCTTTTCGCCTGGCCCGGGAGTTGTCCGATGCCGACCGGGAATGGCTGCAACGACGGATGGACGAGCTGGCGCGGACCGGCGGCGGCCTCATGGAGGGGCTGCAACGCTCGGTCATCCTCATGCTGTTGGAAGCCTCCGAAAACGGCGGCTACAAGATCGACCGGGTGCACCTGGTGCTCTCCCCCCTACCCGAGGCCCAGCTTTCGCTCAAGCCGCTACCGCCTTCCCAGGATACCCCTCAAGTCGACTTGTCAAAGTCCCTGAGCCTGTTGCGTTATCACCGCTACTGAACGACCCGGCGTCCGCCGACACCCCCGAGGGACGGCTGCGTTTCCCATGCTCGAGCGACTGCGGCAATATGTTCATCCGCCCTGGCGGTTCAGCCCGCTGCCTTTCCTGGGGTTGGCCCTGCTGCTGCTGGCGGGGACCTGGGGACGGTCGAACACCCCGGCGATTCAGGCTCCCCCACCGCCTCCTTCAGGAGCCGCGCTCCACCTCCACTTCGACACCATGTTGAAACGGGACGCCGACCTGCTGGCCGGTCTGGCCGCCGAGCGCCTCGACAATACCCTGAACCCCCTGTTCAGCGACTACCATCAACGTCTCACCGAATTCACCGACTGGGCCTTCCAGTGGCGCACCAGCTATGCGCTGCTGCGCCGCGGCGCGGTCACCGCCCTGACCCTGCCCTTTTCCGAATCACCCCGGCTACAGCAATTCGGCGTCTCCTGGGACGACCTCATCGCCGCCAGGTTCGACGAACTGGTGCTGCGTCCCAGCGGTGGGCTGGCGGCCCTGCACAGCGCCCAGGATCGCTGGTCGACGGATATCGGTTCCGCCCTGGAGGTCCTGGCACAGGATAGCCTGCGCACGATCACCCTGCTCCAGGGCCAGGAGCCGCCGACCCTCGCCGAAGCCGTCCCTCCCTTGGGAAACACAGCCGAGACCGACGCAGCCTTGCAGCGGGTCTTCGACAACGCGACCAGCCCCATCAAGACACGCATGGTGCGTCCGCTGGTGACCCGCCTGACGATTCGCCCCCCGGTCGCGGCGGCCGTCACCGCCGCCGGCGAGAGCCTGGCCGGCGCCGGGGAAATGGCCCTCCTGGGCAGCTTCACCAGTCTGGCCGTCACCATCGCCGGTTTCCTCAGCATCGACTACCTGCTCAGCCGGGCCGATGCCGCCCTTTCCCGACAGGAATTCGAAGCGGAGCTGCATCACCTGCTGGATATCGAGCGCGAGAACCTGCGCCAGGCCTGGCTGGCCAGCATGCAGCAGGAGATCGACGGCCGCCTGAGCCAGATCCGGGCCTTGATAGGGGCGAACCAACCATGACCCGGGTGGACAGTTATTCAGCCTGCCGATCCGCGGGAAGAGCGGGGATCAGCCCTTTCTCATAGGCGATGGCCTGCACATCACGCGGCCGCTGGCGAGCCTCCATGATGAGCCAGAGGGACGGGCTCGATGCCAGGTCCCGACTCCTCGCCTCCCACAAAACCTCACCCAGGTTTTTCGATACCTTCGATCCTGCCGCCCAGGATGATCCCCAGGGGGCAAATGGGCATCGCCCTTGCCACCTATCAGTTTGTTTCCCCCTTGAGAAGGGGGGCTTGATGGGGGTTCACAGCGGCAAAATTTCTGACGAAACCATCCTGGCCGCATGGCTTCAGGCCAGAAAATCCCCCTCTCCATCTTTTTCCAACGGGGAAGAGGCTGAGGAACCCTTTCTGCCAAAACTGATAGGTGGTGAGGGCATCGCCCGAAGATGCGCCGTTTTTGTTCCATTGAAGAGAACAATAAAATCAATAATGGCCTTATTGTTTCCTGAAAGAGAACGAAATCGACTCCAAACACCCCTGGCCCCGGAGCCGATCTGGGCCTTCCGGATCGGTCAGCCGCTGTTGTGCCACCAAAGGAAAGCCTCCGGAGGCCCGCAGCCAAGAGCTGGGATTCGCTCCGCTCATCACCAGCCTACCAGCGCGGCTTCGGCGTCTGCTAATTCCTCCCGGCGCCGCCCATAGCCGCAGTGATCGATCAACTGACGGGCGGCGGCGAGATCGGCTTGGGGGCTGGTCCAGGGGTATTTTTCTTCGCGGAAGAAGAGGCGGGCGCGGTGGAGATGGATATCCGCCATGAACAGCCGCATGGGGCCGCGCTCGGCGATTTCCCAGGCTTCGTCCAAATCCTCTTGGGCACCTTCAAGTGCCGTTCGCCCTGAGCCTGTCGAAGGGCCTGCCGAATCTGTCGCAGGGTCGAGAAACCGCAGCCAGGCGCGGGTGAGGAGGGCGCGGGGAAGGTGGTCTTGCGTCCCGGCGCGGCGGAGGCCGGACACGGCGGCCTCCAGTTCGCGGCGGGCGGTTTCCCATTCCGCATTGCCGAGGATCGCCGCGTAGAGCGCGGCGCGGCCCAGCGTGAGGTGGTCGAGGGCGAGGTCGAGAAGCCAGTTGTTGCGCTCCCCAATCTTGAGCGTCTGCGCCGCGCGCTGGGAGACGGCGCGGCAGGCGTCCAAGTATCCCTCTCCCGCCGGGAGACCCCCACCCTGCCTCCCCCTTACTAAGGGGGCGGTCGCTATGTTCCTCCCCCTTGCCAAGGGGGAGGTGGGGAGGGGGTGAGAGAGTAAAGCCTGCCACGCGGCGCGCTCGGGGGCGGCGAGGAGCAGGTCGCAATACCGGAAGCCGCGCAGCGAGTAGAGCCGCGGGTAGGCGGGCTGGCGCTCGGCCTGCATTTGCTCGGCCTCGCGGAAGCGCGTCTCCGCCTCGGCCCGGCGGCCCGCCTGGTGCAGGGCGTCGGCGTGGGTCGTGCGCATGATCATCCGCATGTCCGCATCGCCGCTGCGGTCGGCGTAGGTCACGGACTGCTCGGCGTCCCCCACCGCCCCGGCCACCTCGCCCAGCGTCAGCTCCAGCTCGCTGACGTTGCTCGCCTTGGCTGCCGCAACCTCCCAGTTCTTCTGCTGAACGCTCATTACCAGCCCAGCACGCATCGGTTCGAGGGCTTCGGTCAGGCGGCCCAAGGCGCGCAAGCTGAAGGAGGCTTCGCCCAAAAGCCAAGCTTGGTGGGGCGCTGCGAGCGCGGCCGAAACGCCGTTCCACGGCGGTTGAAAGAAGCAGGCGATAGCGCCCAAGTCCGCGCCGAGCGCGCCGAGTTTGAATGTGCTGTAGTTACCACCGCTGCCAGTGCCGCGAAGAATGCGAGCGATGTAAACCTTGTCACACGCCTCCTGCTGCAATCCCGCCTGGCAGCCGTGGGCTACGGCTTGGTAGAGCGGCTGGAGGTCTTCGAGCGTGGGCTGGTCGCCTTCCTTGTGTTTGCAGAGGTGTTCGTAGAGTCGCCGGTGGGCGAGCCGAAAGGCTGAAGGCTGAAGGCTGAAGGCTGAAGAAGAAGTCTCTTGTTCCCGCAGTTGCTTCGCGAAGTATTCTCGGATGTGCGGATGTGCATCGAGCGAGAGGAGCGCGCCGGTCGCGTCGCGGTTCACCGTGAGTAGCTTCGCGGCTTCGAGGCCGCTGAGGCAGAATTCCCAATCGTCGTCGGCCAGCCCGGCGAGCGGTTCGGTGAGGCCGGGGATGGTTTCGCTCCGCAGGGCCGTGAGACAGCCGGCGTCGGCGGGCCGGTCGAACAGGCCCATGAGCCGCAGCACGGCCACTTCGCGCCGGCCTTCGTCGCCGCCGTCGCGCAAGAGCCATTGCTCGTAGGCGGCCATGGTCCGGAAGGTGTGCCCGCCGTCCATCTTCTCGTCGGCCTTCTCAAACTTCACGCGGTCGCGCTGGCGGATGTCGCCGTGGAAGGCGCGTTTCAGGAATCCGCCGAGCAGGGTCAGCGTGAGCGCGTGGCCTTTCACGTCGTCGACCAGCGCCGCGAATTCCTGCGTCGTGCCGGTCACGCCGAGGGTTTTGAGCAGATGCACGCCGGCGTCGCGGGATAGGCGCAGCAGCTTCACCTCCGGCGCGGTGCCCTCACCCCCGGCCCCTCTCCCAGCGGGCGAGGGGGGAGCAGGCCAGAACGCCTTCAGGTCCGGCAGCGAATAGCGGGTGGTGACGACGCACAGGCCGTGGCTGGCGGCGGCCAGTCCCTTGAGTAGCGCGGCTAGCCCGGAGTCCTTGAGCTGGCCCGGCGTGGGCGAGGTGGGCGCGTATTGCAGCGGCTCGAGGCCGTCGAGGATGAGGAGGCTGCGCCGCTGGCCCACGATGCGGGCGAGGCGCTGGCCTTTCTCGAACACGCCGGCGGGACTGGCGGCGAAAGCTTTGTCCGCGTCGTCGCCGAAGAAGCTGAGGGCTTTCTTGAGGAAGAGGTCGGAGGAAGCGGCCATTTGCTCGCGCGTGCCCTGGCTGTAGAAGGACCAGGCAAAGGCGGCGTCGCAGCCGGGCCAGTCCTGGGCGGCGAGTTTGGCGACCCACTTGGCGATGAGGGCGGTTTTGCCTTCGCCACCGAGGGCGACGAAGCTGAGGATGCGGGGTCGACCCGGCTCGCCATTTTGCACCTTGGTCCAGGCGTCGTTGAGGAGCTTGATTTCGGCCTCCCGGCCGATGAGTTCGCCGGGGGCGTATTTGAGGATGCGGGAGAGGTCATAATGAGTTCTGGGTATCGCTTGGGCAGGCGATGCCGGGGAGGCTGGTATTTCCGCATGGCTTACCGGAGCCTGGTGGATAGTCAGATCGACCCTTTGCGCAATTATGGGACCGGCCACAGCGGTCGTTTGTTGATGGATTGGCTGTGCGCCACTGGATGGTGATACGGCCGCGGCCAAGGGTCGGCGACTGAGATAATCGAGCCAGCCGAAGCCAATGGCGGCCAGCCAGGGAAAGACCGTCGCCGGCCAGCCGGTGTCGATGACCAGGCTGGCTAGCGTGCCGGGCCCCCAATGAACAAAGGCATCCAGCCCTGGGGTGAGAGTGGTAACAACAGCGATGGCGAAGGCTGCTTCAGCCCGCCGTCGGTACCATAGCGCCGGATGCAACCAATAGGTGAAGACGAATACCGCCAGGGCGAGCAGCACAAGCCAGGACCAGCATTCCGGCAAGTAGAGCATCGTTATGGCGGCCGCCACAGCCACCATGGCGGACACCAAGGCCACCAACCACCAGCGGTCGGGCAACGGCGGATTTTCCTGTCGAGGCCGGTTCATGCTTCTCCCTCAAACACCCTGAGCGAACCTCGGGTACCAAGCCAAGTAATTGATTGTGCCATAGAATCCAGGTTGTGGTGAGAGCTGGCTGCAACCATGGCCCGTCAGGTTATTGAAGTGACTTGTAGAATTACAGGGTTGCAACGGCTTGCAGGAAGACTGGAGATTGTCGTTCCGGCTCAACCTACTCCGACAAATTCCGGGAAGTGCCGGAATTCAGTCACCTGGATGGCTGTTCGGGTAACTGGCTTTTGGTCCCGGACTTCCATGTCCTTATACCCTTTCCAGATAGATCTTATGATCACGACGCCTACGGACATGGCGTAGCGAGGCTGGCGGTGGGAGGCCCGCCCTCGGGCCGATCCTGATCTTTGCCGCGGCGAGGGTGCCTTGTGATCCAGACTTCAGTAAATCAGCCGCCAGTTCCCGGCGGTCCCGGCTCAGAAATCGAGCCGCTGGAAGGGGACCAGATCCAGCGGGTCGTCGGCGAAGAGCCACAACGGCGGTCGTTCTGCCTTTGACGGGAGGGCGATGCAGGAACTGGAGCAGGTACCGAAGCCATCGGGCCGGTCGAGGTCGTTCAGTTCACCCGATGAGAGCATGTGGAGCCCCGGGGGGATCCGGATCAGTTCGATATGTTGCCCGGCATCGTTCTTCAACCAGCAACAATCCTCCCTATTACCGATGACCAAGTTGAATGGACGATAAGAATTCGGGTCCTTGGCGGCCAAGGCCCGCACCGCCCCAGCGACCGAGTCATGCTGCAAGGCCTCCAGGACCAACTCGCCACGGCTGCGTTTGCCGGCTTCGGGTCCCAGGGTACCGATGCGACTCATCTCCATCGCCACCAGCAGGCGGGGCGGCGTATTCACGCCTCTGTCACTCGATACACCCGACTGCTGGCCGATCAGGTATTGGTATCATTCATGGGCAGCCTTTCGTTCGTCATCGTCCTGGTCCTCGTTGTAAGAGTTTTGGCTTGAAATCTTCTCTTATAAACTTGGTCCCGCCAGCGGGCGAGAGGCTGCATAGTTTCTACGCCTACTTCCGCTACGGAGCTGACTTCCTACGAGCGACCCACTTGAACCGATGAAACCTGGATTTACCTCGCCATGATCCGGATTCTGTTACGACGCTTGGTTTGAGCCGGTAATTTTCAAACGACTTTAGACCTCGTAGCCCAGGTTGGGTCCCAGCCAGCGTTCCATGATCTTGATCGCCATTCCCTTGCGACGGGCATAATCCTCCACCTGCTCCCGGGTGAGGCGCCCGACGGCGAAATAAGCCGACTGGGGATGGGAAAAATAGAGCCCGGACACCGCGGCGGTCGGCACCATGGCCTTGGACTCGGTCAACCAGATCCCGATCCTTTCCTCGACCCCCAACAAGGCCCAGAGGAGATCTTTTTCGGTGTGATCCGGGCAGGCCGGATAGCCGATGGCCGGTCGGATGCCCTGATAGCGCTCGGCGATCAAGTCTTCGTTATCCAGTACCTCGTTGGCGGCATAGCCCCAATACTCCCGCCGCACCTGGGCATGCAGCCATTCCGCCAGGGCTTCCGCCAGGCGGTCGGCCAGGGCCTTCAACATGATGGCGCGATAGTCATCGCCGTCCGCCTCGAAGCCCCGTACCCGCTCTTCGATCCCATGACCGGCGGTGCAGGCAAAGGCGCCGATCCAGTCGGGTTGGCCGCTGTTCCGGGGAGCGATGAAATCCGCCAGGCATTCATTGGCCTGACCCTTGGGTTGACGGCCCTGCTTACGCAAGAAATGGAATCTGGTCAACACCCGGCGGCGTTCGGGGTCCGCATAGACCTCGACATCGTCACCCAGGGCATTGGCCGGAAAGAGTCCGATAATGGCACTCGCCCGCAGCCAGTGCTGATCGAGGACTTGGTGCAACATCTCCTGGGCGTCGGCAAAAAGCTTGCGGGCCTCGTCCCCTTTTTCCTTGTCGCCGAGGATCTGGGGATAACGACCCCGGAGTTGCCAGGCATGGAAAAAAAAGGTCCAGTCGATGAAGGGGATCACCGCTTCAAGAGGGATATCGGCCAATACCTTTATTCCCGCTTGCCGTGGGGTCGGTGGTTGATAGGTCTCCCAATCGATGGGCGTGGGATTCGCCCTGGCCTCGGCCAAAGCGATCAGATTCCGCGCCTCCTCGGCGCTGGCACGACGCTCGCGCACCTCGGCATAATCAGCGGCGATACGGCTGAGAAAATCCGCCTTCTGCGTCGCCGACAGCAGGCTGGCGGCCACCCCCACGGCGCGCGAGGCGTCCGGCACATAGATCACCCCATGGGCGTACTGGGGGGCGATCCGCAGGGCCGTGTGGGCCTTGGAGGTGGTGGCGCCGCCGATCAAGAGCGGGCAGTCGAACCCCTGTCGGGTCATCTCCTTGGCCACATGCACCATCTCGTCCAACGAAGGGGTGATGAGCCCGGACAGGCCGATGATGTCCACCCGCCGTTCCTTCGCGGTCTTGAGGATGGTGTCCGCCGGCACCATGACGCCGAGGTCGATGACCTCGTAGTTGTTGCATTGGAGTACCACGCCGACGATGTTCTTGCCGATGTCGTGCACATCGCCTTTCACCGTCGCCAGCAGGATGCGGCCATTGTTCCCCTGGGGATTGGTGGCCCGTTCCTCCAGCAGATAGGGCTCCAGATAGGCCACCGCCTTCTTCATCACCCGCGCCGACTTCACCACCTGGGGCAGGAACATCTTTCCCGAGCCGAACAGATCGCCGACATGATTCATGCCGTCCATCAAAGGCCCCTCGATCACGGCCAGTGGACGACCCAGGGTGGCCAGGGCCTTGGCGGTGTCCGCCTCGATGTAGTCGGTGATCCCCTTCACCAGGGACTGGGCCAGGCGTTCGCTCACCGGCCAACCGCGCCAGTCCTCCTGCGGCCGCATCTCCTTGGTCGCCGTCTGACCTTGATAGCGAGCGGCCAGCTCGATCAATCGCTCGGTGGCCTCGGGCCGACGGTTGAGGATCACATCCTCCACCGCCTCCCGCAGCTCGGCGGGGATCTCGTCATAGACGGCGAGCTGGCCGGCGTTGACTATGCCCATGTCCATCCCGGCGGCGATGGCGTGATAAAGAAACACCGAATGCATCGCCTCGCGCACCACATCGTTGCCGCGGAAGGCGAAGGAGATGTTGGACACGCCGCCGGAGACCCGGGCATAGGGCAGATTGGCCTTGATCCGCCGGGTGGCCTCGATGAAGGCGAGGGCGTAGTCGTTGTGTTCCTCGATACCGGTGGCGACGGCGAAGATATTGGGATCGAAGATGATGTCCTCGGGCCGGAAACCAATCTCGTCCACCAGCAGGCGATAGGCCCGTTCGCAGATGGCGTATTTGCGCTCGGCGGTCTCCGCCTGTCCCTGTTCGTCGAAGGCCATGACCACCGCCGCGGCGCCATAACTTTGAACCAGCTTGGCCTGGCGGCGAAACAGGGCTTCGCCCTCCTTCAGGCTGATCGAATTGACGATGCCTTTGCCTTGCAGACACCTCAGTCCGGCCTCGATCACCGACCACTTGGAGGAATCGAGCATCACCGGCACCCGGGTGATATCCGGCTCGGCGGCGATCAGGTTGAGAAAGCGCACCATGGCCGCCTCGGCGTCCAGCAGCCCCTCGTCCATGTTGATGTCGATGATCTGGGCGCCGCTCTCCACCTGCTGGCGCGCCACTTCCATTGCCTCTTCGTAGTGGCCGTCGCGGATTAGCCGACGAAACCTCGCCGAGCCGGTGACATTGGTGCGTTCACCGATATTGATGAAACTGGCTTGTGGCATGGATTGAGCGCGCTCCTGGAAGAGATGGGTGTTAGCAACAAATAGATCTGTCCGGTTTTGTAGCACATAAAGTGTCCGCTTTGATGTGCGCGTCAGACCTACGCGTAACTTGAATCCGTTCCTCTCAGAAAACGGGGATCAAAAAATCACTTGCTGACCGTCGAACACTGGCCCGTCGACACATACCCGCTTCATTGCCGGTCCGCTAGGGGTGTTGATGGTGACGACGCAACCGGCACAACCGCCGAGACCGCAGGCCATGTATTCTTCGAGGGAAAGCTGACAAGGGAGCGAAAATTCATGCGCCAATCGGGCCACGGCGACCAGCATGGGATGGGGTCCACAGGCAAAGATCTCGATCTCCTGCCGGATTTCGGCCTCCAGGTCGGACAACCAGGTGCGGGCGAGGTCAGTGACATGGCCTTGAAAGCAGCCGGGAAAACCCTGGAGTGAAGCCAGTCGGCTGGGGATGTCCCAGTCGTCGAGCAGGGGCAGGCAGGCGATCACCCCGGCAGGTAGGGCCGATACCAGGATCTGGGAGGGGCGCGGGCGGAAAGGAAAGGGTACTTCGGAACCGAACAACGCCAGTGGTCGATAGGCTGTTTGCCGGCGCAGGGATTCGGCGAGAAACACCAGTGGCGGAATGCCCACCCCGCCACCGATCAACAGAGGTCGCGGGCGCTCGGGGTGAACCTGAAACGGGGTGCCGATGGGACCGATCAGGCTCAGGCTTTCTCCGATCCGGCGCTGGCTGAGGAGTTGTGTCCCCTGGCCGACGACCTTGTAGAGCAACTCGATCCAGCCCTCCCCGGGGTTGGCGCGCATGATGGAGATGGGCCGACGCATGGGCAACAGGGGATCGCAGCGGAGATGGACGAAGCTGCCGGGATGAGCGGCGGCGGCGCACTCCGGGGCCCTGAGCCTGAGTAGATATTGGGCGCCCGGACAGGACTGATGATCGAGGATCTCGGCCTCTTCCAGAAACAGGCTTCCCCGGTGGGTGGGATGGATCATGGGCGTTGGAAGACCAAGCGTCCGCCGACCAGGGTATGGGTGACCCGACCGCACAGCTCCCACCCCAGGAAAGGCGTATTGTGGCCGTGGCTGAGCATGGCTCCCTCCTCCAGGATCCAGCAAGCCTGGGGATCGAAGATCGCGATGTCGGCTGGCGCGCCGACCGCCAGTTGCCCATGAGGTATCCCCAGAATGTGGGCCGGGCCGATGGTGAGCCGGGCGATGGCTTCGCTCAATGACAACACCTTTTCCTCGACCAGCTTGAGCGTCAAGGGAAGCAGGGTTTCCAGCCCGGAGATGCCGGGGGCGGTGGAGGGAAAGGGGGCCGCCTTGGCGTCTTCCTCATGGGGTTGGTGGTCCGAGCAGATGGCGCCGATGGTGCCTTCAGCCACCGCCCGGCGCAGGGCTTCCCGATCCCCCAGGGTGCGCAGGGGGGGGATCACATGGCAGCGGCTGTCGAATCCCTCCAGATCCATCTCGGTGAGGTGTAGTTGGTGGATGGCGACATCAGCGGTGACCCGCAGACCCTGGCTCCTGGCCTGGGTGAGCATGAGCGCCGAAGCCCCGGAGGAGAGGCTGTGGAAATGGATGCGGGCCCCGGTGTGAGTGGCGAGGGCGAGGCTGCGGGCCAGAGCGACCGTCTCCGCAGCCTCCGGGATACCCGGTAGGCCGAGACGGGCGCAAACCTGTCCTTCATGGGCGCAACCCTGATCCCGCAGCCAGGGGTCTTCGGCGAAGAGGCAGACCGGGAGATCAAAGGTGGCGCTGTATTCCAAGGCCCGCCGCAATACCAGGGTATTGGGCATCGGTCTCTGGCCATCGCTCATGGCGATACAACCGGCTTTCTTCAGTGCCGCCATCTCGCTCAACTGTTCGCCTTGCAGGCCCTGTGTCAGGGCCCCCAGGGGCAGCACGCGGCACTGACCGGAGGCCTTCGCCTTGCGACGGATGAGTTCGGTGACTGCCGGGGTGTCGTTGACCGGGTTAGTGTCGGGGGGAAAGCAGAGGCTGGTGATGCCGCCGCTGGCGGCCGCTCGCGTCTCGCTGGCAATCGTGGCCTTATGCTCCTGCCCGGGTTCCCGCAGCCGGGCGCTGAGGTCGATCAGGCCGGGACAGAGGATGCGCCCGGCGGCATCGATGATCCTTTTGGGAGCAAAACCCCTGGGCGGCGGGCCGATGGCGGCGACCCGCCCGGCGGCAAGATGGAGATCGCACACCCGATCGACGCCGTTGGCCGGGTCGATCAGGCGGCCACCGAGGAGGCTAATGGTATCGGCTGTCATCGTGTTGGGGAGCAGGTAAATGGGAGGGGCCGAGGCACATGGAGATCGCGGCCATGCGTACCGCGATGCCATAACTGACCTGTTGTAGTATCACCGAGCGGGGACCGTCGGCCACCCGGGAGTCCATCTCGACGCCGCGGTTGATGGGACCGGGATGCATGACGATGGCGTCCGGCTTGGCCGCTGCCAAACGCTCCTCGGTCAGGCCGAAGAGTTGATAATACTCGTGCTCGCTCGGCAACAGGGCGCCGCGCATGCGTTCGCGCTGGAGCCTCAGCATCATGACCACATCACAATCGCGGATGCCGGCTTCGAGGTTGTGGAACACCCGGACGCCCAGGGACTCGACGCCATTGGGGAGCAGGGTGCGGGGGGCGATGACCCGTACCTCGGCCGCCCCGAGGGTGTTGAGGGCCAGGATCTCGGAGCGGGCGACGCGGGAATGGAGGACGTCACCGACGATCGCCACCCGCAGCTCCTCGAACCGCCCTTTATGGCGGCGGATGGTGAACATATCGAGCAGTCCCTGGGTCGGGTGCGAGTGGCGTCCGTCACCGGCATTGATCACGCTGACATGGGGGGCGGCGTGTTGGGCGATGAAATGGGCGGCCCCGCTGTCCGCGTGGCGGACGATGAACATATCGCAGTGCATGGCCTCCAGGTTGCGCAAGGTATCGAGCAGGGTCTCGCCCTTGACGGTGGAGGAGGCGTTCACATTGAGACTGAGCACATCCGCCGACAGTCGCTTGGCGGCAAGTTCGAAGGTGGTGCGGGTGCGGGTGCTGTTCTCGAAAAACAGATTGGTGACCACCTTGCCACGGCAAAGGGGGACCTTCTTCACGCTCCGCTCGGAGACGCTGATGAAGCCTTCGGCGGCATCGAGAATGCTGGTGAGCATCTCCCGGGACAGTCCGTCGATGGTGAGAAGATGATGGAGTTGCCCGTTCGGGCCCAACTGGAGATTGTTGCGGGTGGGTTGGTGAGTCATGGTGCGGGATGCGGGGGAGACTGGCGGGATTTCCGATTCGATGATTGTCCCAGAATCAGGCTCAGGGGCTTGGGGCCGATGAGGGTGATGTGCTGTCCGCTTTCGAGCTGTGGGCGGATGCCGGCGATATCGGCCTGGATCGGCAATTCGCGACCGCTTCGCTCGGCGAGCACCACCAACTGCACCGAGGCAGGCCGACCATAATCGAAGATCTCATTCAGGGCGGCGCGAATGGTGCGACCTGTGTGCAGGACATCGTCTATCAGAAGGAGATGACGGTTGTCGAGGGCGATGGGGAGATAGGATGGTCGCACCTGGGGATTGAAGCCGGTGCGGGTGAAATCGTCGCGATAGAAGGAGATATCGAGAATCCCCATCGGCTCGCGTAGCGCCAATAATCGATGCAGATGCTCGGCCACCCAGACGCCCCCGGTGTGGATGCCAATGATGATGGGGCGCTCGATCTGCATCATCGCCAGTCGTTGACGCAGGTCCTCCGCCATCTGGACGAGGAGGGCCTCGACTTCGGACGAGTTTTTATAGATGTGGGTGTTCACTCAGCCAGGTTTCCAGGATCAGTTTCGCGGCATAGGCATCCAAACCAGGGACCCGACCCCTGGTTTTGATACCGAGTTGTCTTCTGGACTCGATCGAGGTCAGTCGCTCGTCGGCGTGGTGTACCGGCAGTCCGAAGCGGGCCTTGAGTTGGTTGGCAAAGCGTCGCATCTTGGGTGCCGGATCGGCCTCGGTATCATCCATGTTGAAGGGGAGACCCACCACCAGGGCATCGGGTTGCCAAGTCCGGAGCACGAGTTCGATGCCCGCCCAGTCGGGGTGGGCACCCTTGTTGGGCAGTGCCGTCAGGGGGGTGGCCGTGGCCGTCAGGGTCTGTCCCACGGCCAGACCGATCCATTTGGTGCCGTAATCGAAGCCGATGAGTGTCGTCACAGGCCGTACTCAGTCGAAGGCTCGGTCTTTATAACCTCTCCGGACTCCCGGACCTCAAGGTCCCAGGTTATGAATCTGGGCGGAGAGATCAGGCGTGCCCGGCCGCGGTTCCAATGGTGTCGAGGTTCTGGATGCCCAGCAGACGTGCCGCGGCCCGCCATCTGGCCTCGACTGGGAGATGGAACATGATCTCCGCATCCGAGGGGCCGCTGAGCCAGGCATTCTGCCGCATCTCTTCCTCCAGTTGCCCGCTGCTCCAGCCGGCATAGCCCAGGGCAATGAGGGATTGAGGCGGACCCAGGCCCCTGGCCATGGATTCGAGAATATCGCGCGAGGTGGTGATACAGATTTCAGGGGCGATCTCCAGGGTGGATTCCCAGTGTTTGCCGCCGCTGTGGAGCACGAAACCGCGATCCGTGGCCACCGGACCGCCGGAGAATACGATTTGATCGACCGCCGCTTCCGCGGTCGGCGGTATCTGCATCTGCTCCAGGATGTCCCTCAGGTGCAGATTCATGGGGCGGTTCACCACGATCCCCATGGCCCCTTCCGCGCTATGCTCGCAGATATAGGTCACCGTCCGATGGAAATTCGGATCCTGCAACCCGGGCATGGCGATCAAAAACTGGTTCTTGAGATAGGAATCGCTGTTCATGGCTATAGTATCTGGTCCATTGGATGTGGCTGCAAGCCTTCTTGCCACCTATCAGTTTGTTCGCTGGTTCCCGAGCTCCAGCTTGGGAACCAGCATGAATAGCCAGTTTCGGTTCTTTTTTAGAGAACAATGCGCCAATTAAAAGAGAAATTGTTCTCCATAAGAGAACGAGAAACCGGTAACAAAGCTTCTGCCCGGGAGCGTCGACAGGTTATTTCCTGACCGGACGACACTGAGCTTGCGCCTCTGTTGTCCGCCAGACTGGAGCTGGTTAGTATTTGCAGCACATCAAGGACATCATAGGAAGATCCCATAGATGAACCCGGCTGGGACAAGCCACAGCGAGGCCCAATTCCCCCTCACCACGGCCAAGATTCGAAGCGGCTCCCCCTCGCTTGGCGGGAGGCAGGACTTCATTCGCCGCAACCCTTACAGCCTCAGCACCGAGCTGGCCTACCTGGAGTGGGCCAAGCCTTACATCCTCTTCCATGGCCAGCGGTACCGTCCAAGAAATGGAGGTGTGGGCAACAATATGAAACCCTGGCCTGTGTCTTGTTGTTTGACCCGATCGTGTCCCAGCACGTGGTGTAAGAAGCGATCAAGAGGTCAACGACTCCGGGCAGGCTGGGAAGCGGATCAGTTTGCGACCGCAGGCAAGCTGATGTTGGGATTCTCGCCGAGATCGGTGAGGG
>JBPOHE010000014.1:0-76600 GCA_052035915.1 Pseudomonadota bacterium
TGCGCTGGCAGTTCGGCGTCCCGCCCAAGGGCAACGCCAACTTCGCCTGGGTGCAGCACTTCATCCACCACCTCGCCCCGCAGGGCATGGCCGGCTTCGTCCTCGCCAATGGCAGCATGTCCTCCAACCAGTCCGGCGAAGGCGACATCCGCCGCGCCCTCATCGAGGCCGACCTCGTGGACTGCATGGTCGCGCTCCCCGGCCAGCTCTTCTACAGCACAACGATTCCCGTCTGCCTCTGGTTCATTGCGAAATCGAAGGGAGCGCGGACACTCCTGTCCGCTTCTGGGGAAAAGGAATTCATCCGCGCCCGCAAACGCGAGACCCTCTTCATCGACGCCCGCAAGATGGGCACGCTGATTGACCGAGTGCATCGCGAGCTGACCGACGCCGACTTGGAGAAAATCACCTCCACCTATCACAACTGGCGGCATGATGAAGAGCTTCGTGCCAAGGAAGGCAAGAAGGCAGGTCGGATGTATGAATGCCTCGAATACGCCGACATCCCCGGCTTTTGCAAATCCGCCACCACCGCCGAGATCGCCGCGCACGGCCACGTCCTCACCCCCGGCCGCTACGTCGGCGCCGAAGCCGCCGAGGACGACGGCGAACCCTTCGAAGACAAGATGAAACGCCTCACCGCGACGCTGCGTGAACAGCAGAAAGAAGCCGCGAAGCTCGACGCCGCCATCGCCGCCAATTTGAAGGAGTTTGGGTATGGGGGGTGAGTGGCGCGAAACGACAATTGGCCAACTTTTTTCCAGCGATGGCGGCAGCGTTAAGACGGGCCCCTTCGGGACGACCCTGAAGGCAAAAGAATACTCGACCGAAGGAGTACCACTTATCTCCGTCGGAGAGGTTGGTTATGGCGCATTACGCGTTCACGACAAGACGCCGAAGGCGCCGTGTGAAGTTGTCGAGCGCCTTCCCGAATATCTACTTGAGGCCGGCGATATCGTGTTTGGTCGCAAAGGCGCAGTTGACCGATCCGCGATCGTGAAGCCAGAACAAGCGGGGTGGTTTCTGGGATCCGATGGAATTCGACTCCGTCTTCCAAAAACGTGCGATCCGCGATTCGTGGCATACCAGCTTCAAAGCCAGAACAGCCGTTCGTGGTTACTTCAACATGCAACGGGCACGACGATGGCGTCCCTGAATCAAAATATCATCGAGCGCGTGCCAATAATTTTGCCGCCACTGGCTCAGCAACGCGCCATCGTCCACATCCTCGGCACACTGGACGACAAGATCGAACTGAACCGGCGCATGAACGAAACGCTGGAGGCCATGGCGCGGGCGCTCTTCAAATCCTGGTTCGTGGACTTCGACCCCGTCCGCGCCAAATGTAGGGGCGCACGGCCGTGCGCCCCTACGGCCATCGCCGACCTCTTTCCGGAGTCCTTCGAGGACTCCGAACTGGGCGAGATTCCGGAGGGGTGGGAGATTGCGACTCTCTTCGATTTTGCGACTTTGAATCCCGAGACATGGTCGAAGGAAACACGTCCCTTGCTTATCAATTACGTCGATCTCTCCAATACGAAGTGGGGAAGAATCGAAGAAATCACGATGTATACCCAGAAGGAAGCGCCGAGCCGCGCACAGCGTGTGCTTCGACCCCAAGATACAATCGTCGGCACGGTTCGCCCCGGGAATGGTTCGTACGCTTTGACCTCGCAAAATGGACTTACCGCCAGCACGGGGTTTGCTGTTCTCAGGCCATTACGGCGCGACTACGCGGAGTTCGTGTATCTCGCTGCGACGGCCGCCGACAACATCGACCGACTCGCACATTTGGCTGACGGCGCGGCTTACCCTGCGGTTCGTCCCGAAGTAGTGGCGGCAACCCAGATGTTGAAGGCGCCGGACCGAGTCATAGAAGCATTCTCACGCATTACCGGCCCGTTTCTCGCAAAGATGGCAGAGAACGACCGCGAGTCCCTTAACCTTGCAACTCTACGCGACACACTTCTGCCCAAACTCATCTCCGGCCACCTGCGCATTCGGGACACCGAGCGGTTTCTGAAGGAGCGCGGGCTATGACGTATGACCCTGAATGCCATCGTCGCCGCAGCCTCCGTGTGAAAGGATACAATTACGCGCAGGAGGGCGCGTATTTTGTCACGGTCTGCGCGCAGGACCGCGCCTGTATGTTTGGCGAGGTAGTCAATGGCGAAATGGGGGTGAACGTTTTCGGGGAAATGGTGCGGGCGGAATGGTTTCAATCGGCGGAAATCCGCCAGGAAATCGAATTGTTCGCCGATGAATTCGTGGTCATGCCCAACCACATTCACGGGATCCTGTGGATTGTGGAACCCGGTGACGGAATGACCGGCGCTGTAGGGGCGCACGGCCGTGCGCCCCTACATGACGCGCCCCAACCAGGCCGTGCGCCCCTGCATGACCCCGCGTCCCAACAAAACCCCGCGCCCTTGCCCAATGCAATCCCGCAGCGTGCGCGGCGGTCCTTGGGATCGTTCATCGCCGGATTCAAATCCGCGGCAACCAAACGCATCAACATCTACCGCAACACCCCTGGCGCACGGGTCTGGCAACGCAATTACTACGAACACATCATCCGCGACGACGAGTCTCTGCACCGTATCCGACAATACATCGCCGAGAATCCGATGCGATGGGAGATGGACCGCGAGAATCCGGCGGCCATCCTGACCGAACGAAACGCTCCATGGCCCGATTGACCGAATCCACCGTCGAGGATGCCGCGCTGGGCTGGCTAACCGATCTCGGCTACCAAGTCAGGCACGGTCCCGAGATCGCGCCGGGCGAACGGGGCACGGAGCGCCGCGACCCGAACTACCGCGACGTGGTGCTCGAAGGCCGCTTGCGGCAGGCGCTGGTGCGGCTCAATCCCAAGCTGCCCGCCGAAGCGCTCGAAGACGCCTACTGCAAGCTGTCGCGCACCGACGCGCCATCCCTGTTGGAACGTAACCGCGCCGTGCACCGGATGCTGGTCGATGGTGTGAATGTTGAGTTTCGCCGCAAGGATGACTCGATTGCCGGTGCGCAGGCGCGGGTGATCGACTTCGACCAGCCCGACAACAACGACTGTCTAGCCTTAAATCATTTCACCGTCACGGAGCGTCGGGGCGAAGGGCCCTGCGCCCCAACCCGCCGGCCGGACGTGGTGTTGTTCGTCAACGGCCTACCGCTGGCATTGATCGAGCTCAAGAACCCCGCTGACGAAAACGCCACGATCTGGAGTGCATGGCAGCAATTTCAGACCTATCAAACCCAAATACCGGCGCTCTTTACCACCAACGCCGCCCTCGTTATTTCCGATGGTGCACAGGCGCGCATCGGCGCAATCGGTGCTGGCAAGGAGTGGTTCAAGCCATGGCGCACCATCACCGGGCGCGAGGACGCGCCCCTGCAACTTACCGAGTTGCAGGTGGTGCTGGAAGGCGTGTTCGAGAAGCGCCGGTTTCTCGATCTGCTGCGCTACTTCATCCTGTTCGAGGACGACGGTAGCGGCAAGATCATCAAGAAAATGGCGGGTTACCACCAGTTCCACGCGGTGAACGTGGCGGTGGAGGAAACGCTGCGCGCGGCCCAGATCGGCGCGGCAGGAATTGCCGAGACGCCGGGCCGCTATGACGCGGGCCTCAAGCCCGGCGGCGAGCTCGGCGATCGGCGCGTGGGCGTGGTGTGGCACACGCAGGGCTCGGGCAAGAGCCTGACCATGGCCTTCTACGCCGGACGTGTGATCCTGCACCCGGCGATGGAGAACCCCACCATCGTCGTTATCACCGACCGCAACGATCTGGACGACCAGTTGTTCGGTACCTTCGCTGCGTGCAAGGAGCTGCTGCGTCAGCCGCCGGTGCAGGCCACCGACCGCGCCGACCTGCGCGAGAAACTGAAGGTTGCCTCCGGCGGCGTGGTGTTCACCACCATCCAGAAGTTCTTCCCTGAGTTTCCCTCACCCCCAACCCCTCTCCCGCTGGGAGAGGGGAGAAATGCGCCCTCACCCCAGCCCGCTCCCGGGGGGAGAGGGGGAAGGATGGAGGTGCTCTCCGAGCGGCGCAACATCGTGGTCATGGCCGACGAGGCGCACCGCAGCCAGTACGACTTCATCGACGGCTATGCCCGGCACATGCGCGATGCGTTGCCGCAGGCCTCGTTCATTGGCTTTACCGGCACACCAATTGAAAAGACCGACGCCAATACCCGCGCGGTGTTCGGCGATTACATCAGCGTCTACGACATCCAGCGGGCGGTGATGGACGGTGCCACGGTGCCGATCTATTACGAAAGCCGCCTCGCCAAACTGGAACTGAAAGAGGCCGAGCGCCCGAAGATCGACCCCGAGTTCGAGGAGGTCACCGAAGGCGAGGAGGTGGAGCGCAAGGAAAAGCTCAAGACCAAGTGGGCGCAGCTCGAAGCCGTGGTGGGGTCGGAGAACCGTATCAGCCTCATTGCCCGCGACCTTGTGGACCACTTCGAGAACCGCCTTTCTGCCTTCGAAGGCAAGGCCATGGTGGTAGGCATGAGCCGGCGCATCTGCGTCGATTTGTACAACGCCATCGCCAGGCTGCGGCCTGATTGGGCCCGTGAGGCGGATGATCAGGGCTCGATGAAGGTCATCATGACCGGCTCGGCCACCGACCCGCTGGGATGGCAGCCACACATCCGCAACAAGGAGCGCCGCGAAGACATGGCGCTGCGCTTTCGTGACGCCAAGGATCCGTTCCGGCTCGTCATCGTGCGCGACATGTGGCTCACCGGCTTCGACGCCCCGAGCCTGCATACCCTGTACCTGGACAAGCCGATGCGCGGCCACGGCCTGATGCAGGCCATCGCCCGCGTGAACCGCGTATTCAAGGACAAGCCGGGTGGGCTGGTGGTGGACTACCTGGGCTTGGCCGACGAACTCAAGAAGGCGCTCGCGACCTACACCGAGAGCGGCGGCACCGGCAAGACGGCGCTGGACCAGGCCGAAGCTGTAGCCGTAATGCTGGAGAAGTACGAGGTCTGTCTGGGCCTGTTCCACGGCCTCGACTGGTCGAAATGGGTATCAGGCACCCCGCAGGAACGGCTCTCGCTATTGCCAGCGGCACAAGAACACATACTCAGCCAGGAAGACGGCAAGAACCGCCTATTGCGGGCGGTTACCGAGTTGTCCCAAGCCTTCGCGCTCGCAGTACCCCACGAAAAGGCGCTGGAGATTCGGGACGACGTAGGCTTCTTCCAGGCTGTTCGTGCCGTGCTCGCCAAGAGCACGCCCGGTGAGCGCAAGACCGACGAAGAACTGGAACACGCCATCCGGCAAATCATTTCCAAGGCGGTCGTCTCCGACGAAGTGATCGACATCTTCGCCGCCGCCGGCCTCAAGAAACCGGACATCTCCATCCTCTCCGACGAATTCCTCGCCGAGGTGCGCGGCATGCCCCAGCGCAACCTTGCAGTCGAGCTGCTGCAGAAGCTGCTCAAGGGGGAGATCAAGAACCGCTCAGGGCGCAATGTCGTTCAGGCTCGTTCCTTCGCCGAAATGCTGGAACAGGCCATCCGCAAGTACCAGAACCGCGCCATCGAAACCGCCCAGGTCATCGAGGAGCTGATCCAGCTCGCCAAAGACATGCGCGCCGCCCACAAACGCGGCGAAGACTTGAAATTGAACGAAGACGAACTCGCCTTCTACGATGCCTTGGAAGTCAATGACAGCGCTGTCAAGGTCCTCGGCGAACCGACGCTGGTCAAGATAGCCCGTGAACTGGTCGAGACTGTAAGGAAGAATGTCACCATCGACTGGACGGTCCGCGAAAACGTTCGCGCCCAGTTGCGCGTCATCGTCAAACGCATCCTCCGCAAGTATGGCTACCCACCCGACAAACAGGAAAGGGCCACGCGGACGGTGCTGGAACAGGCGGAACGGCTCTCAGAGATCTGGGTCGGCGCCTAAGACAACCTTTAGCCGCTCCCGGGCCTGGGCGCTGTTACCCGACCTTCTGTTCTTAAATGGAGAAAAATATTGATCTATTGTTCTCTAAAGAAGAACAAATGTGGCTGTTTCCAGTCGATGCCCGGAACCATCGAGCGTCTCGTACAGAGGAGCCGAAGTATCGAGTGGTGAGCTGACACCCTAGCCCCTCCCGAAGGGAGAGGAAAGCGGATGTTGTTATATCTACTCGATTTTTTATACGTAGGTCAGGCGGGACCACCCATGTACCCACTCCCCATGGCATGGCTTGTTTCCTCTATTTAAGTGCGGCCCTACTAAGCCGATCCCTGATCGGTCTTGAGTCTGCCGCCCTCGGCTTCAAGCCCGTCTTCCCTGATCAAAGCGGCTGGAGGGCACCCGAACGCTCGACCATTTCCCTGGCATGGGCCAGGGTCTGGGGGGTGATCTCGATCCCGCCCAGCATGCGGGCGATTTCTTCGACCCGTTGCGCGGGCGTGAGGTGGCGGAGGCTGATAAGGGTCATCTGGTGTGAGGTCTCCTTGCTGACTTGCAGGTGTTCGGTACCCATGGCGGCCACCTGGGGCAGATGGGTCACGCACAGTACCTGCCGATCCGCCCCCAGGGTACGCAGCAGACGCCCGACGATCTCGGCGACCCGTCCACCGATACCCACGTCCACTTCATCGAAGATGAGGGTGGGGATCCGTCCGTAACGGGTGGTTACCACCCGGATCCCGAGGCTGATTCGCGACAACTCGCCGCCGGAGGCCACCTTGGCCAGGGGTTGGGGCGGCAATCCCGGATTCAGGGCGACGACGAATTCCACCTCTTCCAGGCCGATGGGGTTGGGTTCATCCTGGCCGTGGGGTTCCAAGCGGATGCTGAAACAACCACCGCTCATCCCCAGGGAGGATATCTGCTCGCTGACCGCCGTCGCCAGGCGTCCGGCCGCCTCGGCACGGCGGCGACTGAGTTCCACGGCCAAATCCTGATAACGGAGGCGGAGCCCCTGTTCCTGCTGTTCCAGTTCGCCAAGCCGGATATCCGCCCGGTCCAGGGCTTCCAGTTCCGTCTCCAGATCCAGCAACAAGCGACTGAGTTCATGGGGCGGCACCCGGTATTTGCGCGCCAGATCCTGAATCTCCGTCAGCCGTGACTCGATCCGATGCAGGGTACCGAGGTCCAGGTCGAGCCCCTCCCGATAGGTGCGCAGGCCGTTGGCGGCCTCTTGAACCTGGATCATGGCCTCTTCCAGCATCCCTAACGGCTCCCCGAGCTTGGGGTCGATCCGCCGCAGGTGGCCGAGTTCGCTGACGGCCTTCGCCAGCCCGGCATGCAGGGCCGCATCGCCCTGGTAGAGGAGGTGATGGAGCTGGGCGGCTCCCGTCTTCAGGCGCTCCGCATGACTGAGCCGGGCATGTTCCTCTTCCAGTTGGACCAGCTCGTTCGGAGAGGGGACGCGGCCACGCAACTCTTGGATCTGATAGCGGATGAACTCCATGCGGCTGAGGCGGTCGCGGGCGGCCTCTCGCAATTGGGCCGCCTGGCGGGAGCTGGTGCGATAGTCCCGGACCAAAGAAGCCAAGGCGCTGCCGATCCCGACGAGTCCGCCGTATTCATCCAGCAGGCGCCGTTGCTCGGCGCGACGCAGCAGCGACTGGTGGGCATGCTGGCTATGGATATCGACCAGTTTCTCGCCGAGTTCCTGCAACGCCTGTAACGGCGCCGGTGTGCCGTTGATGAAGGCCCGGGAACGACCATCCCGGTTGACCAGACGCCGCAGCACCAAGTCCCCTTCGTGGTCATAGGCCTTTTCCTCCAGCCATTGGGCGACCTCGGTCCCGCTACTCAGGGCGAAGGTGGCGGACACCTCGGCGCGTTCGGCGCCGCTACGTACCATGGAACTCTCGGCGCGGTCGCCGATGGCGAGACCCAGGGCATCGATGAGGATGGATTTTCCCGCCCCGGTTTCACCGGTGAGGACCGTCATACCCGGGGCCATCTCCACCAGCAACTCGCTGATGACGGCGAGATTGCGGATATGGAGCTGTGTCAGCATGGAACGAACCTATGGCTGTCAGCGTGGCGGCAGCTCGCCCCAGCCGAGCTTGGCCCGCAGGATCTCGAAGTGATTGTGCTCGCAGGGGTGGATGAGCCGGATCCTGTGCTCGTCCTTGCGGATGGTCACACAGTCGCGGTTGCCGATCGGGAGGTTGGGCTGACCATCGCAACTCACCCGAATATTTTGGTAGTGGTGGGTGCAGATCTCGATATCGATGCGGCTGTCGCCGCTGATGACCAGGGGACGATTGCTCAGGGTATGGGGGCAGATGGGGACCAGGACCATGGCGTTCAGATCCGGCGCCATCAGCGGGCCGCCGCCGGAGAGGGCGTAGGCGGTGGAACCCGTCGGCGTGGAGACGATGAGTCCATCCGAGCGCTGGGAATCGACGAATTGCCCGTCGATATAGATTTCCAGTTCGATCATCCGGGCGGTGTTCCATTTGTGGATCACCACATCGTTCAAGGCCCGATGGGGATGGCCGGGATGGGACGGATTACCGATCGTGGTATGCAGGAGAAAGCGGAGTTCTTCCATGTACTCGCCGGAAAATATCTGATCCAGGGTATCCGCCATCAGCGCCGGCGAGACATCGGCCAGGAAGCCGAGTCGACCGAGATTGATACCGAGCAGGGGCACATTGTGGACCGCCACGCAACGCGCGGCCCGCAACATGGTGCCATCCCCGCCGACGGCGATCACCAGATCGCTGTGACTGGCCATGACCGCGAGTGGATCGCCCTGGAGGGAGGCCAGCCCCAGTTGTTTGGCGGTCGGCTCATCGACATGGATCTGGCAGCCCCGTTGACGCAGGTACTCGACGAGTTGCACCAGCGTGGCTTGCAGGTTCTGGTCACCTTGCTTGCTGATGATACCGACTTGTGGGAATAGGTTGGCCATCGGCTCCTTTCAGGAAAAGAAAACGGGGGACCGAGTCGCCCTGACTGACCCAAGGCGGTGGAAGGTAGCATGATGAGGAGGAGGCCGCAAAGAGCCGATAGCCGTCTCCGCCTAGATGCCGTAGCGAGCCGATCGGCGTCCGCAGTTGGACAACTGGTGAGAAATATGGGCTAAGGAGCTGTTTGGAAAGTCTCGTTACAGCCTTCGCGCCTCGGGGCCAGGGTCTGTGCCTGCGATTTTTGTTCTCAATAAGAGAACAATACAGGCTTTATTTCTTTATTTGTTGCTAAAAAGAGAACAAAAATTGGGCCTTTCCGCTCGATGCCCGGGAGGCAAGAGTTTCCAAACCGCTTCTAAAGCGGTACCACGCCGGCGTAGGACACGCCGGTCAGATAGGCGGCGTCCCGCTTCCAGGTCGTGAGATCGTCGAGGCAGAAGCCCGCCAAACGGTCATGTCCGCAGGCCCGCGCCAAGACGCACATAAGCGCCACGCTTGCTTCAAGGTAATTGGTGAGGCGACGGGCGGCGGTGGGAACATCGAGCCTGGTCCGCAGGTGCTCTTTCTGGGTAGCGATGCCCACCGGGCAGTTGTTGGTGTGACAGGCCCGCATCCCCAGGCAGCCGATGGCCTGTAGGGCGCTGTTGGCCAGCGCCACGCCGTCCGCGCCCAGGGCCAGGGCCTTGACGAAGTCCGCCTCGGTGCGCAAGCCGCCGGTGATGATGAGGGTCAGATCGCGTCGGCCGCGGCTGTCCAGGTGTCGGCGCGCCCGTGCCAGGGCGGCCATGGTGGGCACCGAGATATGCTCTTTGAACAGGATGGGGGCCGCGCCCGTGGCGCCGCCGCGACCATCCAAAATGATGTACTCGGCTCCCGCCGAAAGGGCGAAGTCGAGGTCCAGCTCGATATGCTGGGCCGAGAGCTTGAAACCGATAGGGATGCCGCCAGTGATCTCGCGGACCTCGTCGGCGACACGCCGGAAGTCGGCGGCGGTGAACAGATCAGGAAATCGCGGCGGGCTGATGGCCGCTTGTCCTGGGCTCAAGCCGCGTACGGCGGCGATCTTCTCGCTCACCTTGACGCCGGGCAGGTGGCCGCCGGTGCCGGTCTTGGCTCCTTGTCCACCTTTGAAGTGGAAGGCCTGAGCCCGCTGGGCCTTGTCCAGGCTCCAGCCGAACCTGGCGCTGGCGAGCTGGTAGAAGTAGCGGCTATTCGCCGCCTGCTCCTCGGGCAGCATGCCGCCCTCGCCGGAACAGATCCCCGTGCCGGCCCCTTCGGCCCCGAGCGCCAGCGCCACCTTGGCCTCCTCGGACAGTGAGCCATAGCTCATATCGCTGACGATGAGTGGAATCTTCAGCCGCAAGGGTCGTTTGGCGTTCGGGCCGATCACCAGTTCGGTATCGACCGGCTCGGTTTCAAGTAAGGGCAGCCGCGCCAGTTGGCCGGTGAGGATCTGTAGGTCGTCCCAGTTCGGCAGACTGTGTCGCGGCACCCCCATCGCCGAGACCGGGCCATGGTGGCCGACACGTTTCAAACCATGGGCGGCAAGTTCGCGGATGTGGCGCACATAGGGCTCGTCCGGCGTGCCGTGAGTGTCCGCGAACGCCCCCTGGTAGGAGTCGCGGTCATAGGGTTGGGGGTGGGCCGCCGCCCAGGCATGGATCTCGTCCTCGTCCACCAGGACCTGGTCGTTTTCCACCCAGGCATTGAAACGGGGCAACGCCTCCTCGTTGTTGTAGGCGCTGACGCCGGTCTCGACGCGGTAATCCCAGTGGTGCAGGCCGCAGACCAAGTCCTCGCCCTGCACGTAGCCGTCGGCCAGCAGGGCGCCCCGGTGCAGGCAGCGACCATAGAACACGCTGACCTTCTCACCCAGGCGGACGATGACCAGATCGACCCCGGCGACCAGGGCGGCGGTGGGAGTGCGGTCCGGCAGCTCGGACCAACAGGCGACAGATACCTTTTTCATCCTGGAACTCTCCCTATTCCCCTTTGGCGCCGGGGAGCATCCGCCGCAGCAGGCCGTCGCGCAGGCCCAATTGGTGGCGGACGATATGGGTCAGGTGGGCGGCGAGCAGGGCCAGGGTGGCGAAGGCGGTCAGGACATGCAGCCCCACCAGTAAATCCCGCAGCAGTGGCATGGTCAAGGCGTTCCGCGCCGCCTTGATCTCAGCCGCATGGGAGGCGGCGCCCAAGTGCAGAAACCAAGGCCGCCCGTCCAGGTGGAACAGATCGAAGAAGGGCACATAGTGGCCTCCGACCAGTTCGATGCCGATCCCACTCAGCGCCATGACGAACATCACCATATAAAGTCCGTACTCCGCGACATGGGAGAAGCGCTTGTCCCAGGCGTCGAAGTTGGCCGGCCAGTCCGGCAGGGGACTGAGGCGGCGCCAGAGCAGGCGCAAGGCACTCAGGATCAGAACCAGCACACCGGCGGTTTTATGGGCATTGAGGACAGTCCACGCCAGATCCGTGCCGCCTTCCTCCAGAACCCGGAAGAGCAGGATACTGCCGAACTGAAAGCCCACCAGCGCCGCCACGGCCCAATGGAAGAACCGGGTCGCGCTGCCATAAGCGGCCGGGGTATTTTTGAGTGTCATGGATACCTCTCTTGCTTGATGATGGTCGGATTCCTTGGTGGCATGCCGCCGCTGACTCGATCCACCAAGCGTAGACCTTGTTGTCTCTCTTTGCTGCGGGTGCTCTCGACGGTTGGCCGTGATCCTGGGTGAGACCAGAGGTCAGACCGGCTGACAGGCGGCTTCAGTCGAGGACAGTGATAACCGCAATTCGCGGCTTTCTTGGCTGCTCGATGGGAGAGGCGGAAGGGTCGTTAATGACCCCGCGCCGCTTTGTCGGCGCATTGGACGCAGCGTTCGGTGTAGGGCAACACCAGCAGTCGTTTCTCCGGGATCTCGACCCCGCATTCCACACAGTAACCGTAGTCTCCGGAGTCGATACGGGCGAGGGCGTGGTTGATCTGTACCAGTTCCGCCTGGGTGGCCTGTTCGAGGGCGCTGATGACGTCGTCGTTCTGACGCTGGATGGCCTGTTCGGCGAAATCGGCCGTGAGCGGGTCTTCGTTCCGTCGGGTGGGGGCATGCAGCTTGCCCAGGCGCTGATTGAGTTCCTCACGTTGGTGCAGCAGGGCATCACGAACTTGGGCGAGGGGTTTCATCGATTCCGCATCCTTCTTCATCGGCTGGTGATTCGAATCAGGGTCGACCGGGCTGGTCAGACATCTTTTTTACGATCCGGCGGATAGAGAGTACCAGGGAAAGGGGTGATCTTGTTGTCTTTGTCAGAGTCGAGTATGCGACTCTGCCCCTGCTTTTCCACCTCGTCGATGCGGATGACGGCCTGTATGGGAATGAAGGTCCGGCGCACCTCCGCGAACTCGGATTTCAGCCTTTCTTCAGCCGGGTCCACCAACAGCGTGGCGGATTGATTGAAGATCAGCCCTTCCACCTCGACAAAACCGTAAAGCTCGCCCTGGCGCAGGTTTTTGGCATAGATTTCGTAGACCTTGCCCTGGTTGATGAAGGCGATGCGATACAGGTTCACGCTGGGATTTCCGCTTGAGGTTGGGACAGGGAGCCTGATATTGATTGTACGCCGAGCCATTCTTTCTGGCAGTAGCCCTGGTCTGGCTCTCTCCGTTCGAAACCCCAGGAGTCATGAATCTCTATGTTGGCGATAGAACCCATCCAAGCCTTTGCGGATAACTATATCTGGCTGTTGCGACAACCCGGGAACCGACGGGTGGCGGTCGTCGATCCCGGCGACGAGGAACCCGTGATCGAGCGGTTGCGGGCGGAAGATCTCAGCCTCGGCGCCATTTTGATCACTCATCCGCATGGAGATCATGTGGGGGGAATCCCTGGTCTGCTGGCGGCCTATCCAGGCATCCCGGTGTTCGGCCCGGCCCGGGAACGCATTGCCGGACGCACCCGGGCCCTCGGCGAAGGGGAACGGGTGGACCTGCCCGGGATGGATGTTTCCCTACAGGTGCTGGATGTCCCCGGCCATACCGCCGGTCATATCGCCTATCTGGGTCATGGTGCCTTGTTCTGTGGTGATACCCTCTTTACCGCCGGTTGCGGCCGGGTGTTCAGCGGCACCCTGGCGGATCTGCATCATTCCCTTTGCCGTCTGCGGGCCTTGCCGCCGGAAACCCTGGTGTACTGTGCCCATGAGTACACACTGGAGAATCTCGGCTTCGCCCGCTGGGTGGAGCCGGAGAGCCGGGCGATCCTGGATCGACAGGCCCGGGCCCAGTCCGACCGTTCCGCCGGCATTCCGACCGTACCCTCGACCCTGGCCCTGGAGTTGGCCACCAATCCCTTTCTTCGCACCGATCAAGCGGTTGTGTGGCAGGCGGCGGAGCGACAGGCCCGGCGCCCCTTGAACCTGGAGGCCGAGGTGTTCGCGGTGATCCGCACCTGGAAGGATAAGGAATATGACTGAAATCCACCCACATCCTGCCAGAATAAGGGTTATGAGACCCAGCGGAAGATGCTGTGCTCCATCGCTCTGGTTGAATCGTCGCGATCGATATTCCCAAGGACGGGATGAGTTGTTTCTGTGTCGCCGTACTTGAAGAGGACAAGCAAGATGAACAGACAGATTTCCTTGACCCTGGCCCTCGTCCCCCTCTTGGTGGCGGGAGGGACCCAGGCGGCCATGTCCGTCGGCGGGGGGGCACCCCGGATGGACAGCAGCGCCCCCTTGATCCAGATCTATCAGGAACCGGGAGCCGCGCCCCGTATCTCATCCACCCCGGATGGCGGATCGGCCCAGGCCGGGTGGCCGGACGCGGGCAGGATGGCTCCTCCATCCGGAACTCCATTCGCCTCCGGCCCGGGACCGGGTTCCTATTCCGCGGCTTCTTCGCTGCCACCCCCTGGCGGTGGATATGTGGGTGCGCCGATGACGGAGTCGTCTCCAGGCCCCGCTTACGGTCCCTCGGCCTCCAGGCCGAATCCACCGGCTGACTGGATGATGTCGGGAAGTCCGGGTCAAGGGGGGGCGTTCCCGGGTTCGACCTGGATGGGTGGAGGCGCTCCGGGCGGTTACGCCGCCCCGGGTCAATCCGGGCCGGGTGGGAGCGCCTACCCGGGTTCCGGGGGCGGTCTTCCTCCTCCCGGCGGTGTCTATCCCGGGGGAACGGCCAGCCGCTTCGGTTCTCCCTGGGGGACAGGTGCCCTCCCGGGAGGACTCCCCGCCTCAAGCGCCCCGGGAACGGAGTTTGGCGGTGCCGGAAGCGGTCCCCGTTCCTATCCCGAACTTTCGGGAAACCCGCCCTTCCCCATGGGGGCGAACGAGCCGTCCCTTATGCCGGGTCCTGACCGTGGCGGCAGCGGCGGCTATAACCCTGCCGGCTCCGGATGGGGACCAGGAGGATTGGCCGGGCCTGGTCCGGGAGGGACGCCAAGATGGGGACCCTGGTCGTCGATGATGGCCGATCCCCTGATGATGATGTTGGAACGGCATCTCGACTTCATGGATCGACTCGACCGCATCGAGACCAAACTTCAGGAAATCCTGGAGCGGCTCCCTAAGTCACCCACGCCCTGATGGCGTTCGACCCCCGGGGCCGGACCCGGGGGCGGGGGTTAACAGCCTTCGATGCTCTCTTTCCCGATCAGATCCTCGCTATCCTCAGGTAGGTTGGCGAGCCGGTTCTGCAACCAATAGATCGCCGAGGAATCCAGCTCACCCTTTCCGGCCCCCACCAAGGCATTGAGATATTGTCCCACCAGGGCAGCGCCAGGGAGGGCGAGGCCCAGTTCGGCGGCGGTGTCCATGGCAATCCCCATGTCCTTGCGATGAAGCCGGGCCTTGAAGCCGGGTTGGTAATCTTCCTGCAACATGCGTTGGCCGTGGGTTTCGAGCACCCGGCTGGAGGCATAACCACCGAGCAGGGCCTCCCGCACCCGGGCCGGGTCGACGCTGGAGGCGCGTGCCAGGATCAGAGCCTCGCCGACAGCCGCCATGGTCTGGGCCACGACCACTTGGTTACAGGCCTTGGCCACCTGACCGGCCCCATGATCGCCCACATGGATGATGGATTTTCCCAACAATTCCAACAGGGGCCGCACCCGGGCGAGGGTCTCCGCCTGGCCCCCGACCATAATCGACAGCGTCCCGGCTATGGCCCCCTGTTCGCCGCCGGATACCGGGGCATCCAGCATGGCGATGTCCCGTTCGGCCAGCCTTTGAGCCAGGCGGCGGGTGGCGGAAGGGGAGATGGTGCTCATGTCGATCAGGATGGAACCCGGTCTGGCCCCCAGGATGACCCCCTGTTCGCCGAGTACCACCGCTTCGACATCCGAGGTGGCCGACACCATGGTGAAGACGATGTCCGCCTGCCCGGCGACCTCTTGCGGCGAGGCGCAACCCTGGGCACCGGCCTGGATCAGCGGATCCATACTCGTGGCGCGGCGCCCATAGACCCACAGGGGGTAACCGGCCCTGAGCAGATTGAGGGCCATGGGGCGACCCATGATGCCGAGTCCGATGAAGCCTAGCTTGGTTTCTTGCATGATTGTTGCTCGCTCTGAAAAGACAAAGACCAAAAAAACAGCCGGGCCCAGGCATCCGCTCTTCATTGCCCGCTGGGAAGGCTTCGTATCATCGCAGACCAGGTGATCAGTCGGAACATCCGCCTCTTGCACCCTTGGTGATACAGGCTCGGCCACCATCCAGGCGCCCGGTCCGCCGTGGCCCGAAATAAAGGGGAGAACCAGCTTCAGGCGTCCTTGCCTGTTGAAATTCTGGCAGGCCGTGTTATTTCTGTGTTACTAGCGGATTCGTTCGGGGGCCAGACGAGGAACAACCGAAAGCCCAGGGAGTGGACGCTTGCCTCCCTGTCATGCAGCCGGCCCCGCCGGGAAACCCGGAAGCGTCCCTCAGGTTGATCAGGAGCCTGTGTCTTTTCTGGAAGAAGAACGCGGCTCCTTATCGGGTCCCTGCGATCATGGATGTGTCACGGAAAAAAAGTAATAACCGCCAGAATACCCTCAAGGTTGGAAAAAAAGATGAATAAAACCGAAGCACTGAACGCGATTCGCCGCGCCAAATCCGCCCACATCAAATGGCGCAGTTTCGCCCAGGCCTTGATAGCCGGCGTCCCGGTCACCGATGACAAGGTTCCCAAACGCCATACCGACTGCGATTTCGGCAAATGGTATTACGGGGATGGGAATAGCAGCCTCGGCGATCTGGACAGCTTTCGCGCCATCGAATCCCCGCATGAGATGTTGCATGCGATCTATGCCCGCATCTATTCCATCTACAGCGGCGAGGGGGAGACCTGGCTGCAACGCTTCCTTTCCACCAAGGCCAAACTCGAACAACGTCGGCAGGACAATGCCAAAAAACTGATGGAAGAGTTGATCGATGTGTCCGAGAGTTTGCTCAAAAGCATCGAGATCCTCGAACAAGAGGTCCATGAGTCCAAGACCATCCCGGACTAACGGCCATCCATCTTCCATAAGCCGCTCAGGCTGCCCGCCGAGATCAGGTCGGACCTGAACATAAACCGGCGCGGCGGCCTCTTCGTCCCCCAGCCCAAACACCAGCCAGGGGAAAACGAAGGGATGTCATACCAGTTCCTTTGCTTTTCCCCGCATCGGTGGCGGGGGGTTGGCGCCCTCATCCGTTCTGTCATTGGGAACCCGACGCTGGGTTCAGAAAGACCATGCCCTCGACCGCGAGAGACAGGGGAGCCATCTCGGCTGGCCCCTACCTCTGTAGGCGCTCCGGGCACGGGCGCTTTGAACCGGTTTCGTGTTCTCCAATGGAGAACAAATCAGGCCTGAAATTTGGTATTGTTCTCTTGATAAGAACAAAAATGGAGCATTTTCCGTCGATGCCCGGAGCCTCTGAGCGCTCTGACCTTTCCCTGTTAGGTCCTGCTCTTCGCGGTGAATTCAAGGACGGTGCCCGCGCTCCTCCGCTTGGACGCATCGAATGTATTCAGAAAGGGGATAACCTTTTGAAAGTCAGCTTGATCTGGAGCAATCCGCGAAGGTTTTCCCCCTGTCCTTTCCAGTAATCACAGACTAAATTCAAGGTAGAAAATGCTTTCGCCAGTCGAGTTAAGGCCTCGAAGGAGTAGGTAAATGAAAGGGTTATGGGGTGTTTTGCTGATCGGCGCCGCCCTTTTCCTGCTGGGCGGCGGAAGGGATGGGGGGCTGGGGATCAACCCGGCAGCGGCGCAGACACCGCCCGATTGCACCAACGGCGATTGTCCCCCGCCGCCACCAGACTGCACCAATGGCGACTGTCCGCCGCCCCCGCCCGACTGCACCAACGGCGACTGTCCGCCTCCGGAACCGACCGACGATTGCTGCTGCGTAGGTGACAATCAACCCGGGGATAATCGGGTCTGTTGCTGTCCCAACGACAGCCGCGATGCGATGACCTGTCGGCTGAGCCTCGTCCTGGATACCGGCTACCCGGACGAGTGGCATCAGACGCTCGCCCAGGAAAGCCTGGAGGGTAAGCGGCCGCGAGGTTGCGACATCCTGATGGCCAAGTATTGCGATCCTCCCGAAGAAGAGGTCTGCTCCTGGCAGCGGGGGAAGAGGGTCTGTCAACGGATACTGAAGGCCCAATGCAAGATTCTGGACCAAGTCTGCGCGTACCGCTTTTGCGGACCGACCTGGTTTCCTTTCGATGCCCCGGCTCCCGACAAGGCCGGTTGTGGCTGGTGGGATCAGATCTATCATTGCCGGCAGAAATAAAGACGCCGCCGCATGAAGGGGAGCGAAGCCGGGGGAAGGCCCGGCTCGGCTCCATCCGTAGTGGGAAAGAGATTCTCAATCCGCGTGCAGGCGTTGCAGATATTCCCGTCTCTCCTGGGCCTCCACGCAGAGCGTGGCCGTTGGTCGTGCGAGCAAACGGGCGAGGCCGATGGGCTCTCCGGTGTCTTCGCAAAAGCCGTAACTGCCGTCGTCGACACGCGCCAAGGCGGCGTTGACCTTCGAGAGCAGTTTGCGCTCCCGATCCCGCATCCTGAGCTCGAACATGTGCTCTTCCTCCGTGGTCGCCCGGTCATTGGGATCCGCGGAGAGTTCCACTTCCTTGAGATGGACGCCCGTGGTGGCGGCGTTCTGGAGCAGTTCCTGACGCCACTGCAACAACCGTTGTTTGAAAAACTCGAGTTGCGCATCGTTCATATACTCAGTTTCAGGCATGGCGAGAAGCTGGCTTTCGGTCAAGGCGGGTGGCGGCTTCATGATGATGGGTTCCTTATCAGGCTGACCTGTGGGAAATATCCGAACCGCCCTAGACGGTCCTGGAGGAGGCGCTGATTGTAGGGGTATGAGTCATAGTGGTGGAACTTTGGGTCATTTCCGGGGAGGCTGCAACCTGGATCAAGGGAGTCGTACCCTTCAGGGATGGGATGATGGGGCCTCGGAAGGGCGAAACAAGGGGTATTCCGGGCTCAGATACGCCGGCCAAGGGTGCCGAAGACTCCGTTCAGAGTCCTGTGCAAAGATCCGAGATCCAGTATCCAGGCAACCCAGAAGGCGACATGAACAGCCACAATGAGCCAGAAGACCGCTTGATAACTGGACTTGATCGTTTTGTGGCGCATCATCTGCTGGGCGACATAGGCTCCTGGCCAGCCACCCATCGCCTCGATCAGATGCAGCGTGGATTCGGGAACCCGCCAATTCCCATGGATCGCGCTGTACTTGTCACGGGCGTAGAGGAGGAAGAGGATCAGACTCGCGGCTGGATAGGCCAAGAGAGGGATTGGACTGATCCGAAACATACTCACCGCTCCGGCGAGACAGAACAGGGCGCAACCGGCGACCAGCAAGGTTAGGCCATTCAAGGGGAGCTGGCGCAACTCCGTGTTTCTCGGTCTGGGGTGCGCGGGCGAACCGGTCTGAATCTTCCCGGTTTGACGGCTGGCTTGCTGGTTCCTCAGAACCCGGTTCTCCATGGTTCGGGCAGGAGGTGTCCCAGCGTCATTGGTCTCGGCCGCTTCGATAACGGCCTTCAGGGCACGAGGTCCACGACCCTGGGGGTCATCGCCGGCACTATAGAGAACCCGTGCCCCGATTCTCGGTTGTTGACCAGGCGGCAAGGCCGTGATGTGAAGAAAGATATCGACACTCCCCGAATCCGGTCGGATGAACCCAAAGCCCTTGTCATCGTTCCAACGAACGATTTGTCCGGCGTTGATGGTCATGGATGAGGCTTATTCCATTAAAACATGGCGGTGAAACGCAGACCGAAGATCCAGCCCTCCGGATCCTGGACATCCACCTGGTTGCGATAGCGATCCTGCATCCATTGCAGGTCGAACGTAAGCGAGACCTGATCCGATACGCCAAACCGGTAATAGGTCTCGAAGGCCTGGGTGTGATCGATGTTGCTGTTGCCGCCGGGAAGATAGGCGTAACCAATGCCGATGTTGTCGGCCTCGCGGCCCCAACCCGAGCCCTTGAAATTGAGGCCGCCGGAGTAGAGCGATTTGTAATCGACCAAAGGGTCCTCGTTTTGCCAGGAGAACCGCAGAAAGCCGCCGATCACATCGCCAAAGGCTTGATCGAAGGACAACCCGCCGGCGAAGCGCTTGTTCTTGTTGATGCCGGACGGATCGAGAAAACGATCATTGGTTCCGGAGAGGATCAGGCGGTAGTGACCTGGGCCAAACCCGCTCTCCTGTTTGTAGGCCAATTGAGCGCCATAGAAGTTATAGCTGTTGCCGTTGTCGTTCTCGCCAACGTTCATGCCGACCGCCGCGAGGGACCAGTCGCCGAGTTCCCATTGGGCCGCCGCCCCGCTGTCATAGGAGGGCAGGCCGTAGATCCCGGAGTTGACGAACGCCTCGTTCATGAACTGGGTGTATTCGCAGTTGGCATATTCGTTCGTGTCAAGGTAAGAGGTGGCGTCCAGGATACCCAGGGTGCCAGCCAACTTCTGGTCTTCGGCGAATTGGGTTTCATAACGGTACCAAGCGGAGAGCAGGTAATTGCGGTGACGTCCGTTGATGTGCTTGACGTCGTCTTCGAGATCCGCCGCCCAAGGGAGCAGTACAAAGGGGGAAATTGTATTCAGGCCATTGCCGGCAGCGAAACCGAGCTTCAAACCGAGTTCGTGCTCCTTGGCCGGGCGGTAAAGGCCTTCGAGCTGCAAGGGTAGGCCACCGCGGCAGGAATCCGGAGCGTCCCCGTTCGTCAGGCTCTGGCACTGCCCGGTCGCCGCCAGGGTGAGGTTGATGGAGAGGTTTTCGTTCAGGTCATAAGCCCAGGCCGGCGACACAACGAGGGCCATGGGCAGGGCCAGGGCGGAAAGCCGTGTATTCATGGATTGTCTCCCTGAGTCTCCATCAGGGAGACCGGTGGTCAGGATCGATTGGATCGGATGGCGTCGCTAAGGCGCCACTCGCATTCACCTCCAACTCTGAGAACGACCGTCGTCCCACCTCCGTAGGCCGCTCCAGAAGGAGAAAGGAGAGGGTTGGGGGTTCATCGCCAGAGGCTGATATCCTGAATATTTCACCAAGAAACGAATGGGAAAAGCAATGCGTCAGGGCTACCACACTAGATTTGCTACCAAACACCGCCTTCAACAGGATATCTTCCAGCGCCGAGAGTCGTCGGCGCTCAAGCTGGAAGTCCGACAGCGTTGAAAAATACTCGACAAGCCTCACGGGCATGAGAAACTTCCTCATTTCCATGTGGCTCAGATTAGCGGCCAAGGTCTATCAATGAAGCTCCAGGGGATGGGTTGCCCAGGTGTCCGAAGAGAAACGGACGGTCTGGGCGCCGATGGTCGATGGCTCGCGATCTGGACGAGACTCATCTCTCTCCCGGCCATCTCTGGCCGGGAGGTGTTTCTGCGGGAGGAAGGATGAGCGGGACGACTCGTATCCTGGTGGTCGATGACGATCCGACCTATTTGATGCTGATGCGTGCGGCCCTCGAGGGTATGGGATACCAGGTATTCGAGGCCGCCGACGGCGAGGCCGCCCTGGCCCACTTTCGTCACTGCGCCTGCGACATGGTCTTATTGGACGTGGACATGCCGGGCATGAGCGGTTTCGATCTCTGTCTCAGTCTGCGCCGGATGGTGGGGGAAGAACTTCCCATTCTCATGGTGACCGGCATGGATGACGTCGCTTCCATCCAACGCGCTTATGAGGTCGGGGCTACGGATTTTCTGGCCAAACCCATCAATTGGAACCTCATCGGGCATCGGGTCAGGTATTTGTTACGTGCCGCCACCACCCTGCAGGCGCTGAACGCCGCGAATGCCCGCAACGCCGCCATCCTTGCCGCCATTCCCGACACCCTGTTTCGCCTGGATGCCGCCGGTCTGGTACTGGATAACGGTGGGGCCGGGATCAAGGGACCTCAGGTGCCGCGGGTGGGGCGCTCCATTGCCGCCAGCTACCCGGCCACGATCACCCTGGAATTCCTCATGGCCGCCCGCCGGGCCGCGGAAAGCGGCGAGGCGCAAAGCCTCGACTACAGTCTGCTGGATAAGGCCGGGGAAGAACGTCACTACGAGGGCCGCATCGTCGCCATCGACGAGCGGGAGGCCCTGTGCCTGGTGCGGGATGTCACCGAACGCAAGGAGGCGGAACAGCGCATCCGCAAACTCGCCTTTTTCGACAGCCTGACCGGGTTGCCGAACCGCCAATCGTTTCTCGATCGCCTGACCCGGGAGATTCAACGCACTCAGCAGCAGGGAAGCCGTCTGGCGGTGTTGTTTCTCGACATGGACGGTTTCAAATCCATCAACGACAGCCTCGGCCACGGTGTCGGGGATCTGGTTTTGCAATGGGTCGCGGATCGCCTGCGAACGGGGATCCGGATGTCCGACATGGTGTCGCGTCCATCGGGGGAGGAACCCTCGACCGTCTCCAACCTGGCCCGGCTGGGGGGGGATGAATTCACCCTGTTGCTCACCGACCTGAGCCAAGCGGAGGAGGCCATGCTGGTGGCCCATCGCATCCGTGACCTGATGCATCGCCCCTTCGTGTTGGAAGAGCGAGAGGTCATGTTGACCGTCAGCATCGGCATCGCCATCGCCCCCGATGACGGCCGGGATGCCGTCACCCTGCTCAAACACGCCGACACGGCCATGTACCATGCCAAGGATCAGGGTCGCGATAACTGTCAGTTCTATAGCGCCTCCCTGACCACCCGGGCGGTGCAGCGGCTCAATCTGGAGAACAATCTGCGCCTCGCCATGGAACGCCATGAGTTCTACCTCTGTTACCAGCCCCAACTGGACTTGGCGTCCGGGTGCCTCCGTTCGGTGGAGGCGCTGATCCGCTGGCGTCATCCTCAACAGGGCCTGATCCCCCCGCTCGAATTCATCCCCCTGGCCGAGGAAAACGGCCTCATCGTCCCCATCGGCGCCTGGGTGCTGCGCACCGCCTGTCAGGATGGGGCGGCTTGGCGAGCGAACGGGAAGGCGGTGCGCATCGCGGTGAATCTCTCGCCCCTGCAATTGAAGGACCCAAGTCTGTTCGACATGGTCATGTCCGCCCTCAGAGACACGGGCCTGCCACCCAGGTATCTCGAGCTGGAGATCACCGAAGGCGCCCTGATGGAACACAGCGCCATCACCCTGGAGACCATCAGGACCCTGCGTCGGGTCGGGGTACAGATTGCCTTGGACGATTTCGGTACCGGCTTCTCTTCCATGAGCTATCTCAAACGTCTGCCGCTGAACAGCCTCAAGGTGGATCGCAGCTTCGTCAGGGATCTGCCCGAAGACAAGGAAAACCTGGCCATCGTCGAGGCCATCGTTGCCCTGGCGAAGAGCCTGGGCTTCCAGGTCACGGCGGAGGGCGTGGAGACTCCCGCTCAGGCGGGGAGTCTGATCGGCCTGGGTTGCGACCGGCTGCAAGGCTATTACTACAGCCATCCCTTACCGGCGGATGAGGTCTTTCCCTTGCTGCAGCAATCCTGGCACGAGCCGAGGTAGGTCGGTCGTAGCGGACGCTCCTTGAGATGAGCTTGACGGCTACTGGAACGGCGAATGGAAACGCTGGCTTCCGAGCGCTCCGGGGCGGGGACCGACCCCCAATCCGACAAGGCGAGGAAAGCCCGACAGGAATGGATATCAGCGCTCGGTTGTTCCGGGCATCGACCGGGAATGGCTGGTTTCTGTTCTTATTCAGAGAACAATAGGCCAATATTCAAAGACATTGTTCTCAATAAGAGAACAAAAACCCGGGCCACTGAACTCATGCCCGGGAGTGAGCGGCTTACCGGCGCTCGCTCAAGGCCTTCTGTTATTCCACCGGCTCAGGCGGGTTCAGGCCCCCCTTCCCCCGCCGATTAGGGACAACCTCAAGGAATTGATATTACTTGGCCTCGTTCTGCTGCACCGGTTCGGCGGACCGAGCTGGAGGCTCCGAATCCCCGCCCGCCGCGGGAGCCGTGGTTCCGCTGCCGGGGGTCGGGGTTACCGTCGCCACCAAGTCTTGCAGACGAATTTTGCTGAGGTCTTCCAGGCTGTAGTTGGCGATCTCGAAGTAATAGGGTTGTGTCGAGGTTTTGAGCACGGCCTTGTCGCCCTGGGCCGGCTTGCCAAAACGATAGTCGAGGCTTTTCCCCTCGGCGAGGCTGAGGGAAGCGGCCAATACTGGTGGTTGCAGACCGTATTCGGCTTTTTCCTCGGTGCCTAGGACGCCAAGATATCTCAGCTCCGCCAGTTTTTTCACCGTGGCGCGCACCTTTTCCTGGTCGAGTTTGGTGTCGGTCTGGTGCAGGGTCCAGGCGCCATCCCGCAGTTCGAGTCGCAGGTCCTTGATCTGCATCCCCTGGATCTTGGTCGACTCCTGGCGCAGCAGATCTTTATTGATCCAGTCGTTGGCGTTGGTGCTGGCGTCGCGGGTATTGAATTCGATCTCGAACACCGCCTCATCGCCAGCCGCCCTGGCGTGCAGGCGCCGAAAGCCGGGCGAATTGCCGAGAAACAGGGTGCCGAGTTCGCGATCGCCGGCCAGGAGCCGAATCCGCCGCTCGAATTTGTCGGTATGGACCTGGAAGCGCTCGATCGCGGCGGCGGAGGTGGTGATCGGCAGGCGTTTTTTCAGCCGATGGAGTTGCTCCAGCAACAGCTCGACATTGGGTCCGGCGACGGGAAAGTCCTGTAAATCGGGGAGATACCAGTCCTGGCCCCGTTTCAGCAAAACAACATCTTTCTGTTGGGGTTGGGCGATCTCGATGCGGTCTACCTGACCGGGATCGAAAGCGATCAGAGGGGTTTCGGGGCTGGCGCTCCCATAACCACGCCCGGTCCAGGCGAGGCCGAGGGCAAACAGGATTTGGACGGCCAGCAGAAAGCCAAGGACAGAGAGGGTCCGTTTCATGGGTTATCTCCCGCCAAACGAGTGATGGCCTCAAAGCGACTCCGACGACGTTGCCGGAGTCGGCGATGCAGCATATACACCAGGGCGAGCCCGCCGAGGGCGAGCCCATAGTTGAAATATTCCCAGAACATCTGTTCTCCCCGTTCCAGCGGATAGAGCAGCCGCGAAAAGTGACTGCGACCGCGGATGGCGAGCAAGCCACGATCCTCCAAGGACCAGTCGATGAGGTTCTCCACCAACTGCAAGGGGGCGATGTAGCGGCTGCGCGTCGCCTCCAGGGCGAGATCCAGGGCCGAGTCCCCGAGGAAGCTGCCGGAGGCGATGAGAATGATGCGGGCCGAGTCGGGGGAATGATCGATGGTGCCTTTGATGATCCCTTTCTTCTCCGGAGATTTTTCCAGTGTCGGCTCCTCTTCATCCGCCTCTTCGGCTTTGTTTTCGCTCAGGAGGGGCGAGGCCTTACCCTTGAAATAGGACTCGAAGCGACCCTCGACCACGGCGGCGAGGAGCTGGGGCGAATGTTCCTTCCCTTCCGGGAAGCCGAGCTGGCCGTATTTTCCGAAATCGGGCTGGATCTCCGTGGAATCACTGGTCCAGGAGCGTTCCGAACTTTGCAGCAGGCGATAGACGTGGCGTTGAGCGTTCGCCTTGTCGTCGATCTGGATCGGCGAGGGCCAGTTCAGGGTGATCTGATCCAAGCCGAGCATAACGCCGGAACTCTGGTCGATTCCCCGTCCCCGGATGTCGGGGAAGAAGGGGTAGGGAAGGCTCACCACCTCCTGGACCACGAAGCCGCCGAGGCGACGCTGCACCGGGATAGGGAAGGGGGTGTTCTCGGGGTCCAACACCAACTTGTCTTCAATACGAATGCCATGATGCGCCAACCAGTCTTCGAGCCCGGAAGGCCGCTTCCGGGCGTTGATCGCCTTGGCGCCGAGATCGATATTGAAGGGGGAGCTGGCCAACACCAGGGTGCCGCCCTGCATCAGAAACTGGTCGATGGCATAGAGTTGCTTGTTGTCCAGTCGTTCCGGGTCGACCACCAGCAAGAGATCCGCTTGTTCGGGAACCTGCCCCGATTTGAGGTCGGTCTGTTGCAGACCGGCGTTTTGTCGCAGTCGTTCTTCCAATAGGCTGAAGCGTTCACCGCCGAGGCCATAGGGATTGGCGGGAGCCGGGGTGCTGAGTGCCACCGATCGCAACAGCCCGCTGGCAAAGCGCTTGAGGCCGGTATTGAGACTGCGCTGGAGTCCGGCCTTGTCCAGGGATTCCGGCAGGGTCAGGGGTACGACCTGGTTGCGACTTTCCAGCAGCAGATAGAAATAGAAGGTGTTGGGGTCCAGCAGGCTCAAGGCCATGGGCTGGAAACCGTATTGTTCGGCGATCTCCTTGGCTAGGCGGCCATCTCCCGCCATGGGGTCGAGGATACTGAACTCGAACTTGCCCTTGGCCTGTTGACGCAGTTCTTTGGCCACCTCGACCAACTCCTCCTGGAGTTTCACCAGGGGTTCGGGTAATACGGAGGCGGCGGAGATGAACGCCTTGAGGGTGACTGGCTGTTGGATGCCGGCGAAAATATCGCCGCCGCCCTGATAGCCGTAGAGCACCTTTTTGATGCTGCGAGTGATGTCGTATTCCGGGTTGCGGAGCCGCACATCCAGGTTGGTGTCGCCGGTCAGCTTGACGTCGATGAGATCCCGGTATCCCAACACCTCGTGCTCGCCGCCATAGGCGATGAGGATGTCGAAATAGGAATTCACCACCCCGGCTTGATATTTACTCATGGTCTGGAAGGCGACCGGGCGGATGCCGTACTTTTCCCCGGCCTCCCGCTCCAGTTCCGGATTATCGTGGGGATCGATGATCTCGACGCGAATACGCCCCTTGCCGGCAATCTCGTATTCCCGCATCAGGTCGCGCAATTGGGGCACCAGGGGAGCCAGCAGGGGATGGGTATGGGCACTGAAATAACCGCGGATGAGAAGGGGCTCCTGGAGTCGCGACAGATAGTCCACCGTGGTCTCGGAGATGGAATAGATGCGGCCCTGGGTGATGTCGGCCCGTACCCAACCCAGTTGTTGCAGCCAGAGATTGGCGGCCAGTAGGTTGGCCGCAGCGAGCAGAGTGACCCAGCCCCAGAGGCGATGATGGGGTTTCGGCTCGCCGCTGCCTTCCCAGCGCAGCCGCTCCAGGATATAGATGTTGAGGGCGAGGAAGACACCGACAAGGCTGAGATAGTAGTAGAGGTCCCGCGCATCTATTACCCCCCGGGTGATGGACTGGAATCTGGAGCCCGTGCCGAGCAGATGCAGGTATTCCGAGGCCCGATGGCCGACCAGATTGGTCAAGGTCTCGGCGCCTAAGAGGTAGAGCAGGGTACCGAGCATCAGGGTGCCGATCAGACTGACGATCTGGTTGTCGGTCCTGGCGCTGACGAAGAGACCGATGGCGATGTAGGCGGCGGCCAGGAAGAGGCTGGCGAGGTAGGCACCCCACACCGGTCCCCAATCCAGGGGACCCAACCAGGATACGATCAGAGGGATGGGGAAGGTGAGGGCGAGGGCGATCGCCACTAGCGCCAGGCAGGCGAGAAACTTGCCAAGAACGAGTTTGATGGGTGCGACGGGGAGGGTGAGGAGAATTTCGATGGTCCCGGCCCGCCGTTCTTCACTCCACATCCTCATGGTCAAGGTGGCGACGAGAAAGATGAGGAGAATCGGCATCCACTCGAACAAAGGCCGCATGTCGGCGATGTTGCGGGCAAAAAAGGTTTCTACCCAGAAAAACACGAATAGGCTGACGGCAAGAAAGGCGCCGAGGAAGATGTAGGCCACCGGCGAGGCAAAAAAGCCGTTCAGTTCTTTGCGGGCGACTTGCAGCATCTCACCCATGGGAAAGCTCCTTCTGAGGTACGACGGCGTTGATCTCGCCGACGATGGTTTCCAAATCTCTGATTTCCGCGCGTAGCCCGTACAAGGCCCAGCCTTGGGCGAGCACTTGGCGCGATACCTCCGGGGCCAGGGTCGTGGGATCCCCCAAGGCGGGTTCGGTGTCGAGAGCGAACAGGTGCCGACCCTCTCGACTGGAGCGATGTTCCACCTCGAGGATACCGTCAATCCGGCTCAGGGTGCCGAGGGCCGTCTCGGGCGGGGCATCGAGTTCGGCGATCAACCTGTGGGAGGTCTGAAGATCGCTCAGGCGCGAATCCAGCGCCAGTTCCCCATTGCGGAGAATGAGTACCCGATCGCAGACGGCCTGTACTTCCTGGAGGATATGGGTGGAGAGGATCACCGTGGCCTGTCGGGCGAGGTCTCGTACCAACGCCCGCATATGCTGAATCTGGGCTGGGTCCAGGCCGTTGGTCGGCTCGTCGAGCACCAGCACCTGGGGATCGTGCAACAAGGCTTGAGCCACTCCGACGCGCTGGCGATAGCCCCGGGACAAGGTGGCGATGGGTTGCTCGGCCTTGTGCGTCAATTCGGTTCGTTGCAAGGCGCGCCGTAACGCCGATTCCATCCGCTCCGACGTCACCCCATGCAGGCCAGCCTGATAGGCCAGGAAATCGATGACCCGCATCTCGGTGTACAGAGGACAATTTTCCGGAAGGAACCCGATCTGGCGCTGGCATTTCCGGCGATGTTTGACCAGATCCAGGCCATCGAATTGAATGCTTCCCGAGCTGGGTTCGAGATAGCCGGTGAGCATTTTCATGATGGTGGTTTTCCCGGCACCGTTGTGGCCGAGCAAACCGACGATTTCCCCTTGACCGATGGAGAAGGACAGCTCCCGAACAGCTAGAGAATCGCCGTAACGACGAGAGATTCTTTGGGCGGTTATCATTGTTGCACTCGTGGTGGGTCGACTCGGGGTTGCGTGATAAAACATGGGCCGTTCGACCGGAGAGAGTCCGGAAAAGTTCCTCTCAAGACGTGTGGGTGGTTGTAGAACCGGTTATTCTTAGTGGGCAGCAACCTCAAGACAGGTCGTTCGTGCCAAGTCGGGAAGATTTTTCCTGGACGCAAAATGGGAGAAGGAGTCGGTCGAAAGGCAAGGAAAAAATTGGCAGAGAATTGGTGAATATTTCCATGGTGGGCGTTTCGTGCCTGACGGATAGTTAATACGAGAGAAGGATCAATAGCTTGGTTTCAGCCACCTGGGGCTGGGAAAACGTGGCGGGGCGACTCAGAGACATCTATACTGAAATCAGCACGGCTAGCCCTGTGGAGAAGGGTTGGGGTGTCGAAGAGGAGACGGGGACCAAGCCCAGGATACTAGGGGGCACAGATCCAATGCTGTGGTGGTTCCTTTCTCGAGCGGTCGAATTCGGGGGAGATCCCGTGACGAAACCGAAACCAATGGCACCTTAGCTTGAGATTCTCAAGCGGGTTTTGTTAGCAAGATGAGGAGAGTCGATATATGAAGCGTTTTGCAGTAGCGATGTGCGGTTTGGTTCTGGCTTCGGCGGCTTTCGCTGGTTCTGAAGTGAAGGATTCCACCATCACCAACCTGAGCAATGTCAACCAGTCCGCCAACTTGGCGATCGGCAAGGGCGCCGAGGCCAACATGGGCACGGTGAAGATCCAGGACAGCAAGGTCGAGAAGAGCAAGATCACCAACCTGAGCAACGTCAACCAATCCGCCAACCTGGCGATCGGCGAGAAAGCCGAGGCTAATATGGGTTCGGTGGTGATCAAATAAGATCGATGCGCGGCCTCTGCTTGGCAGAGGCCGCGAAAGGCTTTGTATGCAGTTGGATGTCGAGGAAAAGGCTGTGAAAAACGCAAGATATTATTTTAGCGCCTTTGTCATGGCGGCCTGCGGTGTGTCCGTTGGTGTTAACAGCGGCGAGGTAAGCCCGGATTTGAAGGATGGTATTTCGGAGTACAAGGATGATGCGCATAAAAAGTACGACGAGCTTGGTGACCCTGATTTGAATGTAAAATTTATCAAGATGAATGCCAGAGCCAAGGCCGATGGGAAGCAATCTGCCATTGTAAGTGGAACTACGGGCGGCGGTTCACAGGGTAATATTAATAGTGCTGTAATAGGTCCCGGCAGTACAGTGAGAGGCGACATTATCATTATTGATGAGAGTCGGGGCGGAAAAACTCAGGTTGTGCAATAAAGTCTGTAGTATTTTTCGATAATGGCCCGAGCGAAAAATACATGATGGTTCGTGGGGTTCGGGTCGGACGACGAGGGGAGGTTGCAGCGCATGCATGGGGTTGAGATTCGCGAGAGACTGGCTGAGCAGACCTGGCCTGTAGTGCGGGCTATGGCGATGGCGGCTTTTCTCGTTACAGGTTGTCAGACGGATCCGCAAAAGGTCGATGTCCAACTTCCGGAAACCGCTCCCGAGGTGAAGACGACAAACTATACCAAAGCCTTGGGCGATCTGGGCCGAATGAGTGAAGTGTATGACCGACCTCAGATGAAGGTGATGGCGGCTCCCGTTGGTGATGTTACTGGAAGCTCCTCTGCTACTGGTGGTGAAATCCCTAGCGACATCACCGAGATGGAGAAGAGCACCCTAAACTCTATTGGTGGGCGTGTGTTGTACGTTCCTTACGATCCAGTCTCCATCAGCAATCTTCAGGCGCTTGGGTATTCAACCTTCGCCAATAAGGCAATTCCCGATGTGTTGGTTACTGGGGGGATAACGGAATTTGATCGTGGTATCGAGACCCGGGGCAAGAATACTGATGTCGGGCTTTCGGTGACCTCACCCAAGCCTATTGCCGGAGGTTGGCTTGGGCAGACGGCCGGTATCGAATATGGCGAATCCGACAAGTACGGTGTTGCCCGCATCACCCTGGATTTCAATATGGTGGATTTCCAGACGCAGTCTGGGATTCCTCGCATGAATACCATCAACAGTATGGAAGTGCATAAAGCCCAGGCCGAGGCCGAGTTGGGCATCACCTTGTTTGGGCCTACTTTCGGCACTAAAGGATCGATCAAGAAGGTGCAGGGCCGTCATGCGGCGGTGAGATTGCTGGTTGAGGCCAGCATGATCCAGATGATCGGTAAATATCTCAAACTGCCTTATTGGCGTCTGCTGGGCGAGGATACTCCGGACCCGGTCGTCCTGGAAGCGATCCAGAAGGCTTATTACTCGGTGGACGATCTCCAGCGGCTGAAGGTGGCCCAGCAGTGGTTGTACATCTGGGGTTATCCGACAGCGATGGACGGTACCATGGACTCAAAGACTGGAGAGGCTTTGAAAAAGGTCAACCCATCTTTTAAATCAGGTGCCAGTAGTATCGACATGGATACCTTCACCAAGTTGTATGTCGATATGCCCTATGATCATGCGGCCCTCGGACGTCGACAACAATTGGCGCGAATGACGGGTAAAGCCGATAGCGCCGTGGCGGCAGAGGCTCCGACGAGCGCAAGAAGTCCGCAAGCGCCTCAAGCCGCTCAGCAGGCCCCGGCCCCAGCGAAGGCGGCAGCACCAGCGCCTCAAGCGGCTCAGCAGGCTCCCTCAAGACCAGCTCCGGCCCCAGCACCCGCTCCAGAGAAGAAGGCGGCATCGGCTCCACCGCCTCCTCAAACTCCAGCGAAAGCGGATGTAGCGGATCAAAGTGCCTCGACAACAGCCCCTAAGACCCAGAAGACCAGCACTACCACAAGCGCTCCGGTGCCTGGAAGCGCGGGGGGAGCCGTAGGTCGGATGTTGAAAGAGGGTGACTGGTAAGTGAACCAGACGAATCGGCGGTTGGCGAGGTCCGGATACTTGGTAATTTTGGCCATGACCACCTGTGCCTCCGCCGATAACAAACGCATGATCGAGCAGTCGGGTGAGGAGTTGCTGAAGTTGAATGAGCAGGCCGTGCGGCAGGTGCCGAATCTCCCCAGTGAAGGGAAGGTCCAGTTGAAGGCCAAGGTCTATCCGCAAGCGGATGATACCTACCGGATCGAGATCCTCGAGAGCAAGGTGACCGAAAAGCCGAAAGATGTCACACCCGGCATTTTGGATTCGAGTTTGTTGATGATGCAGCAGTGAGGCAAAGACGATGAGGTTTCCTATTTTGAAGATACTCTTGGTGCCGGTTCTCCTGGGGCTGGTGGTTTCGGGCGCTGAAGCTGGAAGTAACAAGCGGATTATGAGTATCAGCGCCGCGAAGGTGGTTGCTGAACGTAATCTGGTCGAGACTATTTACGGTTTAAAGCTCCGAGCCAGCGAATCCGTAGAGAATATGGTGGCGGCGAATTTCACCGCGAAGACCGAGACCAAGACCTCGGCTACCATCAGCGGTGTGGGCTTCGACGAGATCCAATATGACAAAGAGCGTGATATCGCCAGGGCGATTGCCCGTGTATCGCTTCCGAATATCACCAACATTGATGGCACCGTCATCGATTTTAAAGGCAAGACCTTTCGCCGGATCGGCTTCGGCACCTCCTCCCCGGAAAGTGCCGGGCCCTTGAAAGCCATGCGCGCCGCGGAGATCGATGCCTATAAGCAGATGATGAAACGTCTGGTCGGTTTCACCCTGGAGAGCGAGACCTCAGTCGAGAATTTCATGTTGAAATCCGATGTGATCCGTACCAAGGTCATGGCGACTCTCTTCATGGCCGAGGTGGTCGATTACGGCTGGGACGAGAGTGGCGATGCCCATGTAAAGATGTCTCTCAACCTGAAGAATCTAGCTGAATTGCTTGGGCAGAAAATCAAGGATGCTCCAGGAGATGTGTTTGAAGTAGTGGGTTTGGGAGCCCAGGAAGGGGAATCGACCCCCGCACCCAGTTTCCCAACTTCCGCTTTGGCGCCCCCGCCAGCCGCTACGAGTGCTACGGCGCCAACGACCACCGGTCAACACCAGTAGCAATGGTTTGCGAGATCTGTCGGAGCGCGGGAAATTCATCGGACCTGGGCAATAACGTCATGAGTAGTCGAAGGTTTGGCGCTGAGCAGACAATCTTCGAGTACTGAGGTGTGAAAAAGGATGAAAGCGATTGCTCTGATTATGCTTACGGGAATGGTAACCTCAAGTTTGGCGGGTAATGTAGTGGTATCTTCCGGAGATTGCGTCCATGGAAATGGAGAGATAAAAACCGAGACGAGAAGTGTAGCGGCATTCTCGGCGGTAGATACCAGCGGTGCCTTTCACCTGGAGGCCCAGATAGGGAGCCAGACACCTCTGCGAGTAACGGCAGATTCGAATATTCTCCCTCTGATAGTTACCGACGTGGCTGGGGGAAGGCTACGGATCTTCGCCAAACAATCCATTTGCACCTCAGGTCCGATGAGCATCGCTCTGGCGGCCCCGGAGATTTCCCAAATTTCGGCTAATGGTTCGAACACGATTGAATTCAGACCATTCAGAGGAAGCGAACTCAGGCTCAAGCTCGATGGTTCGAATGATGTCAAATTACAGGGACAAACCAATAGCCTCAAGGCCGAAGTCTCTGGTGCTTCCACGCTGGACGCCAGAGCCTTGAGGTCGGAGGCTGTTGAAGTAAGTGTAGTCGGAGCGGGTACCGCTTATGTGAATGCCGTGGCGACCCTCAATGTAAGTATCATCGGAGCCGGTGAGGTTTATTATGCCGGACAACCCAGGACAATGCAGAGGAATGTCATGGGAGTCGGTACCATCGAGCCCATACGCTGATGTTTTCACAACATTGCCAAGTAATTGAGAGGACCATTTATCCAGATAATCCTGGATTCTAAGGACGAGCAACGTTTTCCAGGACGGCAATGAGTTAAGAGTGATGTGTGATCAAAAGCGTGATCTGTGTGGAGAGGGGCAGACTCTTGTGTATCTCGTCAGAGGCGTTTTTTTGCTCGTACAGGTTCCTTGGACGCCTCTTTATCATTCTGTTTTTTCTCTTCTTCCACTATGATCAGGCAAGGGCGGGGTTTTTTGACGAGGCTGAACGAAGGGATGCTGAAGATAATCAACAGCGTCTCGGTAATTCCGCCACGATTCCGCAGATGCTCGCCGTTCCCTGTTCTGCCCAAAAAAAGCAGCAGGCTATAGCGCTCATCCTGTATCAAGATAGCGGAAAAGGATCACATAAGGTTGGTGACGCCGCTTTCAGCCCTCTGTTTCAAGAGATCGATAGTCGTCTGAAATCCTTGGGATTGCGGACGCTTACTCAAGGGCAGATCAAAGCCCGTATCGCCCAGGCCGAGTTGGAGGCAGTGGCCTCCAACAATATCGATGCCGCCCTACAGGCTTCGAGGCGTTTGGGTGCGGCCTACATTCTCCGCGGTCATATCAGTTCTCGGGCCGGTGTCAACCGGTTGGTCGGGATCAATGAAGTGTCCGTTCATATAGAGTTTCAACTCAGCACATCTGGGGGTCGGATAGTCTCGAAAGTCGGCGCCGAAGGAGGTTCTTGGGCAGGTCAGGATACCCTCTCTGCCGCTTTAAACATCGTGCGCGCGGAAGCCGAGCGAATTGCTGCGCAGATTTATAGCGACCTATGTAAAGGTGGATGATTTGCGAGATACGAATGCCATCATAAAAATCATTCTTGTTATTCTATGGGTGGGAATTTCCGTGTCTTGGTCTGCCCTGACTAATGCCGCATCAGCGGCGCAATTTATCCAGGTTAGTGCCGAGGGACTAGCCGATCCCGAGGCCGAAGCCTATCGTCGCGACAAGGCGCTGATGCTGGATGCCTTGCTCGAAGATGCTCAACGACAGGCCATAGAAAAAGTAGTCGGTAGCTATGTGGATAGCAGCACTTTGGTTGAAAACTATACCTTGATCCAAGATAAGGTATTGACAAGAAGTAAAGGGCTGATAAAGCGAATCCTGAGTAAGAATGGACCTTGGTTGGGTGAGGATGGATTTATGCATCTCATCATTCAGGCCGAGGTAGCTGCGGGAAATGTGAAATCGGCCCTTGATGAGATGTCACGGCAAGAACGGCTGGCTTTGATTCGTGAACGCGGCGATCCCAAGATTGCCGTAGCTGTGGTGGTACGCAATGCCGAGCGGGGAGGAGATACCCGTGCCGAAAATTCCGAAATTGCCGAAAACCTGCTGAAAGAGCAGATCAGGGGATTTGGGTACCGCGTATGGTCTCTGTCAGAAACGGCCAGTGCGCGCGCCAATGTGGATTTCACCATCCGTGGTGAAGCCAAGTTCAAACCCATCTCGTTCAATCTTCCGGCTTCCGGGCTGAAAGTGAATAAGTATGTACTGACCTCTTGGACGGTTGCCTGTGTCTACAACCCCACGGGAGAAGAAGTATATTTCAACAACAAGGTGCCGGTGAACAAAAGTTGGAACTCGGAAGATGCCGCGCTGGCGGATATAGGTAAGCTCATCGGTGCCGAATTCAGTAAAGATTTTTTTGAAAGCTATCTTCTCAAACCGAGTCAGGTATATGAATTATTGGTAGAAGGTCTGCCTGATTATGATACCGGGCTGGAGCTGAAGCAACAGTTCACTGGTTTGCGCTCTGTCTTGAATGTGGATTTCCGTAGTTTTGAATTAGGCGGACTGTCGACATTCGAAGTGGAAATGGCCGGTGCCGGACGGAGTTTTCCCCAGTTGCTCAACGATACCGTTTTGAAACCTGTCAATACCAAGTTGCGGACCAATCAGATCGCTCTGGTATCGGTAAAGGGCAAGGTGGCTCAGGCGAAAATCAACATCAAGGAAGATCCGGCGAGTGTGAAAAAGGAATTACGCGAATCGCCGCCGGCCTCCATTGTGATCTCCGCATCTCAAAGGATTGCCGAGTTGGTGAAGTCGGACGGTGCATTAAACAAAATCAAGGCCTTGAATCTTGGTGGTCAGCCAGGAGGGATTATCCTGCGTTAGTGGTGGTTTTGGATGTGGAAACCTTGTTTGCCCATGATTCGAGGATGATTGATGCGGACAAGCAGTGTAATGTAATGCGAGTGATAATGGCGATGCTCTGGCGGCCATGGATCGAAGTGTAGGCGTCGATGGCAGTATAGGATCCTGAAGGGATTGTATATTGTTGGGGGTATTCTTCAGGCGTCGATACGATAGAGAAAGGGCGAAACAATGAAGCCATACGAACTGTTGAAGACGGCCATCCCGGTCGTATTGATAATGGGCCTGGTCGGCTGCGTATCCTCTGGCGAAGGCTGGAATCTGAAAGAAACCGAGGCGTCGAAGATAGCCAATGCCCAGGCCGATCAAGCCATGTATCAGCCAGCCACCTATCGAAATGTCCATATACCTGGGCCACCATTGGTAGTCTTGCCGGGAGAGATCAAAAGCAATAATGCGACATTCTTGCAGAAAGTCTCACCTAACAATATCGCCGATTATGGCGAACTTGAACTGGCCAATGCCAATTTCAAAGTTTTGGAAAGAAGCGCCCTTGGTCCCTTACTCGGCGAATTGCGTCTAGCCGTGGAGATGGGTGATCCCCAGGCCATGACCAAATTCAAACGGGGAAAGTTTCAATCGACCCGCTTCATGGTGCAGTTCGACGTGCTGAAAGCCGAGCCTGTCGCAAAAGCCGAGTCGGGATTTAGTGGCCGTTCATTGGGGAATATCGTCAATGCCTTGAGCGGTAGTCGAGCTGGCTATGCTGCCGGATCGGCCTTGGGTTCCGTGGAGAATCAGGAAGTGGCCGGGGTATGGATCATAGGTCTCAGGTATAAGGTTATCGACGCCTCGACGACGGAACAAATCGCCACAAACTACTTTGAAGACAAAATGGAAGTTGGCGCCAAGGGATCGGCCATGTTAGGTTTGTCCCGCTCCCAGGAAGGGGGGGAGACCCTGGATACCATGGTACAACGACTGATACAAAAGGCCGTTGCAGATATCGATATGCGGGGCAAGAATCTCCAGGTGCCGGGAAGCCCCTAATCTTAACTCTTGTTCCCCCGGTTGGGCCTCACACATCAGCCCACCCACGGCCAAGAGATCATGAAGAAATCCGCTTGAGGCGTTACCTGGATATTCTGATCCAACCGCCGCCTCTTTCGAATTAAAAAGGAGGGCTCATGAACTTCCGAGTTTGGTGTTGCCTTTTGAGTTTGGTGGTCTCCGCTTGTGCCGGCAACCCGGAGACGAAGCAATCAGATCTCGAAACATTCCCATCACAGGCGAAGATATCTCAGCCAGCGACGGATACCAAAGCACCCCCACCGGTAGTTGCGGCCAGGGAATATAAGAATAGACAACGGTCCGGTCCGGATCTCGTGGTATTGCCGGGTGAGATCAAAACCAATGATCCATCATTCGAGCAAAGTGTCAGTATCAATCAGATTGCGGATTATGCCGAGCATGAGTTGCAGCGGGCTAACTTCGGGGTGATCGAGAGAAACACTTTAGGTCCTTCGATCAGCGAGCTGAAGCTGGCTGTAAACATGGGGGACACTGAAGCGGTCCAAAGATTGCGCGGGGGCCGGTTGCAGGCTACCCGTTTTTTTGTGGCCTTTGATATTTTGCGAGCCGAGTCGGTCGCCAAGGCAAAGGAAGGCTTTTCTGGGCCCCGCACCTCGACCATTATGGACCTCTTATCGAAGACCCCTGTAAACAACTACTTACGTCTCGATGCGGCCACGGTGGAAAGCGAAGAGGAAGCCAAGGTCTGGCTGATCGGCTTGAGGTACAGAGTGCTGGATGCAGCGACGACCGAGCAAATCGCCACTGGGTATTATGAAGAAAAGATGGAACTCGGCTCCAAGATGGTCGGTGTCCTGGGTGCCCAGCAACGGCAGGAGACAGTGGTTACCCTGGACATCATCGTTCAACTTCTGGTGCAAAAGGCGGTGGCTGATATTGATGACAAGGGCAAGCCCCGAACTGAGGAGTCGAGGCCCAATCCCAGCCCGGATTCAGCACGGGAATCGACTTCCCAGCACTGAGACGGCAGAACTGATGCGCGATTCAAAGCGATGTGGGAGGTGCTCTGTGTAAACTCGGGTAGAGACGCCGGGCATGATCCCTCATGGGTGGCATCAGAGTCTTTCGCGTCTCCAAAGTTCCGGGGATAGCCTGAGATACGTTCTCTAAAAGAGAACAAATCGTCCATTAAAAAGCTTTTTGTTCTTCATATAAGAACGAAAATCGTGCTTTTCCGCTCTATGCCCGGGAAGCGCCTGGTCTGGATGAAATAAAATTCTGGTCAGTGTTTGTCTCCGGGAGAGCGCTCCGATTCATCCCGATTCCCCGCGGGCTCAGGAATCCCTATCGAAACAGCGAGTAGAAAGAATCCATAGGGGTAAGAGGTTATCTTTTCGCAACCAGGAATCTTCATTCTCAGCCTCAGAAACCGAGGTTGGCAACAATCCATCAACTGTACTTTAATAGGATCAATCCGATTTTGGATTAAGGGTAAAGCGACCGAGGCAGGTTGTATCCAAAAGTCGCAATAAATAAGAGGGATAGAGGCTCCGGTAATGGCCTTCGGGGTTGCCGGGGTGGGGTGGTGACCCGCCCATGTGGTGGGTTTTTATCATAAATCAATTGGTTACAGCTATAAGGCGCGAGGGGCATGAAAATCGGAGTGCCAGCAGAATCTATTGTGGGTGAAACGCGGGTGGCTTTGACGCCTGATATCGTCAAGAAGCTCGTCGGCAAGGGTTTCCAGGTCGCCATGGCCAAGGAAGCTGGGCAGGGAGCGGCCTTCCCTGATAAGACGTACCAAGAAGTTGGTGCAGAGATGGTCGACCAGGCGACGGCCCTGGCCGCTGATCTGGTGATCAAGGTTCGCAAGCCGAGCCTGGACGAAGTGGCGGCCATGCGGGATGGAGCCATTTACATCGGCTTGATCGAAACCTGCGAAAACGATGACATCATCGGTGCCATGCAGGCTAAGGAGCTGCGCATCCTCGCCATGGAGCGTATCCCGCGCATTTCCCGAGCGCAATCCATGGATGCCCTGTCTTCACAAAGCAATATCGCCGGCTATCGGGCGGTGATCGAGGCGGCGGCTCATTATGGGCGGTTTTTCCCTTTGATGATGACCTCGGCGGGTTCCGCGAAGCCAGCCCGAGTCGTGGTCATCGGCGCCGGGGTGGCCGGTCTGCAGGCGATTGCCACCGCCAGGCGCCTGGGCGCCGAGGTCTGGGGCTATGATGTACGGCCCGAGACCAAGGAGCAGATCCAATCGCTCGGCGCCAAAGCCATCGAGCTGGATATCGGAGAGAGCGGCTCGGGCAGCGGCGGTTATGCCCGAGAACTTTCTGATGCGGCGAAACAGCGCCAACAGCAACTCTTGGCCGACGAACTGGCCAAGGCTCATGTGATCATCACCACCGCAATGATTCCCTGTCGCCCCGCTCCCAGGCTGATCAGCGAAGAGGTGGTGCAGCGTATGCGCGCCGGTTCCGTGATCGTCGATCTGGCTGCCGCTACCGGCGGGAATTGCGCCTTGACCGAAAAGGATAAGGTCGTCGTCAAATATGGGGTGACCCTCATCGGTCATACCAACTACCCAGCCATGGTGCCGTCCGATGCCAGCGTGTTCTACGCCGGTAATATCAAGAACCTGTTGGATATCATGGTGGAGAAAAAAGATCAGGGACTGGTGTTGAAGGATCTTGCTGCCGACGAGATCACTTCGGCCATGCAGATCAAACCCGCGGCCTGAATCGAACCACTGGGGAGGAAAGCTCATGACTACCACTTTGGTAGCGCTCTACGTTTTTGTCTTAGCTTGCTTTATTGGCTATTGGGTGATCTGGGGGGTGACTCCCTCGCTGCATACCCCGCTTGTTGCCCTCACCAATGCCATTTCCGGCATTGTGGTAGTCGGCGCCTTACTGGTGACCGGACTCCAGGGCGTCGGAATCACCGCCGAGATCATGGGTTTTATCGCCGTTCTGCTGGCGTCCATCAACGTTTTCGGTGGGTTTTTGGTGACCAACCGAATGTTGGCCATGTTCAAGAAAAAGGATAAGTGAGGCGCAGGCCCATGACGATATCAATGAATACCCAGGCTTTGGCCTATCTTGTTTCTGCCGTTTTATTCATCTTCGCCCTCAAGGGACTGACCAGTCCGGCTTCAGCAAGGCGGGGTAATTATTACGGCATGATCGGCATGGCTATTGCCATCGTGGCTACCTTGCTTGGCGGTGAGGTGCATAGCTATGGCCTGATCATGATCGCCGTTGGACTGGGGGCCGTGATCGGCTCCATCGTGGCGGCGCGTGTCAAAATGACGGCCATGCCCCAATTGGTGGCGGCCTTGCATAGCTTTGTCGGTATGGCGGCGGTGTTGGTTGCTATAGGTACCTTCATCAATCGCAAGGACGCAGGCACCTTGAATCCGGTACTGATGGGTGAGTTGGCGGTGGGAATCATCATCGGTGCCATCACCTTTACCGGCTCAGTGATCGCCTTCGGCAAGTTGCAGGAACTCATCAGTGGGAAGCCAGTGAAATTTAAGGGGCAACATGCCTTGAATGCCGCTTTGGGTGTGTGCTCTCTATTGCTGGGCATCCATTTCGGCATGACAGGTAGTCCCTGGTCGCTGACCCTGATGACCTTGCTTGCTTTCGTGCTGGGCGTGACCCTGATCATTCCCATCGGTGGGGCGGATATGCCGGTTGTCATCTCGATGTTGAACTCCTACTCAGGCTGGGCTGCCGCGGCCACGGGATTCACACTCAACAACAACTTGCTGATAATCGTCGGCGCCCTCGTCGGCTGTTCCGGTGCCATTCTCTCTTACATCATGTGCAAGGCGATGAACCGCTCCATCATCAATGTGGTGTTCGGCGGCTTCGGCACCGATGGTGGAGAGATGAGCGCGGTGGGGCAAGCCGCGCAGAAGGGGGTCAAGTCCGCTTCAGTGGAGGACGCCATCTACTGGATGGAGGACGCCAGCAAGGTCATCATCGTTCCTGGATATGGCCTGGCGGTGGCGCAGGCCCAACATGCGGTGAAAGACCTGATGGAACAATTGGAGGCCAAGGGTGTCGAGGTAAAGTTCGCCATCCACCCAGTGGCCGGTCGTATGCCGGGGCACATGAATGTCTTGTTGGCGGAGGCGGATATCCCTTACGACAAGGTGCTGGAGATGGACGAGATCAACCCGGAGTTTCCTTCGGCGGATGTGGCGCTCGTCATCGGGGCCAACGACGTGGTCAATCCGGCGGCGAAGACCGATAAATCGAGTCCCATCTATGGCATGCCCATCCTGGATGTAGCCAAGGCGAGGCAGGTGTACTTCGTCAAGCGCTCCATGCGTCCCGGCTACTCGGGCGTCGATAATATGTTGTTCTATCAGGACAACACCTCGCTCGTCTTCGGTGATGCCAAGGCCGTCTGTGAAGGCATGGTCAGTGCGCTCAAAGGGGGTAAGCATTAGCCAGGGCTCAAGCTGATGGCGCAGGGGCCTCCCTATCGGATCAGGTCTTGATAGGGAGGCGGCCTGTCTTTCGACAAGGGAGGTGCCTCCCGGGCTCTTCCTCATGCGCTCCGGCGGATCAAAGGACCGAGCAGGAATCCTCTTCTCTCATCTCCTGCATCCGGCGACTTTTCCTTCTTCCGAGACAGAGTGACTCACATACCCTTATATTTGTTATCTGATTCCAGGTTGTTTTGAGTCCGGCTTTCTCTGTTCATCCTTGAAATCTGAAACCTTTCCCTCGGAGGTCGAGCTAAGCGGCTGTCTGCTCCAGGATCGCCCGATCTTGCGTAAGCGTATGCGTGATCTGGCGGCCAAATGGAAAGCCGGACAGCTTCAACCTCAAGTTCTGCAAAAGCTGTGGCAAGTGATCTTCCTATCCCAAGAGATCTTGCAGCGGCGCCATGAACTGCTACCTGTTCTCGAATACCCTGGAGAACTGCCAATCAGTGAGCGTCGGGAGGAGATCGCCGAGCATATCAAACGCCATCAGGTGGTGATTCTCTGCGGTGAGACCGGTTCTGGTAAGTCCACTCAATTACCCAAGATCTGTCTCGAGCTGGGACGTGGTGTGGTGGGACGGATCGGCCACACCCAACCCAGGCGCATCGCGGCCCGAACCCTGGCGTCGCGCATCAGCGAGGAGCTGAGGCGGGAGTTGGGATCGGTGGTAGGCTTCAAGGTGCGTTTTCAGGACCGCCTGCGTCCAGAGACCCAGGTTAAGCTCATGACGGATGGCATCCTCCTAGCGGAGATACAGGGTGATCGTCTGCTGCTCGAATACGACACCCTCATCATCGACGAGGCCCATGAGCGCAGTCTCAATATCGACTTCCTGCTGGGCTACCTCAAGCAGCTATTGCCCCGTCGGCGGGATCTGAAACTCATCATTACCTCGGCGACCATCAATCCCCAGCGTTTTGCCGAGCATTTTGATGGGGCTCCCGTCCTCGAGGTCTCGGGTCGCACCTATCCGGTCAGCGTGTTGTACCGACCACCTGAGGTGGCGGATATATCGGAACGTGATGAATCCATGCAACGAGCCATCGTGTCGGCGGTGGATGAACTCTCGCTGCGGGATCGGGGCCATATCCTGGTATTTCTCAGCGGAGAGCGCGAGATACGGGATACCGCCGAGACCCTGCGCAAGCACAAGCTCCAGCTGACAGAGGTGTTGCCGCTGTATTCCCGCCAAGGAAGCGGAGATCAGGCCCGGGTGTTTCAGTCTTCCTCGCTACGGCGCATCATTCTGGCAACGAATGTGGCGGAGACCTCCCTGACCGTGCCCGGTGTGCGCTATGTGATCGATCCCGGATTCGCGCGTATCAGCCGCTACAGCCAACGCAGCAAGATCCAGCGTTTGCCTGTGGAACCCATCTCCCAGGCCAGCGCCAACCAGCGTACCGGCCGTTGTGGGAGGATGAGTGCCGGTATTTGCATTCGCCTCTACGCCGAGGACGATTTTCTGACCCGCCGGGAGTTCACCGAACCCGAGATCCTGCGCACCAATCTGGCGGCGGTGATTTTGCAGATGTTGGTCCTCGGCTTTGGGGATATAGAGGCTTTTCCCTTCCTTGATCCGCCTGATTCAAGGCTGATCCGGGATGGATACCGGACCCTTGAAGAACTGGGTGCGGTGGAGATCCGCACCCGGCAGGTTACCCGCCTGGGACGGGAACTGGCTCGTCTCCCCGTGGATCCGAGGATCGGGCGGATGGTCTGGGAGGCGGCCAATGGGGGATGCCTGAGGGAGGTATTGGTCATCGCCGGGGCTTTGAGTGTGCAGGATCCCCGTGATCGCCCCTTGGAAAAACAGCAGGAGGCGGATGCCGCCCATTCCCTGTTCAAACATCGAGAATCCGACTTTCTCGCTTACTGGCAACTCTGGAATTTTCTTGAAGAGCAGCGGCATCACCTCAGCAAAACCAAATTTCGCCAGCTCTGTAAAGAGCGGTTCCTGTCTTGGAGCCGGGTTCAGGAGTGGTATGACACTTTGGGGCAGTTGCGGGAACAACTGGCCAGCCTTGGCTGGCATGAGAATACGGAGCCTGGAGGATACGAGTCGATCCATCGGGCCTTGCTCAGTGGTCTGCTGGGCAATGTTGGTGTCCGTGATTCGGAACGGGAATTTCTGGGGTGCTGGGGGACCAGATTTCTCGTCTTTCCCGGCTCTGGTCTGTTTGAAAAGCCTCCCAAGTGGGTGATGGCGGCCGAGTTGGTGGAGACCACCCGTCTCTATGCCCGAACCCTGGCGCGCATCGAACCCGAGTGGGTCGAGGCGGCAGCCGGCCATATCGTCCAACGGAGCTATGCCGACCCCTTCTGGGATGGGGCGAAAGCCTATGCTGGAGCTTATGAAAAAGTTACTTTCTATGGCCTGACTCTTATACAAAGGCGCCGGGTCCATTATGGCCCCATCAACCCCATCGAGGCACGGGAGATTTTTATCCGCTTTGCCCTGGTGGAAGGGGATTTCCATACCCGAGCCCCGTTTTTTCGCCACAACCAGGACCTGGTCGATTATGTCCGCTATCTGGAACAGAAGGTCCGCCGCAGACAATTACTGGTCGATCAGGAAGTTCGCTTCCAGTTTTACGACCAGCGCCTTCCAGCGGGGATCGTTGGCGGACCAAGCTTCGAGCAGTGGTTGCGGCGTGCCGGTGCGCAGAACCGCAAACGGCTTCATATGCAGTTGTCGGATCTGCTATTGCAGCCTCCGGAGGGAAATCTCGATGAACTCTATCCGGATCGACTGGATCTCGCTGGATTGGACCTTCCTCTTGAGTACCATTTTGAACCTGGACACCCTGCCGACGGCCTGACGCTAGTGGTGCCCTGTGAACTGGTGAATCAGATCTCTGAGGGGCGATGCGATTGGCTGGTGCCCGGGCTGATAGGAGAGAAGCTGATCGCCTTGATGCGGAGCCTGCCGAAACACTTGCGCAAGGCCATCATGCCCATCCCGGAGATGGCCGAGGCCTGTCTGCGGGAACTGCGTCCGGGTGAACAGCCCCTGGTTCGTCTGCTTGGCGCCGAAATCAAACGACGGGTCGGCGTCCATGTGCCTGAGGATGCGTGGAAGGTATCGAGTCTCCCGGATTATTTGCAGATGCGCTATCGGCTGATTAACGAGCAAGGCCGAACCCTCGCGGCGGGACGTGATCTCCAAGAACTCCGACGTCAATATGGGAATACGGCCAGGACGAAATTGGCTCAATATACAGAAACCTTCATGGAGCGTACCGGTTTCACCACCTGGACCTTCGGCATCCTACCGGAGACCCAGAGAATAGAACGTGGCGGCGTGATGTTACGAGGCTATCCTGCCATCGTCGATGAGGGGGCCAGCGTCAGTATCCGGATTCTCGATTCCAAGGCAGCGGCCATAACAACGACCCGTGACGGATTACGACGCTTGTTTCAACTCGACCTAGGGCGGGATCTACGGAGCTTGCGCCAGCAGTTACCCGGCTTGCGTACCATGATTCTTGAGTATGCCCCGGCGTCTGAGGCTCCTGAAGGGCTTGTCGAATCCCCGCAAAAGGATCTGGATGAGGAGCTCATGGCCTTAATTCTCGACGTCACCTTTCTTGAGGGACAGTCAGAGATTCGGGATGAGGAAAGTTTCCGCCGGCGCTTGGAGGAAGCCAGACCTAGCCTGGGGCAGAATATCGATGCCGTCTGTCGTCTCGCCGCAGAGATTTTGGGAGATTACCGAGGTCTACGCGAGCGGTTGTCGACCAAGCAGCAGATCAATTGGAAGCCGTCCCTTGACGATATACGACAGCAACTGGATCGTCTTGTCTTTCGTGGTTTTTTCCTAGCGACGCCCTGGGCTTGGTTGCGACAGATGCCACGTTATCTCAAAGCGATTTCTGTACGTCTGGACAGGCTCGAACAGGCGGCATGGCGAGATCAGTCTCTGCTGTCGAACTTGCAGACCTGGTTGCAGGCTTGGCGCGAACGAGATGCTCAGATGCGGGCACTGAGGCGCCGGGATGAGCGTTTGGAAGAGATCCGCTGGATGCTGGAAGAATTGCGCGTCTCATTCTTCGCCCAGGAGTTGAAGACCGTCTATCCCATCTCGCTTCAGCGGTTAGAAAGACGCTGGAAAGAACTCGGGCTCTGAAACACAATGTTTTCTCTAACCAACCACATTAAATCGGATCGGGGATATCGGGGGGTTCATCATGAAGCTCTGTCCTTGCTGATCGGGCCTGGAGCTTGAGGCGTGTTGTGAACCTGTGGTCGGGGTGAGCGACTGGCGGAGAGCTTCAGGGAACACCAGGGGCTCTCCGTGGACCAGACCCGTTATCGCCTTGTTGACTTCGGCATTCCATGTCTCGGTGTTCCGTCGTGCTTTCAATCCCAACCAAATCGATCTCCGGGTGAGCGGTCAAGGTGATCTGGCGCTCCGGGGCCGAGGCCGCCAGCTCCGCCTGAAGGACCCGTGGCCGTTCACTAAAGGCCACAAGCTTGTTCCCTCAAGGCGCGCCCGATCCGCGGCAGGGTTCCATACGAACTCGCCACAAACTCAGATAACCCAGACCACTCCAGGGCCGCATATAAATGCTCGCGACGATGACGACCTGATGCAGGAAGGCCACGCCATCCGGACTGGCAAAGCACTCCGCAACCTGCTCCGAACTCTTCAGGCCGTTTTGGCGTGAACGCCAATACCTGGGGGTGTTTCGCGGAACCTGCAAGCAAGTCGCCGCCCTCACTTCGCTGTCATCTTCGGCCAACGCCGATTTGGCTTGTTCCAGGCGGGCCGCCATCTCGTTTCTCAGTCGCTGATGAGGGGAAATCGAACAGGAATTGGTATAAGAGTGAAAAGCGAACTTTATTCATCAGGCAAAAACAGGGCACAGGGGAGGGTACCGATCCCGAAAATTAATAAAAATTTTTTATCGCTTTATTGGAAGATCGTATGATTGATCTATGTCAATATTTGTTGCATTTTTTTTAAAAATCAATCATTCTCATTAACCATCGCTCCTGAAAAAAATAGCGGGTAGACCTGAGAAGCCACCCATGTGTGGTATTTGCCTTATGGTTTTGTTCCCGCAGGGCGTGAAGGCTTCGGCGAGCCGACATCAAGTACTTGTTGGAGGTTCGTCAAGCTGGGCGTACTTTCCGGGGGAGGGTCGGGCATGGTGCTGATTCAAGGGTTGGCCTCAGGTGGTGTGGCTTTCACCATTCGCCCCCATGATTCGATGGGATGGAAATGGATGAAGCGCCTTTTTGCGGTTCTCGCCACCTGTATCGGTTTGGTGGCTCTCTGGTTTACCTCTCAGGGCGCGTGGTTGGTGTTACCTTTCGCCGGGATGGAGCTTCTGGTTTTTGGTATTGGGATCTATTTTAATGCCTTATGGATAGCGAACCGGGAGGTCATTCAGATTGAAGGAGAGAATCTCAGTGTATGGCGTGGACGCCGTCAGTTATTGGAGGTGGTCCGGTTCCCCCGCCACTGGACCCGTGTCAGGCTGATTACTGATCCTCGGGGCTGGTATCCAAGCCGATTGTTTTTGGAATACCGGGGCAAAAGGATAGAGGTTGGGAATGTTCTGGTAGAGGGGGAACGAGAGGCGTTGGTCGCCGATCTTCGAAAAAAACTGAGTTTCCTAACCGCATCACAACAAGATATTGAGCCTGTTTCGGAGTCGCAAGCCCTCGGGACAGCGAGACAACAAGCCTAAGAGAGAGCTGTATGCCAGTGATGAATGGGATAAACAGACATTTGCTTCCTGTGGGGATACTCGCCGCTTGGGTGGGTAGCGCCAGTGCCGAGTTGGGACTCAATTTTCCCCCGCCAGCGGCGGCGGTAGCGCAGGAAATATATAATGTGCACATGTTGACGATGAAAATCGCCACCTTGCTGCTCATCATCGTTTTCTCAGTGTTGATTTATTCAGTCTATTTTCATCGTAAAAGCCGTGGTTATCAGGCAGACCAGAAGTTTCACCAGACTTGGTTCGGCAACTGGTCTTGGGTTCTGGTTCCGGTGCTAGTATTGGGTGTCGACCTGACGATTGCCGGCTCCGCTCAACGTACCTTGCAAAAAATATGGGTAGTGCCGGCCGAAGAAAATATGCTTGATGTCAAAGTTATTGGGCATCAATGGTGGTGGGAGTTCGAATACCCGGATCAGAAAGTAAAGGTCGAAAGCCGTTATATGCCGGAAGATAAAGCCGGTGCCTTATATCTTCGTGAAGTGGATAATCGCTTGGTGCTTCCAACCAATAGAAAGATTCGCTTTCTGCATACCTCCGCTGATGTGAATCATGCCTTCTGGGTTCCGGAACTCGGATTCAAAAAGGACGCCATTCCCGGGTATATCACTGAAACTTGGGCCGAAATCAATCGTGAAGGGGTTTTCCGTGGTCAGTGCGCCGAACTTTGCGGAACTTGGCATTCCAGGATGCCCATCGTTGTTGAAGCGGTTGCTCCGGACAAATTCGACGCCTGGATTAAACAACAGCAACAAATCAAACTGGCTTCTGCGGCTGAGGCTTCGGCTTCGAAAACCTGGAACAAGGCCGAGTTGATGGAGAAGGGGCAGGGTCTTTATAACACCAAATGTGCTGCCTGCCACCAGATTACTGGTCAGGGATTGCCGCCGGCATTTCCGGCCTTGAAGGGTAGCAAAATTGCCACTGGTCCGATCAAGGGACATCTGGATATCGTTCTCAAAGGCAAACCCGGTACAGCTATGCAGGCATGGAATTCATTAAATGATCTGGAAATTGCGGCCATAGTGACCTACGAGCGCAACGCCTGGGACAACAATACCGGTGATATAGTGCAACCCGCCGATGTCAAGGCGGCCCGCTGAATTCCTTACGCAGGAGGAAATGACCACAATGAGTACAGCAACTTTCGCACACGATCACGATCATCACGGACCGCCGTCAGGAATCAAACGCTGGTTGTATTCAACCAACCATAAGGATATCGGCACCATGTATTTGGTATTCGCCCTGATCATGTTGTTTTTCGGGGGTGCCAGCGCTATGGCGATCCGGGCGGAACTCTTTATGCCCGGTATACAGCTGTTGGAACCGGATCTCTACAATAATCTGGTCACCAATCATGCGCTCATTATGATTTTCGGTGCTGTTATGCCTGCGGCGGCTGGTCTTGCCAACTGGATGATCCCCCTAATGATCGGTGCGCCGGATATGGCCCTGCCACGTATGAATAACCTTAGTTTCTGGATACTGCCTGCGGCAGCAACCATGTTGATCCTGTCTTTTATTGTGCCCTTTTTCCCAGGCGGGGGGAGTCAGATCAACACGGGCTGGACAATCTATCCGCCCTTGTCGCTCCAAGTCGGCATGTCTATGGACTTCTTGATCTTTGCCATTCATCTGTTGGGTATTTCATCGGTGCTGGCATCAATCAATATTATCGTCACCATATTCAATATGCGTGCTCCGGGTATGAGGCTGTTGGATATGCCGATATTTGTCTGGACCTGGCTGGTAACTGCTTTCCTACTGATCCTTGTGGTTCCGGTGCTTGCTGGCGGCGTCACCATGTTGCTATTTGATCGGCATTTCGGCACCAGTTTCTTTAATGCGGCTGGGGGTGGCGATCCGGTCCTGTTCCAGCACCTGTTCTGGTTTTTCGGACATCCAGAGGTTTATATTCTGATCCTTCCCTCCTTTGGGGTCCTGGCTTCGATCATCCCCACCTTTGCTCGCAAACCCCTGTTTGGTTATAAGTCTCTGGTTGGCGCAATGTTTGCCATCGCCAGCATCGGTATGGTGGTATGGGCACATCACCAATACACCGTCGGCATGTCGCTGGGAGCGGTCAGCTATTTCATGATCGGCACCATCATCATTTCGATCCCTGTGGGATTGATGGTATTCAACTACATCGCCACGATGTGGCGTGGTGCCATGACTTTTGAAACGCCAATGCTGTTTGCCGTCGGCATTCTATTTATGTTTACCTTCGGCGGTCTCACTGGTGTGATGTTGGCGGTGGTGCCTGCAGACATGCAATATCAAGATAGTATGTTCGTGGTTGCCCATTTCCATTATGTGCTGCTTCCGGGTGCGGTATTCGGTCTGTTTGCCGGCGTCTTTTATTGGCTGCCAAAATGGACCGGTCATATGTATGATGAAAAACTGGCTAAGATATTTTTCTGGGTCAATATTATCGGCTTTAATATCACCTTCTTCCCACAGCACTTTCTCGGCTTGGCGGGTATGCCGCGCCGGATCGTCGACTACAACGTGATGTTCACTGAATTCAATACTCTTTCCAGTGTTGGTGCGCTGGTGTTTGGTCTTAGCCATCTCTTGTTCCTCTATATCATCATCAAAACAGTACGGGGTGGTCGCCAGGCCAGTTCCAAAGTCTGGGAGGGCGCGAGAGGACTGGAATGGGAATTGCCTTCGCCTCCGCCTTTCCACTCTTGGAACGTCGCTCCTCAGATGAAGTGATTCTTGTCTGTGGGTGATCCGGAGAGCTTTTTCTCCGGACCACCCACCAAGGTCGTTCGTTGCCCGCGATCAGAGGCGGCTTCATTAACAATAGTTATTATTATGATTGAGACCGGAAGGGCCTGATGGCAAGCAAGACAGTAGTGGATATGGAACAAAAGAGGAAAAACCTGCGCTTGGCGTGGGGACTGGGAGTGCTTGTCTTGTTAATCCTTATCTCATCAGTTCCTTTTTGGCAGGGGCTCTGGAAAATCGCTCTCCAGCAAAATTGATGTCTGCTGAAGTCGATCTGAAACAGCGGCGACGGACCCTTGTTCTTTTGGTCGGGATAACCCTCGCCATGTTTGGCTTTGGGTTTGCCTTGGTACCAATTTATGGATTACTTTGTGATTTGACGGGAATTCCGTCTATTGAACAACGGGTCAATGCTAAAGCCTCTATTCAAAGCGTTCACAAAGAGATCGAAGAACGTTGGATAACGGTAAAGTTTGATGCCACGGTTCAGCCTGATCTGCCTTGGTTCTTCGAACCCATGGAGAACAAGCTAAAAGTTCGGTTGGGGGAAATACAGGATATGAAATTCAAGGTAGAAAATCGTTCATCAGATAGGGTGAGTGGTCAGGCCATACCTAATATTGCCCCTTGGCAAGCAACCCCGTTTTTCGACAAGATTGAGTGTTTTTGTTTTCGGCAGCAAACCCTGACTGGAGGCGAAAGCAAGGAGATGCCCCTGAGATTTGTAGTGTCTCAGGATCTACCTGAAGGCATCGAAGTACTCACTTTGTCATACATCTTTATGAAGCAAAAGGAAAATACCGACAAGGACAAGTTGGCGGCCAAGTGATTGGACGAGATGTCGGGAAATCGCGAATGTACCCGATAGCTGTATCGTGGGGCCATCATCATGGCGCTATATTCTGATTACAATAATATCCATTCAGAAGTTGAGGTTGAGAATGACCAGCGAAGGACACGGGCAAACACAATATTATATTCCTGATCCAAGCCCATGGCCGATAACGGCTATGGCGTCAGTCTTTCTTATCTTGGCGGGGCTGGCCTTGTGGATGAATGGCGTGCGCGTTGGGCCATGGATGTTTTCAGGCGGTTTTATTCTTTTAGCCTTCATGTTCCACGGTTGGTTCGGGGATGTCGTCAAGGAAAACCTGGCGGACTGTTATAACGCTCAGGTCGATCGGTCTTTTCGGCAAGGGATGTTCTGGTTCATCGCTTCCGAGGTGTTTTTCTTCGCTACCTTCTTTGGCGCTTTATATTACGTACGAAATATTGCGTTACCCTGGCTTGGCGGTGAAGGCTACCTCGGGGTCACCCATGAGATTTTATACAATCAATTCGTGGCGACTTGGCCCAGCGCCGGTCCTGGTCGGGTAGGGGGGGAATTCGCGCCCATGGCGGCTTGGGGTATTCCAGCCCTGAATACCTTTATCTTACTCTCTTCGGGTGCCACCATTACCTGGGCCCATTGGGGTCTGAAGCTAGGGAACCAGCAACAATTGGTGCTCGGTCTGGCGTTTACCATCGCCTTGGGTGTCCTGTTCGTCATCTTGCAGGGATGGGAATACCGTCATGCCTATCATGAACTGAACCTTACCTTGCGATCAGGAATCTATGGCTCGACGTTTTATATCTTGACTGGTTTCCACGGGATGCACGTCACTATCGGAGCCATCATGCTGATGACCATTCTGGGACGCGCCATGAAGGGCCATTTTTCACCCCACAACCATTTCGCCTTTGAGGCTGTGGCATGGTACTGGCATTTTGTCGATGTGGTGTGGTTGGGGCTGTTCGTCTTTGTGTACTGGCTCTGACCAAGAGCTTGTTATCGCGAATTACCGAATTCGGGTCTCGACTGTCTTTAAGCCCGCAAACATCTATCGAAGCAGATAAAGCAGGCAAGTTACCTAGGGGAGCCGCCCATTTGTGCTGGGCGGAGCCCCCTAGTAATTAGAGGCTATGTGGTTGTAGCAACCCGCTCAGATAGCCGAGGATCAATAACCCAAATAAAACCAGCGATAGAGTGATGCGCAAGGTGAGGGCGCGTACCACCCGGGTCTTATCTATGCTGCCGTCATCTTTGGATAAGAAGTACATGCCTTCCCCCAAAAAGAACAGGATGAAGCCGAGCACTATCAGAACGGGTAACTTGAGAACTATGTCCATGATTATTCCTCAGATTATGTTTTACGGGCCGAACCTGCCGCTGCTGTCGCAATTAGCGTCTACCAGAGAACTATAGCACCTTGATCGGTTTTGGCGAGTTCAAACGTAGGTTTCGTTTTCGCTGGCTCCCTACGGTGGTTTTTGCCTTACCCGTACCTTTGCTGGTGTATCTCGGGCTGTGGCAGATTGATCGGGCGGCCCAAAAAAGCCATTTGGCAAAGGAACAAGTAGAACGGGCTCAGATGCCCCCCCTTGAACTGGATGGCCATAGCGTTTTCACTCCGGATATGAGTTTTCGCAAGGTCAAGGTACGCGGCGAGTTCGAAGCCAAGGGGCGGATATTTATCGAGAATCGAAAGCATGGTGACCAAACTGGGTTCCATGTGATCACTCCCCTTCGTTTGGATCAATCCCAGGTCCGTATCTTGGTCAATCAAGGCTGGATTCCTGCCACTAAGACTCAATCCATACCCGATGTGGAGACAGCCTCAGGGAGGATAGAAGTGGTCGGATGGCTGGAAAAACCTTCGCCACCCGCTTTTCCCATGCCCATCAAGGCTGAGGGATGGGGTAACAGGTGGCCCTATCTGACCGCAGAGCTATTCTCCTCCCGGGTACCTTATCAAATCTTTCCCTATGTAATATTGCAAGATCCGGATGGAGGCCAAGGCTTCGTAAGAAATTGGGCAAGGCCGGTTCCCTTCCCGGAGATGCATATCGGTTATGCCATTCAATGGTTTGCCTTTGCCGGTATGGCCTTGGTTCTCTATGTTCGGCTGAGTCTCGCCGATCGTCATCCAGAGACGCCGAACGCATGAACGAGTCTCCCATCCGCCCGCCGATACGGACTATGAAGCCTTTATGGCTATTGTTTCTGGTGTTTGCCGCTCCTGTTATGGCAGCCTGGTTTCTGTATCTGAATCCCCAATACCTTCCTTCGGGGCGTACCAATCGTGGGGAGCTGATAGAGTCTCTGGTATCGCTTCCCAGTCAAGTATTGATTCGTGACTCTATGGGGAGAGAGATTGATCGATCTTCCCATCTGGAGGGACGTTGGACATTGGTGGTACTGGCAAGATCTCCTTGCGACCAGTCATGTCGTGCCCAGCTGCAGCTCATCCGACAGGTCAGGCTGGCTCTGGGAGAAAGTAGGTTTAGTGTAGAGCGTCTGTTGATGCAGATTGGGGAAGAGAGCAATTTTGCCGCCAGTCTGAAGGACTCGCTGGCCGATCTCGATGGGGTCTACGTTGCCTCTATCCGGGGTCCTTTGGCTGAGACTTTTCTTTCGCAACTCGGCGATGAGGCCTCATCAGTTGGCAGAATTTATATTCTCGACCCAATGGGGCGTCTGATGATGCGTTACGCATTCAATGCACCTGCGAAGGATCTCCTCAAAGATATGGAGCGCCTGCTCAAAGCATCGAAAAATTGGATCAAAGGAGCCCAATATGGCCATCGTTGAGCTTGCCATGGCGAAAGCCCAGTCGATAACCTGGCGACACTATTATGAATTGACCAAGCCAAAAGTAGTGGCACTGATTCTCTTTACCACTTTGGTAGGGATGTTGCTTTCATCGGGAGAGATGGCCTGGAATACTTTGTTATTCGGGTTGGTGGGAATAGGTCTGGCCGCAGCGGCTGGAGCCGCGCTCAATCACGTAGTGGATCAACGGATAGACGCCTTGATGGAAAGAACCAAGGGGCGCCCATTACCTTCAGGCTATATGGATACACCCCATGCATTGGGATTTGCTCTTTTTCTCGCCGTCCTTTCCTTTCTTCTGTTGACCCTGCTGGTCAATCTTCTGACCGCCTTACTCACCTTCGGGGCTTTTATCGGTTATGCCGTTATCTACACTGTCTATCTCAAACGTAACACGCCCCAGAACATTGTCTGGGGTGGATTGGCTGGAGCTATGCCACCGTTGCTTGGCTGGGTGGCGGTTACCGGTGAGATTCATGCCCACGCCTGGTTGCTGGTGTTGCTGATCTTTGTCTGGACGCCTCCCCATTTCTGGTCTTTGGCGATCAAAAGGCGAAACGAGTATGCTCAGGCCGGAATTCCAATGTTACCGGTCACTCATGGAGTCTTATTCACAAAACAGCAGATCCTGCTGTATAGCCTCATGCTGCTGGTGGTGTCCTTAATGCCCTTCAGTGTCGAAATGATGGGGCCTCTCTATCTGGTGGGGGCGGTGATCCTTGGTCTCGTGTTCGTTTATAGGGCGATACGCCTGCTTGTTTCCACAAGCGAGGCAGAGGCCATGAAGACCTTCGGTTATTCAATTCTTTATCTCAGTATGATGTTCGCTCTGATGTTGCTGGACCGCTATTGGCCTATCATTCCGACTTGAGATCGACTGTCCAGGCACTCTTCCAAAGGCGGTTTTTTCGTTAGGTTCGAATAGAGCTCGTATCTACTTAACGGGAGGCGCCATACAAGATCCTGACGCCCAGCCCGCTTGCAAGTAAGCCAGTGATTCGCAAAATATCAGTGATCGTTTCAGGCCGGAGAATCACGGGGTGGTAAAATGGGTCTCGAGCCAAGGAAATCTTCTGGGTATTGGCTGCTACTCGCCGCCGTCATAGCCCTGTTATCAGGTCTTTGGGCGGGAAGTCGTTTTATGTTCGTATCAAACCATACCGCCCTGTCAGGAATACGAGGGGGGACGCTGATACCCCAACCCCGATCGCTTGTCCCTTTCAATCTTCGGGATGACAGGGGGCAGATATTCAATCTGGACAGTCTTCGTGGGCATTGGACCTTCATCGCCATCGGTTATACTCACTGCCCGGATATTTGTCCGACCACACTGGCGAACTTCGCCAGGATCAAAAGGCTGGTCGATGAGGCTGGGAGTAACCCCAGGCTGGATTTCGTCTTCGTCTCAGTGGACCCTGAGAGAGATACCGAAACACGCCTGGGTCAATACATTCGGTATTTCCACCCGGGGTTGCTCGGGGTGACCGGCAGCCTCGCCGAATTACAGGGTTTTACCAAACAGCTGGGATTGGTGTTTGCCCGGGTGGAAAATCAGACTATGGCTAGCGCCGATTATCTGCTGGATCATTCGGCGACTATTCTTCTTATCGATCCTCTGGCCAGGCTGGCCGCTGTGTTTGGTGCCCCCCAAAATCCAGAGCTGATGGCGGAAGATTTTATCGCTATCGCCCGCTGATAAATTTCAGACATGAGCGACGAAATGTTTAAACACCAAAGGAGTTGAACTTCATGACCCAAACAGATACCTCTCTCCTCGAACATGAGGTGAATCTTCCCAGGATCAGGACCATTACCATGGATCACCCTTGGCAATGGCTCGCCAAGGGCTGGCGAGATCTCAGCACGGTACCCTCCTTTAGCCTCAGCTACGGAGCGATATTCGTCATCATTAGTTATTTGCTGGCCGCTGGGTTGATCAATGAAAACCTATTTTTCATCATCCCCCCGCTGTCAGCCGGATTCTTTCTGGTAGCTCCCCTGCTGGGGATTGGTCTCTATCAGATCAGTGCTTCTCTTGAACGGGGCGAGAAGGTCGAATTTTGCCAGGCCTGGAAGGCCTGGCAACGCAACGATGTCCATCTGGCCGCCATGGGCGTGGTGTTGCTGCTGCTTCTTATCGCCTGGATGTTGGCGGCCATCCTCGTATTTGCCTTGTTGTACACTAAGCCTATACCAACCTGGGAGAGATTCATTCCCGAGGTGTTTCTTTCCGGGGATAGTCCCTTGTTTCTGTTCACCGGTATCGGCGTGGGCGGATTGTTCGCCGCCTTTACCTTCAGTATCGCCGCTGTATCCACACCCCTCCTCATGGACCGCCAAATCGATGTGGTAAGCGCCATGAAAGTCAGCATGGAAGCCGTCAAGATGAATTGGAAACCGATGATGTTATGGGCGGCTTTGATCGCGATGTTTGTTGGGGTGGGTCTACTGAGCTTCTTCCTTGGTCTGTTTGTCACCATGCCATTGGTTGGTCATGCTACCTGGTACGCCTACAGGGATTTGATCGAGAGCGACAACTGAAAACCAGGCAAAACCTCTCCGGGTTTCCGCCGCTGGGTGGCCGACTGTGCCGGCCCGGAATTCGCCGATCAAAGCAAGGCGAGCAGGAATCGATATCGGCACTCAGCCATTCCGGGCATGGGCTGAAAATGGCTATTTTGCGTTCTTATTTGGAGAACAAATAGGCTAATAAAACAGAGATTGTTCTTTTATAGAGAACAAAAACTCAAGCCCAAAAGCCCGAGCCCGGGAGCGCCGACACGAGACTATAGCCATGACCACCGCTCTCTCGAGGCCAACCTCATAGGCGTTCTAAACCCATCTCATGGTTCAAGGATAAATGAGGTGAGGTTTGCTTCGCTCACCAACTCGTACGCACCACACACCGCCTCGGGTTTCGAAGGGGAGAGCGGATAAGGTTGCCAACCCCGCCGCTGCTGATGAGGGAAACTCGAACAGGTGATCAGCCCACCCCGGCTCAGAGTACAAGATGGCGACCGGGAAGTTCGTCCAGCCAGAAGGGTTCGGAAATGTGGTACCCCTGGACGTAATCCACCCCGATGTCCCGGAGGGTGTCGAAGACAATCTGATCGGATACGTGCTCGGCGACCGTCTTTTTACCTAGATATCGGGCCAGATCGGCAATGGATTTGACGATGGTCCAGTCGTTGGGTTCGTTGGCGATACGTTTGACAAAGCTGCCGTCGATCTTGATGTAATCGAAGGGCAGGTTCTGCAGGTATTGGAAAGAAGCGAAGCCGGTGCCGAAGTCGTCGAGATAAAAGGAGCAACCTCGATATTTGAGTTCTCGAAACAGTCGTTCTACCTCGGGGAGATAGGTAATGGAGGAGGTTTCGGTAACCTCCAGGCCGATTTTATCGAGGGGGATACCGGGTTGTTGCAGTGAGTTGAGCAGATGGACGCGGAAGACCGGGTCGCTGAGGGAGGCTCCGGAAAGGTTGATCGAGAAGCCTCCACAGCCTTGCAGGAAATCGGTGTTGCTCTTGATCCAGTCGAGGACGGTCGCCAACACCCAGGTATCGATTTGTACCGCCCGCCCGAATTGTTCAGCCGCCCGGACGATTTCGTAGGGGCCAGAAGGGATTTCCATATCGATCATCCAACCGAGCAGGATCTCGTAATGGATCTGGGCCTCGGGAAGGCGCCCGGTGGGGGTGATGGGCTGACACCGCAGCCGGAATAAGCCTTCCTCCAATGCTTGATCGATCAGGGGCACCAGATCGATAGGCGTGAGGATTCTTGTCTCATTGTCGTTGATACCGCAAACGTGGGTGCGATTGCGACCATCCTTTTTCGCTTGGGCGCAAGCGCGGCTGGCGTTGCTCAACAAGGATTGGGTGTCGACCTTGGGGCTGGTAAAAGGCACTAATCCCAGACTGGCGCTGACGCCGAAACGACGGCCTTTGCACAGGACCTTCTGTCCTCCGATTTCCTGGCGCAACGCATCAGCGGCCTGGAATCCCCTATCGGCGTCACTGTTCGGCCAGACGATGAGAAACTCGTTGGCTCCCAATCGACCCAATACCCCCTTCTCGTCGGTCTTGGATCGTACCAGGTCGCCGACGCTACGCAGATAATCATCCCCCACCGTATAACCGCAGACATGATTGATGACCTCGAAGTGGTCGAGGTTGATCTGACAGAGGCAGTGTTGCTGCTCAGGGTGATCCAGCGTCTGCGTGAGGAAACGGTCGAGGCGTCGTTCGAGTTCAGTGCGATTCGGCAAACCGGTCAGGTCGTCATGGGTGGCCTGATGGGCGATCTGCTGCTGGATACGGGTCATGAGCTTGGTGGAGATGCGTTGGAACAGCGGTAGATCCAGATTACCCAGATGGGTGATGGTCTTATTGCCCAGACCCTCGGCCATGGCCGAGGAACTGAGTTCCATGAGGCGCAGGCCCTTGCGATTGGCCAGCACGTAGCGCTCGCGATCCGCCGAGATCCAAACCAGCTTGCCGACTTTGCGTTTCCCCTTGTCCATGCCGATCACGAACCAGTCGCCCGGTTTGATCTGTTGCAGCACCTGGGCATCTATCAGGGAGAGGCCGGAATTTTTGCCAGGGCCCGGTCTCGTCTTACAAACCGGGATTTTGGCTTCATCCTCGGGGGAGGGGGTAAGGGCCACCTCAGGAATCCTTTGTCCCTGGGAGCGCCTTTGCAAAGCCGTGTCCAGGGCGGCCAGGGTCTGATCTATGGTGGCCGCCGGTATACTCAGGTCGGCCATTTTGTCGCCGATCAGGGAAAGCAGCTTCTCCCGTCCGACTCTGGAACGCAGTTCAGTGATATTGGAGGCCAGACGGCAGCTGCTGGTCAGTTGCTCGAGGAGGAGCGCCAGTTGTTGCCATTCGCTGCTGTCCCGACCGGAACGCAGGAAGACGAACTGCAAGAGTTCACGCCAGCCGTTGTTCCAGAGCAGGAGGACGGGCTCGGGAAGAGTGCCTTCGGGCGCCAAGCCGTCGAGCAGGGTATCGATAGCCGTTTGCGCCTCACGGCGTTGTTCCTGACCTTCGCAGGTGGCAATGAGTCGCTGTACATTGCTGGCGATAATGTTCTCTTGTCGCGTCGACAACCGGCGCAGGTCATCGAGTACCTGGGTAAACACGCTTTCGTCCCAGGGCGATTGACGTTGTATCCAATCCACCAGGTCATTGAGTCGTTCGACGATGGTGCGGTCGAAGGGCTGGGGTTCCTCGGCACAGATCGAGGCCAGACGCTCGACGGTGTTCAGCACCTCCTGCACCGGATGTTCGCTCTGATAGAGACATTGGTGATCGCTGATAGCCGCGCCAAGCACGGGCAACTGAAACTTCGGGAGCAACTGGGCGGCCAGGCCGGCGTCGGCGCGTTTGGCCTCCTCGGTCGCGGAGTCCATCAAGGATTCCACCAGGAGTAAGGTGTTGCGCTCTTGGGGACTGAGTTCCAGGGCGTTCGTCTGTTCCAGGCGGGCGCGGCGAAGGTTCATCGCCAGGGCCTGGGAGAGTCCTTGGGAAGCCTGGGCGATCTCCGCCGGCGGGATATTGAGACGCTCGTCCTGGAGCATGGTCACCGCAGTCAGAACATCCTTTTGCGAATAGTACTCGGGGGCTGGGCCGGTACGGGAAGCCGAAGGAAGATTGGTACAGCGGTCCAGTAGCTGGACCAGGCTGGCAATGGTGGTGCCCAGGATGTCTGGTGGGGCAACGCGCCCGATCGGGGCCGTTCTGGCCTCGGCCGTTGGAACAGCGGGAACTTGGCGGGGAGCAGAGGAGGTCGCTTGTTCAGGAAGATTGGCTGGAGCCTCTTTCTCCTTCGCCACGCCTTCCGGCGGCGTTTGAGTGGGAGACAAGTGTCGCCGGTCGATGGCCGGCAGGATGTCGAGTTCCACCAGAAGACGGGTCAGGGCGTTAAAAAAGGCTGGTAGCTTTTCCCCGGCGAGGCGTTCCAACAGGCCGATCAACAAGAGTCGGGGGGACAGAGCGATGGGGATAGCGTCGCCGATAATCCGTAGGGCCTGAACGATGGCATGGGGTCCAAGGGGATTGGTCTCGTGTCGGGCCTCGTAGCCGAGCAGATAGCTGAGGCGTTGCTCGACCTCGAACAGAATCGCCTGATTGTTGGCTTCCAAGCGGCTGACGATGCCGGCGTAGCTGACCCAGATCTCGAACTCCTCGCCGTCGACCAGGGTCAGCTCGGTCCCCTGATCCTTGTCCCGCGCTCGGGAGGCCTGAGGCGAAGGCGTCTGAGTGAGTCGTCCCAGCTTGTCGCGCAGCAGTCCATAGAGTCGGTCGCCGAACTCCGGCAAGTGTGGGCTCAGGGTCCGCAGGGCTTCGAGGCACTGCTGGCGTTCGAGATTGGACTTGGCCGTGTCGATTTTTTCCAGCAAGAAATCCGGTGTCTTGGCCGCCAATTCGTTCCCCAGATCGGACAGGAACTGATGCAGCAGGGGATCGCAGCCCTGCACGAAGAGGTGGATCTTGGTCTCTCTTTGCGGTGGGCTTGCCGTACCTTGGACAGCCAATCCGGATGTGCTGGGGGTGTTGGCGGCCTCATGCAGTGCCCTTAGGGTGTTCGGGGCGATGTCGATGAAAGCGATGCCGATCCCGCCGGGGAAGGCACGAGCCACTTTGGCCAAGGCCTCGAAATTTTTTTTCACGCCTTGGACTGGGGCCGAAAAACTGATCCGGATTCGCTGTCCGACTTGGTAGCTCGGTTCTTTGGCGGTACCGGCACGAGGTAGTCCCAGCATCATCCCGCCCGTGCAAAAATCGCTGATGATACAAGAGCGATTTTTCCACCCATCGTCATTGATCTGGGCATTGAGCGAGAGTCGAATGCGTGGGTATCGTCTGCGATCGCTTGTCATAACTTGTTTCTGGGGTAAGGGGGAAAGGAAGTCCAACCCAGGCTGGCTGGGTTCTCACCCGCCAGCGCCCGTGAAACAGGTACCCGTCTGGCGGGTTTCTGTTCCTGGATCCATGAGACTCGGGTGGCCCCTTGGAAAAATTCCATCGTTATACGGCTTCCATATAACATCCTGCTACCCCATGATCAATTATCCACCCTCTGCCTCGGCCCCAGGGAAGAGGGAAGAAGCTTGTTCTTTGGTCACCGATAATCAATAGATGTAGCACATATTTGTGAGGGATTCCTCATCGGATTCAACTGGAATGTGCTACCGGGATATCCGGCATGAAGCTTGCGCATGTCCGAATCTGCTTGAGCTTTCCTGAACAGGACGGATGCGCCGTCTGACCATCGGTGGCCGGGGTTGGCGCCAAACCCGCCTTGAATCCCAGCGCTTTGGCTTCGACCCTGATGTCGATAGGCGGCTCCGGGCAGGGACAGGTTGATCCGGTTTCGTGTTCTCTAAAATAGAACAGTCTGCCTAATTGAATGTTAATAGTTCTCCATAAAAGAACGAAAACTAGCCATTTTTGCTCGATGCCCGGAACGACTTCGTGGGAAGAGAGATTTATTAGGTCTTTCTCTCCTCGGTGGATTCGGCGCCAAGGCCCCTGTCCTGACAATCAACCTCTAAATGGGGTTCAATATGTTCATGGAGACGCCTGTCGGTGAAGATCGGCTGGAAGCCTTCCCGCACCCCGGCAACAGCGGTGGCGGTGAAGGCCTGTTGGCCGGCCAACAAAACAGGATCGGCCGCTCAGACATACCTGTCCGGACACCAAAGGCTTTCCGACAACATTCCCCATCGCCCGAGCATCGACCTGGTACCTGAGCCTGTTATGCATTCGCCCACACAAAGTCTTGCCTGCTTTCTATCCTGGATTCTCCTGTTCATCCCCTGGCTGTACCCCCGGCCTCTGTCGGCGGCGGAACGTCCCTGGATCGAATTCAGGGACTGTCGTTATATCGAGCACGAGTACAACGACGGCGACAGCTTTCGCCTCCAATGCGGTGAGCAGGCCTTTGTGGCCCGCCTCTATTTTGTCGATGCCCCGGAATCCAAGCTCAGAAACCCGGATCGTGTACAGGAACAAAGCGAACATTTCGGCATTACCATCGACGAGGTCTTGCGAGGGGGGCATCAGGCGGCCCGGGTGGTGCGGGAGGCCCTGCAACGCCCTTTCATCGTCTGGACCCGTTGGGCCCATGCCGGCGGCCAAAGCGGGGAGCCTCGTTATTACTGCTTTGTGGAGGTGGACGCGGAAGATCTGGCCAAACGACTGGTACGGCAGGGATGGGCCAGGACCAAGGGTATCAAAACCAAGGGACCCTCAGGGGATACCGCCGCCGTGACCCAGGAGGCCCTCTTTATCCTCGAACACCAGGCGCAACAGGCGAGACGGGGCCTCTGGGCCACCTCCGTTCCCGAGTTTCTACGGCAGCAGGCGCCGCCAGCGGATACCAAGCCCCCGGAGCCCGGAACCGACAAGGGATCCTGAAGCCGGCCCTGGATAGCATGACCCGGTGAAAAAATCTCCAAGCCGCTGCTTGGGTCAAGGTTGGTTCCAGGCCCATCCAAGCCGGCGGCTGGGCAGGTCGCCGAACCCCGCGTCATCAGAGTTCCGCATCCTTCCGGCGTTTTGCAACCCGTTCCAGAATTAGCGAAACTAGGCGGCTTGCCGAGAGGGTTTCGGGTCCGCCGAAACCGACTCCGGCCTCGGTTGGACGAGCAAAACGGCGGATCGCAGCGGAAAGACCCATGCCAAGCGTTTTTACCCCCAGATACTTTGAACTGGTGTTCTATCGCGCCTATGCGGGGCTCAGGTCGGAATCCTCGCGCAACTATCTGAGTTTTGCCTGGTGGATCATCGATCCTCTTATCTCCATGGGGGTCTATTACCTGGTCTTCGGGGTGATGTTCGGCGGCGGCATGCCGAATTTCGTCGCCTTTCTCTTGATCGGCCAGGTGATCTGGCAATGGTTCGGCTTCAGCGTCAACCACTGCATGGGCTCCATCTTCCAAGCCGGGGGGTTGATGAGTCAGGTGTACCTACCCAAACAGGTGTTCCCCCTGGTGGTGATCCTGATGGATACGGTCAAGTTTGTCCTCGTCTTTCTGCTGTTGCTGGTGTTTCTCTGGTCCTACGGCTTGCCGCCCACTCAGCACTACCTGGCACTCCCCGCCTTGCTCCTGAGCCAGTTTCTGCTCAATACCGCCTTCGGGCTCTTCGTCGCCGCGCTGGTACCCTTCATTCCGGATCTGCGATTTCTGTTCGAGGCGGCCCTGTTTCTGGCCTTCTTTCTTTCCGGCATCTTCTATTCGGTCACCTCGATGCCTGAACAATATGCCCATCTGTTCTATCTCAATCCCATGGTCAACCTCATCGACAGCTATCGGGCGGTGCTGATGTATCACCAATGGCCGAACTGGGAGCGTCTCGCCGTCGTCGCCGGAGTCTCCTGGCTCGCGATCCTGGGGATGGTTCTGTTCATCCGTACATTCGACCGACGTTATCCACGAATGGTGGAATCATGAACGCCGGCTATCGGGGCCAGCCGGTGGTGGAGGTCGAGCATGTCGCTGTGGTCTACAAACGCCGCCGCGGACTTTTTGCCCATGACAGCTTCGAGGCGCTGCGGGACGTCAGCTTCAACCTCTATCATGGTGAGTCTCTCGGCATCATCGGTCGCAACGGCGCCGGCAAGAGCACCCTGTTACGCTTGCTGGCGGGGATCCTGGAGCCGGATCGCGGGCGCCTGGTTACCGCTGGGCTGAAGACGGCGCTGCTGTCGCTCCAGGTCGGCTTCGACGGCAATCTCTCCGGGCGCTACAACGCCATTCTCAGCGGGATGCTGCTGGGTTTTGGCCGTCGTCACATCCTGGAGATCCTGCCCGAGATCATCGCCTTCGCCGAGTTGGAAGAGTTCATTGACCAGCCCTTGCGGACTTATTCCACCGGGATGCGGGCGCGTCTGGGATTTTCGGTGGCCTTCCACCTGGACCCCGACATCTTGCTGATCGACGAGGTGATCGCGGTGGGGGACGAAGCCTTTCGCAAAAAGTCCTATGAGGTCATGGAAGAGCGCATCCGTTCGGATCGCACCATCGTCCTGGTCTCCCACACCCCGGAGACCCTCAACAAACTCTGCAATCGGGTGGTCTGGATCGAAGACGGGGAGACCCGCCTGGAGGGGGAGGTAAAGGAGGTGTTGGCGGCGTATCAGGAGTATCTACAGCATCCGCCGGCGGTGATCCGGGCCAGGGGTCTATACCGGGAGGACTGAAATGGTTTCCCGTACCATCATCCTCTCCAGCCAAGATTGTCGATGGCCATAAATCATCATGCCAATGAATAGCAAAGGGGAACCGGGTCGACGACTGCTGGTTCTCGTTCTGGGGATGCATCGCTCCGGCACCAGCCTGATCACCAAGGCGGTGGAGGCGGCGGGCGCCGATCTGGGCGGCAATCTGATGCCGGCGGGGCCGGACAATCCCAAGGGCTTCTGGGAGGATATGGACGTCTACCGCCTGAACGAGGCGGTGTTCGAGGCCTTCAATATGCGTTGGGATACCCTGACCCTGCTGCCTTGCGCGGATTTCCACGCCCCCCGCCTCGGCCAACTCGCCAGGGAGGCCGCCGAACTCCTCAAGCAGCGCTTCACCGCCACCCGCGTCTATGCCGTCAAGGATCCCAGGTTGTGCCTGTTGCTGCCGTTCTGGCTGGAGGTGGCCGATGGGCTGGGTATCCAGTGTCGCTTCGTCGTGAGTGCGCGCGACCCGACCGAGGTAGCCGCCTCGCTGCAGAAACGCAACGGCTTCGATCTCGATCTGGGGCGGCGGCTCTGGTTGACCCATAACTATCTCATCCTGCGGCGATTGATCGATCGCCCCGAGCCCAAGATCGTCGTCGCCTATAAAAGTATGCTTTCCCACCCGGAACAGGAGCTGGCGCGACTCAAGCCTTTCGTCCAGGAACGACGGCGGGGACGCCAAGGGGATGTGGCTGACTTTATCGCTGGGTTCGTCGATCCCGGGTTGTGCCACCATGACAGTTCAGAGATGGCTTCGCCGCTCTGGGATTCCAACATTACCGCCTTGCACCAATGTCTGCAGAAGATGGCGATCGAGGGTTGGTCCGCGGATCTGGTGCGGGAGACCTTGCGGGGCTGGGACACGGATCGGCTGGAAGCAGAGAACTATTGGCTGCAATTGGCGTTGTTCCGCCGGGAACGGGAGGCCATGGAGAAGGCTCACAGCACCGAGCGGGAACGGTTGCGGCAGAGCGGGGAGGAACAGGCGCGGCGCCTGGAGGAGGAACGACTGATCAGGGAACAGGAACGGCAACGTTGGGAACGGGAACGGACCGAGGCACGGGACTTCTTCGGCTCCCTGTTGCGGGACAAGGACGCCCAGTTGGAACGGGCGCTGGCGGAGGAAAAAAGATATTTCAGTTCGCTGTTGCAGGACAAGGACGCCCAGATGGAACGCCTGGTTCAGGAATCCGCTCTGCGGCTGGTCGCCCTAGCCGAACAGCAGAGGAGCGAGATCCAGCAACTGCGACTGGCCCATGAAGGGCAAGTCGACGCCATGGTCCAGCAACAACGGGCAATGATCGAGGGCCACCAACGAGACCTGGGGAACCTGCACCACGTCATCGCTGGCTTGCAGGAGACCACGGGCCGGTATGCGCGGGACATCCAGGTGTTGCGCGACTGGCATCGACAGATCCAGGACAGCGCGCAACAGCTTTTCCGCTCCTTGCGTTGGCGGGTCGGCGCTATGCTCGCCCTTCCTTTCGCGAGACAACCCACCGCCCTCGATCATATCCTCAAGCTGGGTGAGGACTTCCGTTTCTGGACCGCCGGGCACGACGGCATCCCATTACCCACCGCCGCCCCAGCCGCGAGTGGGGAAGCGTCCCTAGCCACCTTGTTGCGGGCGATGCTCTCCCATCCAGGGAAGGTGCTCGACTTGGTCAGCGGGCAGAGGATCAAGAATTTTTGGATCACCCTGTTCCAGCAAGACGCTGAGACCCGGCGACTGATCTTCCGCTATTACATCGACCTCATTCGGGGTAGGGAGGTATCGCCAGTCCGGGAACCAGTGCCGGAGCCCGTGGCGAACGAACTCAGGGGTATCCTCCAGGTGCCCTGTGCCGCCGAACCCGTCCTCTCCATCATCATTCCAGTCTACAACCAATGGACCTATACCCGGGCGTGCCTCGAGTCCCTGGTGAGGGCCTGCCGGACGCCGACTTACGAGGTGATCCTGGCGGACGACCATTCCAGCGACGAGACCATCGACGCGGAGAGGCTCTGCCCGGGGCTGCGGGTGTTGCGCAGCCAAGAGAACCTGGGTTTTCTCCGCAACTGCAATCAGGCGGCGCAGCGGGCGAGGGGACAATTTCTGGTCTTTCTCAACAACGATACCCAGGTACGGGAGGGTTGGCTGGAATCCCTGTATCAGCTCATGCAGGGGGATGAGCGGATCGCCATCGCCGGCTCCAAGCTGGTCTATCCGGACGGGACACTCCAGGAGGCCGGCGGCATCCTCTGGAACGACGGCAGCGCCTGGAACTATGGTCGCCATGGTGATCCTGACGCCTCCGAGTACAACTATGTCAAGGAAGTGGACTATATCTCCGGCGCCAGCCTCATGGTGCGCCGGAGCTTCTGGGAGGAAGCCGGCGGCTTCGACGCGCGCTTCGCCCCGGCCTATTGCGAAGACTCGGACCTAGCCTTCGAGGCCCGTCGACGCGGCTATCGGGTGATGTATCAGCCGGCCTCGGAGGTAGTGCACTTCGAGGGCCAGTCCCACGGCCAGAGCCTCGAGGAGGGGATCAAACAGTATCAGGTGGTCAACGGCGAACGCTTTGTCGAGAAATGGGGCCAGATCCTCGCCGCCGAGCATTTTCCCAACGGCCGGCATGTGTTTCTCGCCCGCGACCGCAGCCGCGCCAAGCCTCACATGCTCTATGTCGATCACTATGTCCCCCATTTCGATCAGGACGCCGGTTCCCGCACCGCCTACCAGTATCTCAAGCTGTTCCGCGCCCTGGGCATCCAGGTTACCTTTCTCGGCGACAACTTTCACCGTCACGAGCCCTATACCTCGGCCCTGCAGGCGTTGGGGATCGAGGTGCTTTACGGGCCCGGCTATGCCGCCGATTGGAAGAACTGGTTTCAGGAGCGTGGCGAATACTTCGATTATGTCTTCCTCAATCGACCTCACATCGCCGAAAAATATATCGCCTGGATGCGCCGCCACTCCCCCGCCAAGATCTTCTACTACGGTCACGATCTCCATTTTCTGCGGGAACAGCGGCGCTTGGAGGTCGAACAGGATGAGGCCGTCGCCACCGCGGTCGAGCAGTGGAAGGCGCGGGAACTGCGACTGTGCGCCGAATCCGACGTCGTCTATTTCCCCTCGCGGGTGGAGACCGAGCTGCTGAGTGGGTTGTTGCCCGGCAAGACCATCAAGACCATCCCCGCTTATATCTTCGATGAGGATCCCCCCCAGCGGTTGGACTTCGGGGATCGTAGCGGCCTTCTTTTCGTCGGTGGCTTCGGCCATCCGCCCAATGCCCAGGCGGTGCGCTATTTTCTTGCCGAGGTTTTCCCTCTCGTCCGCGCCGCCAACGACCGCATCCTTTTCCATGTGGTCGGCTCCAAGGTACCTAACTGGCTAAGCCGTGCCGTCGAGCCCAATCTTAAGGTTTGGGGCTATGTGAGCGACGCAAAACTGACCGAACTCTATCGGAGCGTACGCTTGGTGGTGGTCCCCCTGCTGTACGGCGCCGGTGTCAAGGGCAAGGTGATCGAGGCCCTCTACCACGGCGTGCCCGTGGTGACGACACCCATCGGGGCCGAGGGCCTGCCCGAGGCGGAGTTGGTGTTGCGGATCGCCGCTGGCCCTCAAGAACTCGCCCAGGCCGTACTGGAACTCTATGAGGCCGAACGCGAGTTGGCGGATTTCCCAGAACGCAGCCGAGCCTATATCCGCCGCTATTTCAGCACCCAGAGCGCCATGGCGGCGATCGCTGGGGATCTTGCCTTCGGATTGGAGACTTAAAGTATGGCGAGACCGATATTTCGGGCCAAGGCGCCGCTGAGGCTGGGGCTCGGCGGTGGCGGCAGCGATATCGTCGACTACTCCTCCCAGTTCGGCGGGGCGGTAATCAATGCCACCATCTCCATGTACGCCCATGCCACCCTGGAACCCCTCGACAACGGGCGCGTGGAGCTGTGTTGCGCCGACCGGGCTATCTCACGGACCTATGTCGCCGATGGGCCGCTCGAAGATGACAGGGATGGCGAGATGAAACTCTTGATAGGCGTCTATAACCGCATGATGCGGGACTATGCCGGCCAGCACCTGGCCTGCCGCTTGACGACCTATGTGGACGCCCCGCCAGGCTCCGGACTGGGTTCCTCCTCGACCCTGGTGGTCGCCATTATCGGCGTGTTCGCCGAATGGCTGCGGCTACCTCTGGGGGAATACGATATCGCCCGTCTGGCCTATGACATCGAGCGCGTCGATCTGGGTCTTTCCGGCGGCAAGCAGGACCAGTTCGCCGCCACCTTCGGCGGCTACAACTTCATGGAGTTCAATCGCGACGGCAGCGTCCTGGTCAATCCGTTGCGCATCAAGGACAGCATCAGATCCGAGCTGGAACATTGCCTGCTGTTGCTGAACACCACCGTCAGCCGTGATTCCGCCCACATCATCGACACCCAGAAACAGGCGGTGCAACTGGGCCACGCCGAGCGCATCGAGGCCCTGCACCGGGTTAAGGACTGGGCTTTCCAGGTCAAGAAAGGGCTGCTCACCGGGGATCTCGACCTCATGGGCCAGGCCCTGCATAGTGGCTGGGAAAACAAGAAGAAGAGTTCTGATCGTATCTCCAACGCGCAGATCGATACCCTCTACGCCACCGCCCTCGAAGCCGGGGCCCGCGGCGGCAAGCTTACCGGCGCCGGCGGCGGTGGGTTCATGTTGTTCTATTGCCCGGGCAACAGTCGCTATCGGGTGATGGAGGCCCTGGGTTCATTCACTGTCGTCTTCACCAAGTATCAGTTTGTCAATGCCGGTTTGGTCTCCTGGAGCGCGCTCTATGATTGACATAGCACTCAGAATCCGCCAATCCGCGGCGATTCTACTGGCCTTGAGCCTAGACGAGGGCCTCCGGCAGGCCCTGGAGCGGGCCGTCGGCGTCTGTGTCGCGGCCCTGGATCAAGGAGGCAAGATCCTCTTCTGCGGCAACGGTGGCAGCGCCGCCGACGCCCAGCATCTGGCGGCGGAACTCAGCGGTCGCTTTTATTTCGACCGTTCCCCTCTCTATGCCGAGGCCCTGCATACCAACACCTCCTACCTGACGGCGGTAGCCAACGACTATGGTTATGAGCAGGTGTTCAGCCGCCAGATCGCCGCCAAGGGACGGCGAGGAGATGTTCTCATCGGTATCTCTACCTCCGGTAACTCCCCCAATGTCGTTCTGGCCATGGAGACCGCGGCCCGGATCGGCCTGACCCGCATCGCCATGACCGGCCAATCCGGCGGTCGCATGGCCGCCCTGGCCGACATTTTGCTCGCCGTGCCCTCGACAGACACCCCCCGTATCCAGGAATCCCATATCCTCCTGGGTCATATCCTTTGCGAGGCCATCGAGGCGACCCTGTTCCCGCCGGGTTCCGGGAGGTGATCCGTCAGGCCGTGATCCTCGCCGGCGGCCAAGGGACCCGCCTGGGAGAGCTGACCCGGCAGATCGCCAAGCCGGTCATCGAAGTGGCCGGTGAGCCTTTTCTCGGTCATTTGCTGTGGAACCTGGGTCGACAAGGTATCCGCGATCTCGTCCTGGCCGTCGGTCATCGCCATGAGACCGTGCGCGCCGCCATCGGCGCTGGGCATCGCTGGGGGGTAAAGGTCGATTATGTGCTCGAAACCCAACCCCTCGGCACCGGCGGTGGCCTGCGCCACTGCGCCCCACTCTTACAGGATGAATTTCTTGTCCTCAACGGCGACAGCCTCTTCGATATCAATTATCTGGATCTCGCCCTCCAGCTAAAGAAGGGACAGGAAGGCGCCCTGGCCCTACGTTGGTTGGAAGACAGCGGTCGTTATGGGGCGGTGCGGTTGCAGGGAGAAACTATCCACGGCTTCGCGGAAAAGGGCGGCAGGGGGGCCGGGGCGATTAACGGTGGTGTCTATGTCTGTCGGCGGAGTCTGCTTGATCGACTCCCCGAAGGTCCCTCCTCGTTGGAGCGGGATCTTTTTCCCGGCCTGGCGGCCAAGGGGACACTCGGCGGCAAGGTCTACCAGGGGATGTTCATCGACATCGGCGTGCCGGAGGATCTGGCTCGCTCCCAGGAGCTATTGGCCGCCTGGAGACGCAAAGCGGCTGTCTTCTTCGACCGCGACGGTGTCATCAATATCGATCACGGTTATGTCCATACACCTGAAAACTTTCACTGGATCCAGGGGGCCATCGAGGCGGTGAAGCTCGCCAACGACCTGGGCTATCTGGCGATTCTCATCACCAACCAGGCGGGCATCGCCCGAGGTTATTACGAGGAAGCGGCCTTCCGCTCCTTGATGGACTGGGTCGAGGAGGAACTCCGGCGCCATGGCGCCCATTTCGACGCCGTCTATTTCTGTCCTCACCATCCCACCGCCGGGCAGGGCGAGTACCGAATCCAGTGCGATTGTCGCAAGCCGGCCCCGGGACTGATCCTGCGGGCGGCGAGGGAATGGTCCATCGAGCTTGAAAATAGTTTCTTCATCGGCGACAAGGAAAGCGATCTGGCCGCGGCCCGCGCCGCCGGGGTGGCTCCTGTCCTCTTTACCGATCAACACAATCTGCTTGCGCTGATCGAGCCCTACTTGCGCCGGTAATCGCTCTCCGTTCGCGGCCGGCCTTCTGTTCTCTTGGAAAGAACAATAGCTCTATAAAGTGCTAGATTGTTCTTAAAATAAGAACAGAAAAGGAGCATTTTCAGTCAATGCCCGGAGCGGCTTGGTGTGAATATGGATTCCTATTGGACCCTTCTCTCAGTAAAGGGTAGCCAAACCCGCCAGCGCTACAGAAACATCCCCCTGAATGGAAGTGCCAGACGCGCCGGGCAGAGTCAGGCCAGATCTTGAGGGGTATTTTCGCGATACAATGGCCAATAAATCACTACGACAAGAGCCCGGCCTAGATTTTGAGGGAGATGCCATGACAAATTGCCTGTTTTGCAAAATGGTCAGCGGTGCCATCAAACCAGATGTGGTGTACGAGAATGCGGAGGTGCTGGCTTTCCGGGATCTGAATCCCCAGGCACCGACCCATATCCTGGTGATCCCGAAGCGTCATATCGCCACCCTCAATGACCTCGGCGAGGAGGACAGCGATCTGGTCGGCAAGCTCTTTCTGGCGGCCAAGGAAGTCGCCCGGCTCGCAGGGATCAACTCCTCGGGCTATCGCACCCTGGTCAATTGCAACGCGGAGGCCGGGCAGACGGTTTTCCATCTCCACCTTCACGTCCTCGGTGGACGGCAGATGCACTGGCCCCCGGGGTAGGGCCGGAACACCCCGAGGAAGTCCTGCCGCCTATCCATTCACATCGGGTTCGCACTAGCGGCGGCTTGATTTGATTCAAACCAAAAGGTTATAAATAGCGGATTCATAAGGATCTCAGAGGCTGGCGGAAGCGATCTCCGTAAGGGGATCGGGCCGCTGGATCAGTAAGCCGCCAGCCAAGGATCATTTTTTACTACCGGATTTGAACGAGCCTTCATGCCAGCCTCAAGTTCCGCTCGGGCAGTGGAAAACGCCTTCGAGTTGAAAGCCAGATCTTTCACCCTGCCGACCATGCGGCTACTCAGCACGGATATGGATCTGATATCCGATACCCTGGCGGCCAAAGTACGTCAGGCCCCGGAATTTTTCCGTAATATGCCGGTGGTGATCGACGTAGAGGAACTCGCCCAAACCGATGTGGAGGTGGATTTTCCTTTACTGGTGGGTTTGTTGCGGGGCTACTCGATGATCCCGGTCGGAGTACGCGGTGGGAATTCACGCTTGAATGCCGCGGCCTTGGTGATGGAATTGGCCGTGATGTCTTCACCTCGTCCGGTGGCGAATGCCCAGCCGGTCGCCACGCAGGGCGGCCAGCAATCCGCTGTCGAGTCGCGGCCCTCGCCTCCAGCGGCCTCGCCACCACCGCCGTCGTCCGTAGGCAGTAAGTTAGTCAACCGGCATGTCCGTTCCGGGCAACGGGTCTATGCCCAGGGTGGCGATCTGATTGTCGCCGCTTCGGTGAGTCCTGGGGCCGAGGTGTTGGCTGACGGTAATATTCATGTGTATGGGACCTTGCGGGGTCGTGCCATGGCGGGGGTGAAGGGAGATGCCGAGGCACGGATCTTCTGCCATAACCTACAGGCAGAACTGGTTTCCATAGCCGGTCATTACCGCCTCAGCGAATCCTTTCGGACCGAAGAAATCGGGCGACCGGTCCAGGTCTATCTGCAGGAACGCAAACTTATCATCGAGTCCTTGCTGTAAAGGTTGAGCATTACTAATTTCCATTGGGGGAGGGTCGGGATTTGGCACGCATCGTTGTAGTTACGTCCGGTAAGGGAGGCGTGGGCAAGACGACCACCGCGGCTTCTTTTGCCACAGGTCTGGCCTTACGTGGCAACCGAACGGTCGTCATCGATTTCGATGTCGGGCTGCGCAACCTCGATCTCATCATGGGTTGCGAACGGCGGGTGGTCTATGACTTCGTCAATGTGATCAACCGGGAGGCCAATCTCAATCAGGCATTGATCCGGGATAAGCGCTGCGAGGAACTTTTCATTCTGCCCGCCTCCCAGACCCGGGATAAAGAAGCGCTCACCAAGCAGGGGGTCGGGGCGGTGCTGGACGAGTTGTCCGAAACCTTCGAGTACATTGTCTGCGATTCCCCCGCCGGCATCGAACATGGGGCGACCATGGCGATGTATTTCGCCGATGACGCCATCGTGGTCACCAACCCGGAGGTCTCCTCGGTTCGGGATTCCGACCGCATGTTGGGCATCCTGGCCAGCAAGTCCCGCCGCGCGGAAAACAATCAGAATCCGATCCGGGAGTATCTGTTGCTAAGCCGTTATTCCCCAAGCCGGGTGAAGCAGGGCGAGATGCTGAGCGTGGAAGACGTGCAGGAGATCCTTTCGGTCTATCTCCTGGGGGTCATCCCCGAGTCCAAGGCGGTGTTGAATGCGTCAAACCGGGGTGTGCCCGTGATCTTCGACAACGAGAGCGATGCCGGCCAGGCCTACGCCGATGTGGTTGGCCGCTATCTGGGTGAAGATCTTCCCCACCGATTCCTCGATATACAAAAAAAGGGCTTCCTTAGTCGCCTGTTCGGGGGATAACCATGGGACTGCTCGATTATTTCCGTTCCCGTCGGCAGAACACCGCCGCCATCGCCAAAGAGCGTCTGCAGATCCTGGTAGCCCATGAGCGCGGCGAACGCTCCCGCCCATCCTATCTGCCGATGTTGCAGAAAGAGATTTTGGAGGTCATTCGGAAGTATGTTGCCGTGGACCAGGATGCAGTGACGGTGACCCTGGAGCAGGACGACAACCGGGAGATCCTGGAACTCAATATCGTCTTGCCCGATCGCTCCGAACCCACGACAGGGAGCGGCTTTGTCGCCGTGCGCTGAGCCTGAGTCTTCAGGCCAGCAACCGCTCTAGAATCTTCCGATAAATGAGCGATAGCCGCTCCAGATCCTCGATAGCGACGCATTCGTCGATCTGGTGAATGGTGGCGTTCAAAGGGCCGAGTTCCGCTACCTGAGCCCCCATGAGAGCGATGAAACGTCCGTCCGAGGTGCCGCCCGAGGTGGAGAGTTCGGGCCGATAACCCAGCACCTGCTCAGTCGCCCAGCAACTTGCCTGGACCAGTTCTCCAACCGGGGTGAGAAAGGGATTTCCCGAGAGCTTCCACTCGATCTGGTAGTGCAATCCGATGGACTCCAGCAACTCGGTTACCCGACGGATCAGGGTGTTGGCATCGGTCTCGGAGGAAAAGCGAAAATTGAACCAGGCCTCCAACTCTCCCGGGATCACATTCTCAGCCCCCGTACCCATCTGGAGATTGGAGATCTGGAAACTGGTGGGGGGGAAGTAACTATTACCCTGATCCCAGACCTCGGCACACAGACGGGCCAATACTGGAGCCAAGGCGTGCAAAGGATTTCTGGCCAGGTGCGGATAGGCCACATGACCCTGTTTGCCGAGGAGGCGTAGCCTTCCACTGAGCGATCCTCGCCGGCCGTTTTTGATGGTGTCGGCGAGACGGTGTTGACTGGATGGCTCGCCAACCAGGCAATAGTCGATGCCTTCCCCTCTGGCCATCAGGGCCTCGACCACCTTGGCCGTGCCGTCGATGCTTGGCCCTTCTTCGTCGCTGGTGAGCAGAAAGCCTATCGAACCCCGATGTTTGGGATGATCGCGTAGGAAGTCCTCACAGGCCGTTACCATGGCGGCCAGACTGCCTTTCATGTCCGCCGCTCCGCGGCCATAGAGCAAACCGTCTCTGATCTGGGGAGCAAAAGGCGGAGAGGTCCAACGGTTCAGGGGGCCCGGCGGTACCACATCCGTGTGGCCGGCAAAGACGAAGACCGGACCTTGGGTGCCGCGACGCGCCCAGAGGTTGGTGACCTCACCGAAGATCATGGGCTCGCAGCGAAAACCCTGTCGTTCGAGACGTTCCTGAATCAGTGGCTGGCAGCCGGCGTCCGCCGGCGTGACCGATGGACGACCGATCAGATCGAGGGCGAGCCAAAGGGTAGGGGAGGGCATCCTGGAATCAGATATCCCGCAGCAATTCGTTGATGCTGACCTTGCTGCGGGTTTTTTCGTCCACCCGCTTTACGATGATCGCCGCATAGAGGCTGTAACTCCCGTCTTTCGCCGGAAGATTACCAGGTACCACTACTGAGCCTGCGGGTACCCGTCCATAGAGGATCTCGCCGATTTCCCGGTCATAGATCCGGGTGGACTGGCCGATATAGACGCCCATGGAGATGACCGAACCCTCCTCGACGATCACCCCCTCGACAATCTCGGAGCGGGCGCCGATAAAGCAGTTGTCTTCGATGATGGTGGGAGCGGCTTGCAGCGGCTCCAACACCCCGCCGATACCCACGCCCCCGGAGAGGTGGACATTTTTGCCGATCTGGGCGCAGGAGCCCACCGTGGCCCAGGTGTCGACCATGGTTCCGGAGTCCACATAGGCCCCGATATTGATGTAGGAGGGCATGAGTACGCAGGAGGGGGCGATAAAGGCCCCCTTGCGGGCGGTGGCCGGCGGCACCACCCGCACCCCGGCTTCGCGGAAATCGCGGGAATTGTAGTCGGCGTATTTGGACGCGACCTTGTCGTAGTAATTGGTGAAGCCACCCTTCATGAACCAATTGTCTTCCATGCGGAAGGACAGAATGACGGCCTTCTTGACCCAGTCGTTGACCACCCATCGGCCTTGGCGCTTTTCGGCGACACGAAGGGTTCCTTTATCAAGCTGATCGATCGCGGTCTGCACCGCCTCCCGCACCAGGGTCTCGACATTCCGCGGCGTGATCTCGGCCCGGCGCTCGTAGGCTTGCTCGATGATGGGTTGTATGTCCTGCATGGGGGGTCTCCAGATGGGATGGTTTCAAAGGGTGGCCACAAAGCGTCGGATACGCTCCGCCGCCTCGACACATTCTTCAAGGGCCGCGACCAGGGCCAGGCGTATCCGGTTGGCTCCGGGATTCTTACCTCCGACCTCCCGGGACAGGAAGCGGCCTGGCAAGACGGTGACATTCTCCTGCTGACGCAGGCGACGGGCAAACTCGGTATCCGGAATCGGTGTCGGTGCCCAGAGATAAAAGGCGGCTTCAGGTCGGGTCAGGTCCAAGACCCCACCAAGGATGTCCAGAACCCGGTCGAATTTCTCCCGATAGAAGGCACGATTCGCCACCACATGCCCTTCGTCGCCCCAGGCCTGAATACTGGCGGCCTGGGTAGGCAAGGGCAGGGCGCAGCCATGATAGGTCCGATAACGAAAGAAGGCATCAATGAGATGCTGGTCCCCGGCCACGAATCCGGAACGCAGACCCGGGGCATTGGAACGCTTGGACAGGCTGTGAAAGACCATACAGCGGCGAAACTCACTATTGCCGGTTTCCGCCGCCGTTTCCAGCAGACCCGGTGGCGGATTGGTCTCATCGCAATAGATCTCGGAGTAACACTCGTCGGCGGCGATGATAAAGTCATAGCGATCAGCCAGTTGTATCAAGTGCCCGAGTCTCGATCGGCCGATCACAGACCCGGTCGGATTTCCCGGTGAACAGAGATAGAGCAATTGACAGCGATGCCATACCTGTTCGGGAACGGCATCGAAATCGGGGAGAAAACCCGTATCGGCTGTGCAGGGAATGAAATACGGCTCCGCGCCCGCCAGCAGGGCGGCCCCTTCGTAGATTTGATAGAAGGGGTTGGGCATGAGCACCAGGGGCGAGCGGGTGCGATCCACCATCGCCTGGGCGAATGAAAACAACGCCTCCCGGGTACCATTGACGGGCAGCACCTGGGTCTCCGGATTGAGACTCTGCGCCGGCAGGCGGAAGCGCCTTTCCACCCATTGAGCGATCCTCTCCCGCAAGGCCGGGATGCCACGGGTATTCGGGTAGACCGAGAGACCGGCGAGATGCCCTTGCAGTGCGTCCAGAATTAAGGCCGGTGTGGGGTGTTTGGGCTCCCCGATGGACATGGAGATTGGCTTGAGACCTGCGGGTTCGGTTATCCCTTCCAGTAAACCAGCGAGTTTTTCAAAGGGATAGCTTTGCAGCCGGGTCAAGTCTGGATTCATCGGGGGCGGTAGGCATTCGGCCAAGCAGGAAAAAATCGATTGTGAAGTATAAGCCATGCCTCCCAGGGGGCCAACGCAGAGCCTTGTCTAGAGAAAATTGCAGAGACTCTATACCGTTTTCGAGCGGTCAGGCTCGGGCGCCGACCCCGAGTCTGGATCGTGTCCCAGCATGTGGTGTAAGAAGCGATCAAGAGGTCAACGACTCTAGCCAGGCTGGGAAGCGGATCAGTTTGCGACCGCAGGCCAGCTGATGTTGGGATTTTCGCCGAGGTTGGCGAGGGTTTCCAGGGTCATGGAGCGCCGCTGGAGTGACCGCTCGTCGTTGTGTTCCAAAAGCCTGGCGCCGACCAGGCGATAGAGATCCGCCTCGTTGGGAAAGATACCGACCACGTCGGTACGGCGCTTGATCTCACCGTTGAGCCGCTCCAGTGGGTTGGTACTGTGGATCTTGGACCAGTGCTCCCTGGGGAAGCTCATGTGGGCCAGCACCTCGTTCTCGGCCTCATCCATGAGCTTGGCGATCTTGGGGAAACGACTACGTAGCTGATCGGCTACAGCGCGCCATTGGCCACGGGCCGCGGGCTCGGTCTCCTGGGCGAAGATGGTGCCGATCAAGGCCGAGACCAGGCGCCGCTGGCCGGCGGGCGCAGGCACCACAGGACGTTGCACATGAAGTGCACCCGGCACCGCGGCCAGCCGGCGTGCTTGAGCCCCTCGTGGCTGTCCGAGATGACCAGCTTCACGCCGCGCAGGCCGCGCCGTGTGAGGGAGCGCAGGAACTCGGTCCAGAAGGGTTCGGCCTCGGAGACGCTCACCTGTAGGCCCAGCCCCTCGCGGCGACCGTCGGTGTTGGCGCCGAGGGCGAGTATCGCGGCCACCGAGACGATGCGTCCGGCCTCGCGTACCTTGAGGTAGGTAGCGTCGATCCACAGGTAAGGCCAGTCGCCCTCGATGGGGCGGTTGAGGAAGGTCTGCACCCGCTCGTCGATCTCCGCGCACAGGCGCGAAACCTGGCTCTTGGAAATACCGCTCATCCCCATGGCTTGGACGAGATCGTCCACCGAACGGGTGGAGATACCCTGCACATAGGCCTCTTGCACCACGGCGGCCAGGGCCTTCTCGG
>JBPOHE010000007.1:0-60613 GCA_052035915.1 Pseudomonadota bacterium
CGACATCGTCTCAGCCGCCGAGTTTTTGAAGGTCCACCCACAGACTCTCGGACGCCTCGCCCGTTCTGGCGAGGTCCCAGCCTCTCGCATTGGTCGCGCCTGGGTGTTCCTGGAGGATGATCTTGTCACCTTTCTGCGATCGCGCTACTTTCAGCCTGGGCAGGCGCCAGCAACGGCGACTGGAGAAAAACGATGCTCTACAAACGGAATGGATCGGAGACTTGGTGGACAAGATTCACCCCGCCAGGTGGAACAGAAATACGGCGCTCTACTCGCACTACCGATAAACGGCAGGCGCAGGAGTACGAAGACAAGCTGAGGTCGGAATACTGGCGGATACGGCAACTCGGCGAGCGTCCAAGGCACACCTGGCCGGAAGCCGTGGTCCGGTGGCTTGAGGAGCAGCCGCCAGGAAAGCCGAGCCTGACTGACGACAAGGCCCGGCTGCGATGGATGGACCCGTGGTTGGGACAAAAACGGCTCGATGAGATCGGGCGGGACCTGATCGACCGCATGACCAGGACGCGCAAGGCCGAGGGGGTAGCCAATGCCACATGCAACCGAATGCTGGAAGTGTTGCGTGCCATCCTACGGCGAGCGCATAGGGAGTGGGGGTGGATTGATACCATTCCAGCGGTGCGCTTACTGCCGGAGCCAACCAGGAGGATACGGTGGATTACCAGAGAAGAAGCGGACAAGCTCTTGGCCGAACTGCCCGAGCATCTGGCGGAGATGGTGCGGTTCAGCCTCGCCACCGGCCTGCGGGAGGCCAATGTCACCGGCCTGGAGTGGTCACAGGTCGACCTCTCGCGCCGGGTAGCCTGGATACATGCTGATCAGGCCAAAGCGCGTCAACCAATCGGAGTGCCGCTGAACGCGGAGGCGGTGGTGGTGCTGCGGCGCCAGGCAGGGAAGCACCAGACGCGGGTATTCACCTACTGCGGGTCTCCGGTTCTGAAAGCCGGGACCCGGGCGTGGAGACTGGCTATGCAGCGGGCCGGAATCACAGGATTCCGCTGGCATGACCTTCGGCACACATGGGCGAGCTGGCATGTGCAGGCCGGGACACCGTTGCATGCGCTCCAGGAACTTGGTGGCTGGCACAGCTATGAGATGGTGTTGAGGTACGCGCACTTGGCCCCAGAGCACCTGGCGGCGCATGCTGAAAAACTGTCTCGACCGCGCGTTTTGGACGCGACCCGGACAAATTCCGGTACATCATCGGTGGTCATCCAAAAATGACCCTTAAAACTGTCCGTAACGCATTGAAGTACAAATGGATTTTGGCGCGCCCGGAGGGACTCGAACCCCCGACTCCCAGGTTCGAAGCCTGGTGCTCTATCCAACTGAGCTACGGGCGCTGAAAGGACGTTGTACCAGAGATCACCAGTTGCTGGTTGCTGGGTACCTCGGGCTTGGCATTGTAAGCCAGGCGCGGCGCGAATGGGTTCAGCAAAACTTATGTAATGTGCTTCTTAAAATTATTTTCTTATGCTGTTCGGCTTGTATCGCCCAAGCCCGGCGGCCTTGGGCGATCAACCCAGGGTTCCAGGCCGATCCCCGCTTCACAACCGACGCTCCAGTACCTCGGCCAGTTCGGCGTCCGTCAGTTCGATGGGATTGGTCTGCATGCTGCCACCGCGACTCTGAGCCACCACCCGGGGAATGTCGGTGCTGGTCAGGCCGAGAGCGGACAGGCGGGACAATCCCAGCCGCTTGGTCCAGCGATCCAACTCCTCCACCAAGGCTGTAAGCGCGGCCTCTTGGTTGAGTCCGGCCTGACCGCAAAGCAGGCGTCCCACCCGGGCATATTTTTCCACCGCCGGGCTGTATGGCGCCCGCTGCCCCAAAGCGCGGATGTTGATGGCCGTCGCCTCGGCGAGCAGGGTGCCGCATACCAGGCCATGAGGGATGGGAAAAAAGGCGCCCAGGGGAGAAGCCAAGCCGTGCACCGCACCCAGACCGGTCTGGGCAAGGCAGATGCCGGATTGCAGGGAGCCATAGGCGATCCGGGCCCGGCCATCGGGATCGCCTTCCATGGCGGCGTCCAGCCCGGCGCGAAACTGGGTCATCCCCGACCAGGCCAGGGCCTCGGTCATGGGGTTGGCCCGGATGGAGACGAAGGATTCCAGCAACTGGGTGAAGGCGTCCATGCCCTGGGCGGCCATCAACTCCGGCGGGCAACCGGCGAGCAACTCCGGATCGACGATAGCGACCTGGGCCACCAGGGCCTCATGGCGGAAGGATTTTTTGAAGCCATCGGCACCACGTAGACTAAGCACCGCGTTCTTGGTGGCCTCGCTGCCGGTGCCCGCGGTGGTGGGCACGGCGACGAAAGGCGTCGATGGCCCCTGGTAAGGGACCCCGCGACCAACCCCTTCCAGATGATCCATCACCGAAGTTGTATGGGGCAACAGCCCGGCGATCGCCTTGGCGGCATCGAGCACACTGCCACCGCCGACGCCCAGGACCACCCGGGGTGACCAGGGACGAAAGGTCTCCAGCGCCTGATCCACCAATTCCGGCGAGGGCTCGTCGCTGACCTGGGTCAGGCGCCAGGAGATACCCCGCGCCTCCAGACCGGCCATCATAGGGGCCCAAGCCAGGGAAGCCGGAAAGGAACGTGCCCCGGTGACGATCAACAGCCGCTCGCCGAAGGCCGCCACCTGCGCGGGGATCTCCCGCACCCGTCCGGCACCGAAGAGAAGGCGCGGCAGACGGGCGAAATCGAAGCCGGGCAGGATCACGTCGATTCCCGGGGAAACAGGGCCTGGTAAGGAACCCCCTGTCGCGGTTCGGCCATCATCCCGGCCACCGCATCGCGCCAGGCGAGGTAATGGGCCGTTTCTTTGTGCGCCTTGGCGGAAGCGGCATCCACATAGGCCTCGTAGAGGATGAAGCGGGTCGGATCCTGGGGATCCTGCAACACATCGAAGCGCCGGTTGCCCGGTTCGCGCACCGAGGACTCGTGATTGAGCCGGGTCGCCTCGATGAAGGCCGCCACCTGCTCGGGTTTGACATGGACATGGACCAAGGTGACCTGCATGCTCTGTCTCCGGAATGGGGTTGAAACACTCATGGAACCGGGGCGACGGCCTGGCTCAGCCGTTACAGCCGACAACCTTGAACTCCACCCGCCTGTCGATGGCGTCGCGCTCATCGTTAGTACCTGTGCCGATGATGTTCTCCGTATAGCCCAGGCCCTCGGTGCGGATCTTTCTGGAACTCTCACTGGCCTCGGCCCGCAGGAGTTCCATCAATCGCTCGGCCCGCTTGAGCGAGAGCTTTTTATTATGCTCCTCGCTTCCCGAACGGCTGGCATGGCCCACGATGGTGATGCAGGAACCCGATTCCGCGATCCTTTTGGCGATCTGACGCATCCAGATCGAATATTCCGGCAGTTTGTTGTTCTTGAAAAAGTCGGTCTTGTTGACCTCGAAGAGGAATTTCACGCTGATATTCCCGGCCTGCAACCCCAACTTGGTCAGGCTGGCGAAGGCCTCTTCCGCCTCCGGCATCATTCCCAGCCGATAGAAGCATTGATAGAGTCCCGAATAGGTCTTCATCACCTGTCCATCGTCCCGTTCCGCCGCCTTGGCGAACAACCCCAGTGCCCGCCGATAATCATTCTTGTCATAGGCCGCGCTGGCCTCGTCCAGCAAGGCATTGGTGGCCAGGGTATCGAAATATTCCCTGTTCGCCATGCTGCCAGCCGCCGCCCGGGCGGTGGCGATCAGGGCATCCACCCGTTTGTCTTTGATATACATGGGGCTGTCCCGATACATGGGGGTGGGCTCGAACTCCAACTTGGCATTGGAGATCCAGGCATCCGAATGGGCCACCACCTGGCCCGATTTGGTATTCACGATGGAGACCGTCAAGTGGGGCAACTTGGCGGCCTCGCCCCGATAGTGTTCCAGTTGCATGATGCCGCTGACGACATAGGCGGCCCTGGCAAGGTTCTCCGAGGTCATCTCCTGCAATAGGAAGCGGGGCATCTTCATCCGTGCCTGGGCCGAGATCAGTTTCTCGATGTTGCGGCTGGTGCTGGTAACCTCGCCGGTATCGGCATCGATCACCGGATCAATGACAAAAACCGCCTCCTGTTCCTTCAACTTTTCCATCAGGCTGTGCTGCTCGCTGACCTGACGGAACAGATCATCCGCCATGATGCGCACCGCCGCCTCGAACGGCAGCGGCGTGGGGCGGTACCCCCGGGGGGAGACACAGGCCGACAGGATCAGAAACAGCATCAACAAGAGAGGCAATTTATAGGTTTTCATTTCCATGGTCCGCATGACTTCAGAGTGTTGTTCAGGCATCAAGGTAGAGAGGGAACTCAGAGTTTGGGAAAATTTCTGCTGCGCTTGCCAATACTTGGTCGCTCGCGAGGATTTTTCACCAACTCTCAGTTTCCACATTCGCGACGGTATTCTCCGGCGCCAATCATTCCATCCTGGAAGCGCTCCAATAAGCCCCGACAGCGTGCCGACATTCCACCCGCAGACGCTTTCGGCTGAGCAGCGGTGACGAGGGGAGCGGGTTTGAATCTCGGCTGAGCCTGGGAGACGGCCTTCACCGCCGGCTTGGATTGCGCCACCATCGTTTCCGGCGCCTTGGATTTTGCTTTTTCCCCAGCCCCGGCGATGGGCTGGGGGGCAAGCGGCTTCGCGGCTACCGAGGGGGGCAAGGGGGCCGTAGGGGGTGTCGGAGATACAGTCGGAGTCACGGGCTGTGTCTCGATTTTCGCCAGAGCACTACAGCCGGCGAAGCAGAATTCCCCTTTCAACGAGGTGTTCTCCCAGGGCACCTGGCCGCCCTGGCTCTCCTCGACCACGGCCTCCCGCACCGACTTGAACATGGCCTCCACCGTCAGGCCGGGTTGGGCCAGGAAACGCAACAGGTGCTTGGTATAGAGCCCGTTCGCACCGCCACCATCGGCGGCCACACCGCCCGGGGCCGTGGCATAGGCGATGAGAGACCCCACAGGTCCGCTCAGGGCGGTCAGACCCCTGTTGGTACCGCTGCGAAAGCCTTTGAAGGGATTATCCCGACAGGCATCCAGGATGAGGATGGTAACCCGGGTTCCCGCCTGTTCCGCCGCTTCGAAGACCACCCCCACATCGAGGGCGCGGTTGCGGAGTTCGGTCTTGCTGGCAATACGGGCCTGCACCGGGATCAGATAATTGTTGCCATCCGCCTGCACGCCATGGCCGGAATAGTAGAACAACCCGACGCTGTCCTTCCCGAGTCGCCGCCCGAACTCGCGCACGGCCTCTTCCATGCCGGACTGATCCGCATTCTCGCGATAGATGACCTGGAAGCCCAGTGTTTCCAGCACCACCTTCAGGGCACGGGCATCATTGACGGGATTTCGCAACGGCGATTCTTCGTAGGTCTGATTGCCGATCACCAGGGCCAGTCGTTGCTCTTCCTGCACCCGCTTGAAGCCCCGGGTTTCACTGGGGATCGGCGCCGTCGGGGCCTGGTTTCCTTCGGCGCCAAAGATCGGTTTTGACAGGATCGCACCCAGAACGGTCAGCAACAATCCTGCCCACATCCACTTGTTCGGTCTATCCAGGGGACCGGCCATCCAACCCGCGAGATTCAAACAGCAGGCCCTCCATCAGCCTGGTTAATCAAGGGTTAAGCGCCTTCGATACCTTGGTCCAAGTATCGGCTCATAATCATAAATTCCCCAAGGTATCTTATCTATTCTATTTTCAGTGCTTCAACGGGTCGGCCCCTTACCTATCGGCTGCTTCCAATTCGTCCGCGGCTTCCATGGTCGGCTGGTTTCACGAACCGGTCTCGGCCACGGCCTCGAGAAACGCATACACCAATCGATAGGTCCCTGGACGCCGACTCTCCCGGGGACCGGCGATGTTGAGTTGCGCGATCCGATGGGTCTCGAGCCAGTCCAGCGTCCGCCGAACCGACAGGGAATCAGGACCGGCCTCGAGTTGCAGGACCAAACAGGGCCGTCCCAAGGCTTCGGCGAGAGTCAGGGTCTCCAGCGTGCCACCATCCAGGGCGCCCAGATTGAGGATGAGGGTGCCGTCGCTGTCCAGGACGTTGCGCCTGGTGCGGTCGATATACCTGGATGTCGGCATCTCGCGCAGGTTGTAGCGCGGCGGGATGGGGCCATCCTCGGCCAGGCGTCCCCGGGGACACCAGCCGCCATGGGCTAGGCCACGGTCGATGGCCCAATCCAGGGCGGCACGGTCGGCGCCGCTCTGGCCGCCCGATACTATCCGATCGACTCGTCCGAGCCTGTCCGACCTCATCTCGATCAGTCCAGTCGCTCCCATACCGTGAGTTCGGCCAGGCTGTGCTGGAACTTGCGTTTGGTCTCCCGGATCACGAAGGGGACATCCCTGGGTTCACCGACGAGACGGAACCGCCGGCCGAGGATCTCGCTCATGGCGTCCAGGGTGGTCAGATTCTCCCCGTCCTTTTTGAAGCCGCCGATCCATTCGTCGCGCTCGGTGTGCTCGATCAGCCAGGTGTAGGGGGAACTGATCACCAGCAGACCGCCCGGGCGGAGACGTTCGTGGATGCCGGCCAGGAATCGGCGCGGACTGTAGAGCCGATCGATCAGATTACCAGCGAAGATAAGGTCATAGTCGGCGTAGATCGGCTTGAGATTGCAGGCATCGGCCTGGAAGAACTCGACCCTGGATTCGCTGCCCACCAGTCCCGTCTCGCTCAGGCGGCTTTCGTGGTAGGACACCAGCTCTCCCTCCTCCGGCAACACATACTGGATGTAGCCCTTGGATTTCATCTCCTCGGCGATGCGGATGAAACGCGCCGAAAAATCCAGACCCGTAACCCGGGCGAAGCCGGTCGCCAGCTCGAAGCTGGTGCGTCCCAGGGCACAGCCTATGTCCAACGCCCGCTCCCGAGGGCGATCCCGCATCAGCTCGAGGCAGAGGCGGGCACATTCCCGCGGATAATTGGCGACGCCGAAATACTCCCGGCCCCAGTGCAACTCGCAATACTGGGCCACCAGCACATCGGTCTCGTAATAGTCGCTACGGACCCTGACCTGATGCTCCGACTCCAGATAACGAAATCCGGCATGCTGGAAAAAATGCCGCCGGAAGGCATAGCGCGCATCCTTGGTCGCCTCGTTGCCGGTGGAGATCCAGGAACCGCCCTTGATCAGGTTGTGCTTGGTGTCGAAGGTCGGGGTGGAAAAGTCGTCGTAGAGGGGATGCACCCGGAAACCCGGAAAGCCGTTGATGGGGGTCTCGGTCCACTGCCAGACATTACCGACGACATCGTAAAAAGGTCCCTGGGGAAACTCGTCCACCGGACAGGCCGAGGCCCAGTGTTCGAGATTGATATTCCCCGGCGCGCCCCGCCAGCCGTCCACATCCGGTAGGCCGCTGAGTTCCCGCAGGCGATACCACTCCTCCTCGGTGGGCAGCCGGATCGGCTTGTCCCGGCGCGCGCCGAACCAGTTGCAGAAGGCCTTGGCCTCCAGATAGTTGACCTCAACCGGCCAATTCCAGGGCATGGGGATTTCCTCCAGCATCAGCCGCAGACGCCAATCGCCAGTCGGCTGGGGGCGCCAGAACAGGGGATGCTCGGCTTGGCGATAGCCGCGCCAGGCCCAACCTTCCTCGGTCCACCAACGGGATTCGCGATAGCCGCCATCCTCGACAAAACCCAGGTATTCGGCATTGGAGACCAAATAACGACCGGCTCGGAAGGCCGCTATCTCCTGTTCCAGTTGGCCGTATTCGTTGTCCCAGCCGTAGAAGGGGTGATCCTTGGCCTTGCCGAGCCGGAGGATTCCGGCGGGCACCTCGACCAAGTCATTCGGCGGTGCCTCGCCGACCTTGGGACAGACGCGCCAGAAAGGATCCGGGCGCAGCCATTCCAAGGGCAACTGCCGGATGAGCACGGAGGAGGTTTCGAGGTGGATGCGCTCGTGCTCGATACCCATCATGATGGCCCAGAACGGCGAGTCCCAATCGATGGGCAGACTCAAGGGTAATTCCCGGATGACCCGGTCCAGGGTTTGACGCACCTCTTGCCGATAGGCCCAGACCTCGGCCACCGAGGGCCAGTCGTAATGGGCCTCGTTGAGATCGTCCCAGGACATCTCGTCCACCCCTACCGCGAAGATGGACTCGAATCTCGGGTTGATACGCTCGGACAGCCGCTTCGCCAGCACCAGTTTGTTGATAAAAAACACCGCGGTGTGACCGAGGTAGAAAATGAGCGGGTGACGCAGGAGATCCGCCTTGCGATAGTAGGCCTCATCCCTGGCCAGGGTGGCGAAGAGCCGTTCGTAGATATCGAAGCTGGCGTGGAAATAGCGGCGGATGCTTTCCCGCTTGGCGTCGGGATCTCCCGAACGCAGGTCGGGCGTATAGGCGGGTTCGAGGTCTAATGACATGATCAATTCTCGCAAAGGGCCGCTGTCGGGCGATCCGCTGGCGGCTTCAAGTGTAGCGACGATTCTAAGCCGTCCATCCTGATCGGTGAAACACCCATCGAGGGCAACAACGCCCTTATTCCGCTGAGAAATATTTGCCTGGATCTGGCCTGGGAACTAGAGTCAGAGTAAAGAACCTCCCCCATCAGGAGCCGGCCCATGCGCACCCGTCGTCTCGGTAACACGGACCTCCAGCTTTCCTGCATCGGCCTGGGAACCTGGGCCATCGGTGGTCCCTGGGACTTCGGTTGGGGGCCGCAATCGGACGAGGATTCGATCTCCACCATACGTCGGGCGCTGGACCTGGGCGTCAATTGGATCGACACCGCCCCCGTCTACGGTCTCGGGCACGCCGAACTGGTCGTGGGCCGGGCCATCAACGGACGACGCGACAAGGTCATCATCGCCACCAAATGCGGTCTGGTGTGGGACGAATGCCCCCAGCGCAAGTTATGCGGCCGACTCAAGGCGGAAAGCATCAAGCGGGAGGCGGAAAACAGCCTGCGACGGCTGGGTATCGAGACCATCGACCTCTATCAGGTCCACTGGCCGAATCCCGAACCCGATATCGAAGAGGCTTGGTCGGCCATCGGGGAGCTGATCGCCGAGGGCAAGATCCGTTATGCCGGGGTCGCCAACTTCTCCGTGGCCCAGATGGAACGACTTCAAGCCATCCACCCCATCGCCTCCCTGCAACCGCCTTACAGCCTGCTGGATCGGGCCGTCGAGAGCGAATTGCTGCCCTATTGCGTAGCCCAGGGTATCGGCATCGTGGCCCACGGCCCCATGGCCTATGCCCTCTTGACCGGGAAGTTCAGCCACTCCTATATCGCCACCCTGCCCGCCGACGACTGGCGCCGTCGGGGCGGTTGCTTCCAGGAACCCGAACTCAGCGCCAACCTGGCGTTCGTCGACAAGCTCAAGACCCTCGCCGAACGCCGCGGCCATCAGGTGGCCCATCTCGCCATCGCCTGGGTGCTGCGCCGACCCGAGGTGACCGCCGCCATCGTCGGCGCGCGTCGCCCCCAGCAGATCGAACAAACCCATGCCGCCGCCTCTCTGGATTGGCTGCCGGAAGATCTGGAGACCATTGAGGCCTGGCTGGCCGAGCGGGATCGGATCATCAGCACCCATATAGCCTGCTCCCCGGTGTGATACCATTTCTTGATAGGTATTATCGATATTCGTAGGCTGGTGTTGAGGCGCGAAGCGCTGAAACCCAGCTTCTGAGTAGCTGGGATTCGCTTCGCTCATCGCCAGCCTACCCCATGACTTTCAGGCGGATAAACTAATAGGAAATGGTATGAGATCCTCTTCCGATCCCTGATCAACACTGGACACCAGCACGCGACCGGGGGTGAAGGGGAAGCTGATAACAATGTTTATGTACTAATGATATTTTGTTGAATATTTTTATGTAGCAATGCTTCTACCGCCCATGCCCGGGGCCTTTTGGGTCGATAAGCGGGTTGTCGTCGCCGGCTCGTCCTTCTCGGACTCTATCCAGCATGAGAGAACACCATGAGCATCGAAGAGGAACATCAAGACGTCCTGCAGAATATCGAGTTCGTCGTCACCCAGATCTATAGACGCCATCCAACATTGACCGACTACGGCGTTCTGCGCGCCTACGAGGCCCTGGTTCAAACCTATACCGCGGAACTCTCGGGACGTCCGCCGAAGCCGTTGATGTTACAAGGAGGGCCTGAAGGGGTGATGCTGGAGAACCTCAGAATCATCTGTGAATGGCGTCTGGGTCGGATCAACAGGCCAAACGCCGCGGGCCGGGGAGAACAGTCAGAGCCCATTGATATTCCGACCCTGATTCAATGCCTGAAAAGGCTCATCAAGTCCGTCAACAAGTGGAACAAAAGCGGCGGCCAACAAGGGTACCTGCACTTCATGACGCAATTTATCCATTGAGGGCTCGGACGACAGGCCGATCGGCCTGTGGTGGGTTGGCTTCGCTTATCAGCCTCACCAAGAGACGGCTGCCTCAGCCCTCTATACGCTGGTTCCCAAGCTCCAGCTTGGGAACCACTGCGTGGCAAGCTCTTGCTTACCGACCTTCGACATTCCCAAGGAGGACCTTGGGAACGAGCGGACCTCCTGTCATCACTGCTTGACTGTGAACAACTCCTCTTCAGGGTTCACGATGTTTGCATGTGCGATTGCCCTGTTGATGGTGGCGATTAAACATGCGTGCGATTAGGCTACGCCAATCGCACCTACGGCCCTTTAATACACCTCGTCGTGGGTGCCAATATCATGCAAAATGATGACTTCACATCCTGTTTTCTCATCGATTTCAATGGAGAAAACAATGCGGCAATCATAGCCACGGGAGCAGGCCCACAATCCCAGCAGAGCACCGCTAAGTTTATGCGTTCACGGGGCAGGCGCAAATACATCCGCCTGCATTCGCCGAAGCACCTCATCAATATAATCTTGCAACTTGGGAGTCTGTTTTCCAAATTTCCGATAGGCTCGCCGAAATCTTGGCGTGATAACCAACAGCCTCATTCATCATCCTCAAGCGTCCGATGCAACTCGGCAATGGCCTCTTCTGCAGATTGCGCCTTGAATTGGCCATCGCGGAAAGCCGCTATTGACTTATTAGCATCGACCATGATTTCCTGCCGCCGGGTTTCAATCCGGCGCTTGCTTAGAATGTCGATCAGCATTTCTTGCTGATCTGGCGGAAGTTGCAAAACGGTATTAATGGCTTGATCCAAGGTTATGGCATTCATCGTTTCCACAATCTCCTTGCTTTCATTACAGCCGTAGAAGGTACGCGATGCGTACCCTACGAGGCTCTCCTGCGTCACGCATGCGTTCGGGTGGGATCATGAGTTCTAACGCCTGCCTCAGCCGCGAGCGTAGCGAGTCGTCTGGAGGCGCATGTTAGGAAATTACGTGTATTCTCTGGTTGCATTCAGCGTCGTTGGATGTTGGGTTGGCGATACGGCCGCCAACCCAACCTATGGTGCTGGGTCCGAGTGAAAGCGCAGGTTAGCTTTCAAATTCATCAGTAGATTTCTCGACGATGGCCTATTGCAATAACGATCACAACTAACTGTTCGTCGTGGATTTCGTAGATGACTCTGAAATCGCCAATTCGGATTCGCCACGCATCTCTACCTGTGAGTTTCTTGCTGCCGACTGGTCTTGGATTGTGGGAAAGCGCTTTTACCTGATCAGCAATCTCTGCTCGACGGACTTTATCAATTTTTGCAAGGGACTTCTGCGCGCTTCGAGTGATTGAGATCGATTAGCTCATGAGCTGACATCAGTATCTATCTCGTTCAGTGCCTGATCAAAAGGGATTATCTCGTCGCTAGTGAGTTTAGCTTCGTCGTAAGCCTTTATGTCTTCGAGTTCCTCTATGGCGCTGAGGATTTCCCGCCATTCATTAATGGGTAAGACTACGGACTTAGGAGTCTGATTAGAGTCGACAATGTATTCTGGATGAAGAATGTTCATGGTGTGTACCTATTGTAACCACGCTTCGGATTTCGACTAGTTTAGTAGGTCGAAAAAACACAGTGTTGCCCGACATTTTATAGAAGATGTCGGGCACAGGTGCCCGACCTACCGGGCTGTCTTCACTCTATGTTTTTCGTAGGCTTCCATTTTGTATCTTTCTAAAGACTCAATAACCAGTTTACTGACTGTGCTTCTGGTTAATCCTTCTTCATTTGCTTCTAATCTGAGCATCGAAAGATTAAGCGTCAACTCGCCCCCCGCAGACTCATCCTTATCAGAAAACTCAAATAGTATTCTGCATGTTCCAGAGCAATTATCGCCTTCAAACTCATAATCACATTGAAGCCCGAACAATCGGATATACGGATGAATGGATTTATCACTGACGAAAAATGTCGAGTGAAGCCCCTGTCCCTTCATCTTCATGTCTTCGATCTTATCCTTCATCCACGCAATATTCTGCGGCGGGTTAGCAACGCTGTGATCTGGTGAAAAATGAATGTCCCTGGTGTCAACAAAGCGCAGCATTGAGTGACTTACGTTTTGGGTGAGATCATTCATAAATTGTACGCGTGATTCATTCGTGAAGTCTGAATACCTGATTATTGTTACGCCGACACTTTGTTTGATGTGCCCTTCGCTTTTGAAGTGCTTTATCAAAGCACTTGAGACTTTGTTTCCGAAGTCGATTGTTTCTGGTGCGGTATGGCTTAGCGAAATGTTTAAGGACTTACCATCGTTGCTTTTCCGTATTTCAACACGGCCCCCATGTGTGACTGTGTTTTCTCCCCAGTTCTTAACTGGATCACGTCTATCAATCTCGAAATCCATGTAGATGTGATCTGGATTATCATTTGATGCAGTAAAATTTGACATACTTGAAAGACTGAATACACCAAACTGGTCATTCAGAAGAGTCTCGTAGTCAGCCATATCTGGCAAAGACTCAAGCAAGTTGGATTCAGAATCCCAGCTAATAGTGCGAGTTTTAGATTTTGGCGATTCCTCTTTTGTCCTATAGCTCTCGCGCAAGTCCACGTACTCAAAGGGAGACAGCCCGGTCTTGATGAGAATGGGGCCTAGAACTTCCTTCTGATCTGACCCTGTAAATACCCCTCTTGCGCGCAAAACGTTTTTTAATTCGGCGTTCTTAACCTTTGTCTGGCCAATTAGCTGGCGCAAAAAATCCCTAGTAGGAAGCAAGACCTCTTCGTTGTTATTCATTATTCAAGCTCCTGTAGTCTGGCCGAAAGCTAGCTACTTTTATCCGGGTAAAGATATCGCTCTCAAAACCTGTGGCAGCCCTCTTGACTGCATCACCATGACTAGACTCAACATAATTAGGAAATAGAAACAGCAACGTGCAACTCATGTCTTGAGTGTATTCTTTGGCTGCTTGGATTAGCCTGCGCAGAGAGTCTTGCGCAAAACCTTCTATGGTAGACAGACAGAAAATATCCTGATCATGCCGGGACTGTGCCTTAATGATTAGCGGAATCAAAGGTGAGGTCAGAAATTCAAGCGGACATACCTTTCCATATCTCGATATGGTTTTGTCAACATAACTTAGTGAAGTCTCAGGATAATAAAAGTGCAGGCGATCGGAGTCGTACTCATGTCTCAAATACTGCACGGTGTCGAATATAAAGTTTATTCTCTGATTATCAACCACATGAAACGACTCAAAGCTCCAATCGGAATCAAGTTGTGAGTTTGCAATTTTTGATACGACATCATCATATGTTTCTTCGTTACTCGATAGCCAGAACAATACCCCGGAATCCCTACTTTTCGTTGTTCGCCCCAACAATTCCTGCTGTTGCTTTTTTAACTCTGAATGTTTGTAACACTCCAAGGTTTCGACTAAGTCCTTGGCGTGCGATTTGAAAGTCGACTTTGGATTGTTTTCGTACGGGTTTTGTGAATGCTTAACAGATATTACCGCGCTTTCGGCAGTCGAGCCTTCAAGTGGGCTTCTATAGCAGTACAAATAGTCAATTCCATGTGTTTCTCTTTTTCCAGTCTTTGACCCTTCACTGGCATGTTTGCTTGGCTTTCTACATGGCAGTTCTTGCCCAGATAAAACGCCTTCCCACCCCAATAAATGGAAGAAATTGCCAACGATATTCTCGCCAATTTCTCCAATTTTTTTAGATTTTTCACCCATTGCAAGTTCCTTTCACCAATCTGCGGGTTGGATTTTTATGCATAACATGTAATCGACGACATCGTCTTCCTACCAAAAGTATCTAAATCTAGATACCAACCCTTACCCCAATGGTCCTCCATCAGCTCCCACCCTGGATCCCAACCCCGGGGCTACGGCATTTTCGTAGCCTGACTTCCACAACCGCGGATGAGGTCGCCATATCCATCCAGCCTGATTGACCTCGTTGCGCCGATCGATCTCCCAATATTCCACCCGAGCTGTACGCCACGCAGGCCGGGCACTTTATGGGATGCCCGACATTTTCCATTGAATCCCTGGACAAGGCCAGGCTTTGGCCCAACCTTCTACATCACTCCCTAACAGCTGAGATAACCTTGAAGAGTCAGGTTTTGGCGTTCCCGGGCATGGGCGGTTTAGCCCGATTTTTCCTTCTCCTAGAGAGAACAATGCCCCATCATGAATGGGCATATGTTCTCTTTAGAAGAACGAAGAATGGCCGTTTGGGGCCCATGCCCGGAACCTGGAAGGGCCTCATACCATTTCTCGATAGGTATTATCGATATTCGTAGGCTGGTGTTGAGGCGCGAAGCGCTGAAACCCAGCTTCTCAGTAGCTGGGTTTCAGCGCTTCGCTCATCGCCAGCCTACCCCATGGCTTTCAGGCGGATAAACTAATAGGAAATGGTATCAGCGACTAGCTCGGCCATCCTTTGCCGAGGTTCCCTGAAACACCCGAGCCCTTCCCCGCGACCAAGGCTCAAGGATTCACCGCCAAGGGCGCCTCGAAGTGTTGGGTGGTGAAGACCTCGAAGGCGGCGCCTTCCTTCCAGGCGTCCTCCGGCAGACCAGCCTTGCGCGCCAGATGAGAGAGGGTTTGTTCCCGATTCCAACCCTGTTCCCGGGCCACTTCGGGGAGAAAAACCGCGCTCCGACCTTCCTTGTGCAGGATGATGCCGTGCACACCGGGCTGGAAGTCCTCGACTGAGGGGATGGACTGGGGCGGGCTGAGCACGCTGACGGTTAGTTCCAGCTCTTTCAATTCCTCCGGCTGCACCGGCGGGAAGCGGTAATCCTGCTGAGCGGCGTTGAGGCCGTTGAGGATCACTGCCCGATACAGGGGCTCCTTGGGCAGGATGTAGCCGATGCAACCGCGCAGCTCGCCATGTTTCTTCAGGGTGACGAAGGCCCCCGAGGGTTGACGACCGGCCTCCGGCATCTCGGCCAGGAGTCTTTCATAGTCCGCTGCGATGCCGCTTTGGGGTAGCACGGCATCGATGACCGCGATCCGGGCCAATCGATGCAGCCAGGGCAGCAGTTCCGGAGTCGGGGCCGTCTCGGCGCGCTTGGGCGCGGCGGCCTTGGACAGAGGGGCCGGATCATAGACGCCGATGCTGAGGTAACTGACCGAATGGTCCCATTGCTGGGTCAAGGCGCCGCTGGTGTCGTATTGGATCAGCTCGACCTTGGAGCCGGGATTGAGCAGATGGACCAGGATCAGCAAAGGGGAGAGACCGCAGGCGGTAATGCCGGTACGCCTATGGTATTCCGCCAGGCCTGGGGCATCCTGTTTGGTGATAAATTCAAAGGCCCCCAGATCGAGGTTCCGCAGGCGCTCGGGCAATTGCTGATCCGGCGGGAAAGGCAGATAGTCGTATCTGGGACCGTAGTGGGTGAAGTCGCCGGAGATCAGCAACAGGCTGGTGTCGTCCAACAAAGGGCGCAGCAACTCGGCGGCAGCGGCATAGTCCTGTTCCTCCATGACACCGACGAGTACGGGCAGGAGTTGCCAGCCCGGGGCCAGACTGCGTTGCAGGAAGGGAAGCTGGATCTCCAGGCTATGTTCGCCCAGGCGGATCGCCTCGTCTCCATGCACCAGGGGTGATGCCCGCAAGGTGGCGATCGCCGCCGTATCCAGGGGGATGCTGCCCAGAGGAGTGGCATAGTGACTGGCTTCTGGTATCGCCAGACCACGAAAGCCACCGCCATGGGCCGGTCCAACGGCGATCACCCGTTTCAGTGCCCGCCCCTGGAGCTGGATATACCCCTTGGCCGCGGTGGCGCCTGAATATTGATACCCGGCATGGGGACTCACCAATGCCCGCAGCTCGGTGGGCGGCGGGCTGGGGGCCGGTCCGGCCTGCTTGAGCAACTGGTCGATAATCTCCTGGAGTTGGGCCGGCTCCTGCGGATACCAGTAGCCGGCGATGGCCGAGGGCCGGATGGAGTCGGCGTAGACCGTACCCAGTCCCCAGAACAACCCCAGACAGAGTCCCAGAAAACCCCAGCGCATTGGATCTCGCCTCATCTCCCCCTCCCCTTTTGGTTCAAGATTCATCCTCCGGCAGCGCCCGATAATAGGCCGCCTCCGGATACCCGTAGGGTGCGCAAAGCGCACCAGAATGGTGGGCGATGCTTCGACTTCGCTCAGCACAGGTGCCCACCCTAGCGTTCCCGGGCACCACAGGCACAGCGGCGCCCAGCACCACCCCGGCACACAGCCACAAGAAATACCGTCGATCCGCCTCCCATTCATCTGTGTTCATACTCTCCTCCTCAGTGCCAGACCCCGGCGATGGGCTGTTGACAACTCGGGCAGCGACCATCGGCGGTCAGATGATTGGCGATGACCCGCATGCCGCTGCGTTGGACCAACAGGGTGCCGTCCCTTGGGCAGAAGGTGGATTCCGCTTCGTGCCCGAAAAGATTGCCGATATAGACATGATGCAGTCCCGCGTCCCGCGCCTCCTCCCGCGCCCGCACCAGGCTGGTCTCCGGCGTCGGCGGCAGGCTGCGCATGCGGTACATGGGCACGAAGCGCAGGAAATGCAGCGGCGTATCCGCCCCCAGTTCGTCCCGCATCCAGCGCGCCAGGCGCCGCACCAGGGCCATATCGTCGTTGAGACTGGGGATCATGAGATTGGAGACTTCGAGCCAGACCTTTTCCTCACGAAAGATCACCATGGCGTCCAGCACCGGCTTGAGGCTGCCGCTGCACACCCGGCGGTAGAAGCCGTCGTCGAAGGCCTTGATGTCCAGGGTGGTGGCGTCGAGCCAGCGGCAGAGTTCGCGCAGGGGTTTGGGGTTGATGTAGCCGGCGGTGACGAAAACATTGTTCAGCCCCTTGGCCTTCGCCAGCTCGGCGCTATCCCGCACATATTCGTAGAAGACGATGGGATCGTTGTAGGTATAGGCCAGCCCCTGGCAATGACGATCCAGCGCCTCTTGCACCAGACCGGCGGGCGGCAGGGAGTAGATCTGTTCCATCTCCTCGCCGCCGCGCTGGGAGAGTTGCCAGTTCTGGCAATTGAGGCAATGCAGGTTGCAGCCGGCGGTGCCGATGGAAAACACCGAGGTGGTCGGGCGGAAATGATAGAAGGGTTTCTTTTCGATGGGGTCGATGTGGACCGCCGAGGGGCGTCCATAGGTGGTCGCCCGCAGTTTCCCCTCGATATTGACCCGCACCCGGCAGTCCCCCGCCGCCCCTTCGGGGATGACGCAGAGACGGGGACAGAGTTCGCACTGGACCTTGGACACGCTGTTCGAGACCTGGGAATCAGGGAGCCGTGTTTAATTTTAGACCGTTGATCAGCGCGGCCGTTCGCGCCCCGCTTCCACCGGCTTGGACCAGAGCGCCTCACGCATCTGTAACTCCCCCGATTGCAGCCGCCGCGCCAGGGCCTCGGTATCGATGCGGCGCCAGCCGCCCACCGGGGCCATCTCTTCCTGACCGCTGGCGAGAAACAGCCCAATGGCGATCAGGTTGGCGAGAACGAAGCCGAGAAACCTGAATTCGCGCGGGCGGAGATGGCGCCAGAGAAGAGCTTTCATGGCCTTCGAGTATAGGCTTCAGGCGGGATCACAGGATGTTCCTGGCCCAGTGCCGGCTCGCTCGGTTTCCGCGGCCTGAGCCTGGTGTCCCTGGCGGTGAGACAGCGGTTGCAGTGGATGCAGTCGATATCCAGCGCTTCCTGCACCCCGAGATCGCAGTGTTCGATCCGCCGTTGCGGGGCAAACCGCCGCAGCAGGGCGATCTTGTTGCCGAGGGCGACGAAGGCGCCGAAGGGACAGAAATAGCGGCACCAGAAGCGATAGTAGAACAGCGAGCCCAAGAGACTGACGGCGATGACGCCCCCCATCCAGCCCCGCCAGTGGCCGCCGAAACAATGCTGCATCGGGTTGAAGGTGGCCCAGATCTCCTCACCGCCGATCCAGACCCCCAGCAGCACCAGCGCCAGCAACAGGAACTTGAGATAGCGCAGCCGCGACTCCAACGTCCGCTCCGGGTAGCTGCGCAGACGCAGCCAGCGGCCCAGGCGGGAGATGAACTCCTGGAGCGCGCCGAAAGGACAGACATAGCCGCACCAGACCTGACCGAACAAGAGCGCGGTCAGGCCGACGAAGCCGAGCAGCAGCCAGCGCAGGGGGTTGGTGGCCAGGTCGGAGAGCCGCCCCTGACTCAGGTTGACCAGGTCGATCTCAGTCACCAGGGTATTCAGCCAGAGGCCCAGCACCAGCAGAGTCGCCGCCTGGAACAGCAGCCGCGCCGGTTCCGATCCCGAGAGATAGACCGGGAAAAAGATCAGCAACAGCGCCAGGCTGGTCAAAAATCCCGGGCTAAGCCAGGCCGGGGCGGTTTCGATCTCGGCCTGGGGGGCGAAGCTGCTACCGAAGACCTCCCGACCCGCCAGGCGGGCGGCCTGGTTGATCGTTTCCAGGGCCGCGCGGCTGCTGACCGTGGCCCCGCTGAGACCATCCAGGCGTTGCAGGCTCAGCGGCGGCTCGGTCAGGCTGTGTCCCGCCAGTCGCTCCAGCCAGGTGTCGATGCCGGCGACATAGGCGGGGGTCTCGTTCGAGCCCAGATAGCGCACCCCCCGCAGCCGACCCTGTCGATCGAACGACACCAGCAGGTCGATGGGACCGGCGTAGCCCCGGATATCTCCGGCCACCGCCCGGGTCGCCAGGCTCACCGTCTCCCCCGCCTCGCCGCCCTGACCGAGATAATGGGGGAAGGGTCGCTCCCGTAGCTCGAAGCTGGCCGAACCACTGAGTCTCGCCAGGGTGACATCGTCGAAATGGAGTTGCGGACCGGGTTGAGCGGCGCGATTGAGCAACATGAGCACAAAGCTGGTGAGCACCAGAAACCCCAGTCCCCAGCTCAGGCCCTGATAGGGAAAGGCCCGCCCGCCTCTCGCCACCAGCGCCGGGAGGCGCTCCGGGGCATATTCGGCGAAGAGCAGGGGGACGCAGACCAGTAGCGCCATCATCGCCAGCACCCAAGCCGTCCCCGCCACCCCGAGCAAAGGCACCATGAGCGCCCCGGTCAACAGGCCGCCGAGCGCCCCGCCCAGGCTGTCCGCCGCCTCGATGAGACCACTGGACTGCACCGTCTCCTCGGTATCCAGATGGGCCAGATGCACCCCCAGGGGGAAACCGGCGCCGGTGACCAGCCCCGCCAGACCGCACAGCCCGAGATAGACCGCCTCCTGAGCCCCGGCCCCCAGGCCGTCGAGAAACTCGAAGCCCGCGGGCAAAGCGGCGCAACCGGCGGCGATGACCAACATCAGACCGATCAGCGCCAAGCCGGGACGGCGCCGCCGGGGCAGCGAGCGCCCGAACACCCCGGCGCCGATCACCAGCCCGGTCATGAAGAGCCCATTGAGCAGGGCTATCCGGCTGAAGACAAAGCCCAGATGGGCCTGGTAGGCGAACAGCAGACAGAGCTGCACCGCCATGGCGATCAATCCCTGCACCGCCAGGGCGAGGATCGCCGCCCATCTCCGGGTACGGCGTCGTGGGGCTCCGGCGAGGGCGGACTTGAGCATCAAGAGCCAGACCATCACCCCCAGGGGCACCAGGTAGGGCCAGGGGCCCAGGGCCCGCGCCGACTCCAGCCAGGTCACCAGGGCCGAGGCGGTGAACTTCCCCCAGAGCAGCATGTTGAGGTAATAGGTCAGGGGGCGGGCATCGGTATTGATCTCCGCCTCCTCTTGTTCGAGTTGGGAGCGCACATAGGCGATCCGCCCCGGGTCCAGCAGGTTGTGGAATGAAGTAGCGGGGAAACGGTGTTCGTCCAGAGGCACCACCAGATAACGCCGGGACAGCTCCCAGGCGTCTTCGGTCACCCGTTCCGCCAGGGCGGCGGCGCAATAGAGGTGCTGATCCCCGGGGGCGATGGCGATGAAGGGCCACACCGGCTTCAGGCTGTGATAGACCGAGGCGCTGTAACTCTTCACCTCCCGCCCGAGATAGTTGGAGGCGCTGCTCACCGCCGTGCAGAACACCCCTTCCGGCGTCATGAGATGCTGAATACGCCGATAAAACTCCAGGGTGAAATAACGATTGCCGTGGGCGCTGCTGGGGTCGTCGCGCAACACCAGCACCAGGTCATAGGGAGACGGCTCCCGCGGTTCCTTGAGAAAACGCCGCCCATCCATGAACACCAGCCGCACCCGGGGGTCCTTCAAGGCCGCCTGGGTGACCTCGGGTAAGTGTGGTCGCATGCGCTCGAAGGCGAGCTGGTCCTGCTCGATCAGATCGATCCGCTCGACCGGATAACGCAACAGGGCCTCGACCAGCCCGCCGGCGCTGCCGCCGAACAAGAGCAGCCGTTTCGGCGCCTCGGCCTGGGAATAGACATAGGCGGCTTCCTGGTCGGCTTCCCGTTGCGCCGGAAAACTCTCGCCGATGCGTCCGTCGGCGACCAGGGAAAACTGGTCGCCGGTGCGTCCCAGAGCGAGATGACCGTATCTGGTCTCCACCGCGTCCACCCATTGCAGCGCCGGTTGCAGGGTGGCGAACCTCAGCGCCTCCAGCCTCGGCTCCAACCAGGAACTCAGGGGGGTGAAGCCCAGGGCGAGTCCCATCGTCAGCACCAGAGCCAATCCCAGCCGCCGCCAGCCGCCGCTCCCCAAGGGCCAGGCCGTCAACCCCAATAAGAGCGCCACCACCCCCAGGGTGCGCCAGGTCCCCAGCCATTCGACAAAGACGAAGGTGAACAGAAGCCCTCCCAGCAGCGCCCCGATGGCCTCGAAGATATAGAGGCCGGAAACCGCGCCCAGGGTGCCGGGGAGATCCTGATCCGCCTGCCGATCCGGACGCAGACCCCGCGCCGCCAAGGGAAAGGCGAGACCGATCAGGATACCGGCGGGCGCCACCACCAGGGCGATGGCGACGAACACCTGTCCGAGAGGGATGAGTTCGGTCGGCGAGACATCCAGCAACAGCCGCACCCCCCGGGTCACCAGGATCTGCCCGGCGAGCACCAGCGGCAATAACAACAGCGTCCCGCTCAACACCGGCAGCGGCTGCCGCACCCAGTCCCGCTCCCGCCAATACACCACCAGCGCCGAACCGACGGCGATCCAGAACAACCAACTGCCGTAGAAGGCCCCCAGGGTGACCTCGTTGCCATAGAACACCACCAGGCACTCGCGGATGAGCATCGCCTGGCTGAGCTGGGAATAGACCCCGAGCACCAAGAGGGTCAGAAAGAGATTGTGTTGCCTGCGATGGACCATGATCCCCTCCCCTTGCGGGAAAGTATGGCCCGTTCCGGCGGCTCTGGAAGAGACCGCGGGCCGGGAGGCTCCGTTCATGGCAAGCCTGTCGAACCACTCGTGGATCGTCCGGGCACAGCCGCCTGAAGGAAGATATTTGTTCTCAAAAAGAGAACAATAAGCATATTTGACAGGCTATTATTCTCTTATTAAGAACACTTTTGAGGCCAATTCGGTCCATGCCCGAGCCGTTTCGAGGTTTTCTCTATTCCGCTCCGGGTTGTTGTCCGAGCGACCAGGGTCAGCCACTCGGTCGGGCCTCCGGGTCCGATATCAGTGATGGAGCTCGGACGGGGTCCGACGTTTGAAATATCGTCCTGGAGTTGTCGGGCTGTAGCTGTACCCAAGACTCCCCGCCGGTGCCATGTGGAGAAGGGGGATTTTCTGGCCTGAACCCCCGCGGCCAGGATGGCCCGGACCTTTCATGGACGCCATCGGACCAATCTGAGAAAATGCGCACGTTTCGCTAGTCGCTGAATTTGGCGAACAGCGGTTTTTCCATGGATCGAGCCGGGATCACCCCGGCTTTTTTGTGAAACTTTGTCCATGTCCCACGAACTCTGGATCGCCTTTGCCCTGCTCCTGGTCATCGAAGGCATCTGGCCCTTCTTGAGCCCAGGGAGCTTCCGCAACATGTTGGCCAACATGGCCCAGCAAGAGGATACATTGATCAGAACCCTGGGTTTCATCAGCATGGTCGTCGGCGTCGTGCTCCTGTATATCGTCAACGGCTAGCCGGACCCCCATGACCTCCGATCCCTGGTTGCTGCCGGAAGGCGTTGACGAGCGGCTCCCCGAGCAGGCGGCGGATCTCGAAGCCCTGCGACGGCGCTTGCTCGATCTCTTTTTCACCTGGGGCTATCAACTCGTCGATCCGCCTTTTATCGAATACCTGGAGTCCCTGCTGGTGGGTACCGGACGGGATCTCGATCTCATGACCTTCAAGCTGATCGACCAGGTCTCCGGGCGTCTGCTCGGGGTGCGGGCGGACATCACCCCCCAGGCGGCGCGCATGGATGCCCATCAGCTCAGACGCGAGACACCAACCCGCCTTTGTTATCTGGGTACGGTGCTGCATACCCGTTCGGAAGGTTTTCCGGGCTCCCGCAATCCCCTGCAGATCGGTGCCGAACTCTTCGGCCATGCCGGTATCGAGAGCGACATCGAGGTGCTGCGTCTCATGATGCGCCTCTTGGAACTGGCCGGCGCCGAGTCCGTCCATCTCGACCTCGGCCATGTGGGGCTCTTCCGCGGCCTGGCGCGTCAGGCGGGGCTGGAGGCGACCCAGGAGGCCGAGTTGTTCGACGCCCTGCAGCGCAAGGCGATCCCCGAGATCGAGGAGATGCTCGCCCGCTTTCGCCTCGACCCGGGGGTGGCCGGGATGCTGCGGGCGCTGGCGGACCTCAACGGCGAGGATGTCCTGGATCAGGCCCGCAGCAAGCTGGCCGCCGCCATCCCCGAGGTGGGCGAGGCGATCGAACATCTCGCCGAGGTCGCGGCGGCGATGCGCTCCTGGTTGCCGGAGGTGCGGGTGAACTTCGATCTCGCCGAGCTGCGAGGCTACAACTTCCATACCGGCATCGTCTTCGCCGCCTATGTGCCGGGTCTGGGGCGAGAGATCCTGCGCGGTGGCCGCTATGACGGCGTGGGAAAAATCTTTGGCCGCGACCGTCCGGCGACCGGATTCAGCGCCGATCTGAAGCTCTTGGCCAACCTGGGCCGCGGTCTCCGCGGACCGCCTCCAGGCGGGATCTTTGCCCCCTGGTCGCCGGACCCGGAACTTCAACTTGAAGTGGAGCGGCTGCGGGCCCGGGGATTGCGGGTCATCGGCGAATTGCCGGGACAATCGGGTGGGGCGGCGGAGATGGGATGCGATCGGGTGTTGGTGCGCCGCGGCGGACGCTGGGAACTCCTGGATCTGCCATCCGGGACATGATCGAGAAGGCTGTTGAGAAAAGTACCATGGGTAAAAATGTCGTCGTAGTTGGCGTCCAATGGGGTGACGAAGGCAAGGGCAAGGTGGTGGATCTGCTCACCGAGCGTGCCGATGCCGTCGTTCGTTTTCAGGGGGGGCACAATGCCGGGCACACACTGGTGATCCAGGGCCGCAAGACCGTGCTGCACCTGATCCCCTCGGGGATCCTGCATCGGAATGTCCGTTGCCTGATCGGCAACGGGGTCGTGCTCTCTCCCAGCGCCTTGATCGAGGAAATCCGGGACATCGAGGCCACCGGCATCGAGGTGCGGAGCCGCATCGGCCTGAGTGAGTCCTGTCCCCTCATCCTCCCCTACCACATCGCCCTCGACCAGGCCCGGGAGGCGGCGCGGGGCAAGCAGGCCATCGGCACCACCGGACGCGGGATCGGCCCGGCCTACGAGGACAAGGTCTCCAGGCGTGGCCTCCGGCTCGGTGAACTGCTCGATCCGTCGCGCTTCAAGGAGCGCCTGGCGGAGGTGATGGACTATCACAACTTCTCCCTGGAGCACTACTTCAAGGCCCCCCGGGTCGATTATCAACAGGTCCTCGACGCCACCCTCGCCCAAGGGGAAGAGCTGACCCCGCTGATCGAAGACATCCCGGACAGCCTGCATCGCCTGCGCGCCCAGGGTAAGAGCCTCCTCTTCGAGGGGGCACAGGGCACCCTGCTGGACATCGACCACGGCACCTATCCCTTTGTCACCTCATCCAACACCACCGCCGGCGGCGCCGCCTGTGGCAGTGGGGTGGGACCCCGGGATTTCGATGCCATCCTCGGCATCGTCAAGGCCTATACCACCCGGGTGGGAGCCGGTCCCTTCCCCACCGAGTTGTTCGACGCCAACGGCGACCATCTCAGCCGCCAGGGCCATGAATTCGGCGCCACCACCGGACGCAAGCGCCGTTGCGGCTGGCTGGATATGGTGGTATTGCGACGTGCCCTGCGGCTCAACAGCCTGACCGGGCTCTGCCTTACCAAGTTGGATGTACTGGATGGCCTGGACCCGGTGAGGATCTGTGTCGGCTATCGCCTGGATGGCCAGGAGCTGGACACCCCGCCCATCAGCGCCGAACGTCTCGCCAGATGCGAGCCCATCTACCTCGATCTCCCCGGCTGGACCCAGTCCACATTGGGCGTGCGCCGTTATGAGGATCTGCCGGCCCAGGCCCGCGCCTACCTGGAACAGATCGAGGCGCTCTGCGGCGTGCCCATCGACATCATCTCCACCGGGGCGGACCGGGAAGAGACCATCGTCCGTCGGCACCCCTTCGCCGACTGATTCCCGCTCCGGATCTCCGGCCCGAGAGCCGGAGATCCCCCTTCCCTATCGGATTGACACCGGCGTCGCCGGGCGCTGATTATCCGGCGATTGCGCAGAAGCAAGGACGACCACGGCCATCGGCCCTTACACTTGGATCTCCTCCACGCGGGAAAGGGCCGCCCCATGCTCTACCAGATCGAAGAACAGATTCGCCGCCAGGCGAAGACACCCCATGAACTCTTCATGCTCAATCTGGCCGTCTTTCACCTGCTGCTGGCACCGGCGGCCATCGTACTCAAGATCGGCATCCTGGGATTTTTCGTCCCCCTGTCCGCCTCCCTGGGTCTGATCGGCTTCACCTATTGGCGCAGCCGAGAAACCAGGCCGGATCGACCCTGGTTCGTCAAGGTGCATTGGAAGCTGGCCTCCCGGCGCAGCCGGATCCTGCTCATCGCCTATGTCCTGAGCGGGAGCCTCCTGGGCCTCGGGCTCTTGGTCGCCTCCGGGGCCGACAAACACACCACCCAGGACATCATCACCACGGTCTTCGCCCGGATTGCCGTTTTTCCCGTGCTCGTCGCCGTGATGCTCGGCTTCGTCCTGGAGTCGGGGGCCATCTACCAGGCCACCAAGGGTGAGGTGCCCGACTTCATGATCAAGACGAACCCAGCCCCGGCGGATCTGCCGAGCCTGACGCCGACGGCGGAAGAACCCTCTGTCGATCCCACCGCCTGACCACCCTTAGAAGCAGAGTAGGTCGGCAATCCTTTGCCGACACCCCTTGATCGGCATCAAATGGCGGCAAGGGGTTGCCGCCCTACGAACTCCCCAGGGTGGCGGCCACAGGCCCGGCCAGGGCCTGGTCTACAATGGAGCTATGGAGGGAGCGGGTTTGTCGACTAGCCCGACCCCCGGACGATCCATTCTTCTAGAGGAGAGACCCTCATGACCGTGGCCACGAAACTTCAAACCTATCTAGATGAGATGGGTGAGGGTTATGAGCTGATCCGCCACCCTCATAGCCATTGCAGCATGGAAAGCGCGGCGTCCGCCCATATCCCGGGAGACAATCTGGCGAAAGGGATAGTGCTGCGGGATACCCAGGGACATGTATTGCTGGTGGTGCTCCCCGCGGATTTTCATGTCAACCTCAAGCAACTCGGTACCTTGCTGCAGCGGGAAGTCCATCTGGTGGACGAAGAGGAACTCGGATCGCTGTTTCCAGACTGCGCCCTCGGGGCCATCCCGCCCATAGGTCCGGCCTATGCCCTGCCGACCATCTGGGATCGGGTGCTGGGCGATAAGGAAACCGTCTTTTTCGAGGCGGGCGATCATGAATCCCTGGTCAAGGTGAGCGGCCGCGTCTTCCATGAACTCATGGCCCCGGCGGAGCGGGCCCATTTCAGCCGGCATCTGTAGCCCGCTTTTCTCGCCAGTCGTCCAGGGCGGGGACCGAGCCTGAAGCCGCCGACGGGAGAAAGCCCCGGCAGAGAGGGATATCAGCGCTCGGAGGCTCCGGGCCTGGGCTGAAAAGCGCTGGTTTCTGTTCTCATTAGGAGAACAATGCGGCCTGTAGAAAGGCATTGTTCTCGATTGGAGAACAAAAAACCGGGCCAAAGCGCCCTGGCCCGGAAGCGTCAAAAGACGAACTGGCCGGCCATGAAGGTCGCCGCCAGGCCCGCCTGGCCGGCGGCGAACCTGATGGCTCCAACGACTCCGGCTCCGTCCCGACCTCCCAGGGCTCATCTTCCCAGGCCAGCCAGGCCTCCATCCGCTGTTGTCGCGCGTCCCTCTCCAATTGGCGCCGATCCCTGTGCGCCCCGCCCTTGCGCAGCAAGGGCGATTTGGCCGCCAGATTACGTATCTTCACCCCTTTCATACTTTCTCTCCCAAGGCCACTGAAAGCCTTCACTCACCCCTTCACGCACACCAGCTGTTTCAAGGTGTGCACCACTTCCACCAGGTCGGTCTGATTGGCCATCACCTGGTCGATGTCTTTATAGGCGCCGGGGATCTCGTCGATCACCCCGCCGTCCTTGCGGCACTCGATCCCCTGGGTCTGGGCGGCCAGGTCGTCGGTGCTGAATTTCCGCTTCGCCGCATGGCGGCTCATGCGCCGGCCCGCGCCGTGAGAGCAGGAGCAAAAGGACTCCGGGTTGCCGAGACCGCGCACCACATAGCTTCTGGCCCCCATGCTGCCGGGAATGATGCCGAGCTGGTCCGCGTAGGCGGCGATGGCCCCCTTGCGGGTCAGGTAGACCTTGGCCCCGTAGTGCTCCTCGAGGCTCACGTAGTTGTGATGGCAGTTCACCGCCTCCTTGGTGGCCTCGAAGGGGGGCAGCACCGGGCGCAGGGCCTCGACGATCAGCCGCATCATCTCGCGGCGGTTGGTCATGGCGTAGTCCTGGGCCCAGTGCACCGCCTCCACGTAGTCGTCGAAGTGTTCGCTACCCTCGGTGAGATAGGCGAGGTCTTTGTCCGGCAGGGTCCCCAGCAGCTTACCCATGTCCCGCTTGGCGAGGTCGATGAAATAGGTGCCCATCACGTTGCCGATGTTGCGGCTGCCGGAGTGCAGCATGATCCAGACCTGATCCGCCTCGTCGAGACAGATCTCGATGAAGTGGTTGCCGCCCCCCAGGGTGCCGAGCTGGCGTACCCAGGGGAGAAAGGCGCGGCTTTGCTTGCGGTTGATGCCGGGGTGCTTGGCGATGATCCGCTCCAACCGCTGATCCAGGGCGACGATGGTGGAGCGTTTCACCGGGTCGTGATCGTGCTGCTCGAACCCCACCGGCACGGCCGCCTCGATAGCGGAGCGCAGGCGATGGAGCTTGTCCGGCAACTGCTCGGCACGCAGGCCCAGGCGCACGGCGTTCATGCCGCAGCCGATGTCCACCCCCACGGCGGAGGGGATGATCGCCCCGACGGTGGGGATCACCGCGCCGATGGTGGCGCCGATACCCATGTGCACGTCCGGCATCGCCGCCACATGATGGTGAATGAAAGGGAGCTGGGCGATGTTGCCGAGCTGATCGATGGAGGCGGCGTCGATGTCGTCGGTGTAGACCTTCACCGGCGCCTTGCCTTTGTTGAGGGTCATCTTGATGGGCATTGGGGGTTCTCCAAAGGTAGCTGTTAGAATTCTATGAGCTTCTCAACCTGCGTTTGGCAGAAAGTTATTGTCTGTGGCAAGGGTAAAACAGCCATGCGAATCACCGCTGAACTCGATCAACAGCACTTCGAACGATTGCAACAGCTCGAGCAACAGTCCGGCAAGGACACCTCGAGGCTGATTGAAGAGGCCATCGACGAGATGTTCGCCCACCGCAAGGACGTTCCGGCTCACCAAGCCCTCGAAATCATGCGTCGCAACGGCTTTATCGGCTGTATGGAGGGCGACGACGACCTTTCGGTTCTCTACAAGGAAAAGCTCGACTGGTCCCATAAGCTATGATCATCGCCGACACCGGTTTCTGGATCGCCTTGGGAAACCGCAAAGATCAGTTTCACCAAACGGCCATCGATGCCATGAAGCAGATCGATGAGCCCCTGATCACCACTTGGCCGGTCATGACGGAGGTCTGTCACCTTCTCCTCAAACAGCTCGGCGTGCGTGGCGAAACCTCGTTTTTGAAGAGCTGGCGCGATGGCGCATTCGTACTTTTCGATCTTCGAGACGAGCACTTACCCCGCCTGGTTCAGTTGGTCGAAAAGTACGCTGACTTACCTATGGACCTTGCTGATGCGTCGCTCGTCATCCTTGCCGAGGAGCTTCGCGAAGGCCGCATCCTGAGCACCGACCGCCGCGACTTTCGGGCTTACTGCTGGAAAAACCAGCACCCTTTTCATAATCTGCTGTTTGATCAATAACCATAAAGGGATTGTTTTTTCGCTCCTGAACGCCTATCCAGGCGGCGCCTCCGCGCCGCCCGGTGGGTTATCCCGGCCCGATCCTCACCAGCCCGTTCAGCACCCCTTCCAGCCCGCCGAAGACATGCAGGCTACCGATCCGCTCGGTGACCTTCTCCAGGGTCTCCAATTCCTTGAGCCGCAGCAGCAGTGGGTTCTCCTCCATGAGCTTGGCGGTGTTGAGCAAAGAGCGGGTGGCGGCGGTCTCCTCCCGACGCTTGATGACGTTGGCCTGGGCCGCCTTTTCGGCCTCCACCACCTGGTTGAGGATCGTCTTCATCTCGCCGGGCAGGATCACGTCCTTGACCCCCACCTCCCGCACCTCCAGCCCGAAGGGGGCCACCTTGGCCCGCACCTGCTCCAAGAGCCCGGAGTCCAGGGACTCCTTGTCTCCCAGCAGTTCTTCCAGGGTGCGAGTGCCGACCGCCTGCCGCAGGGCGAATTGCAACTCGCGGTAGAGAAAACCGCTCCAGTCCTCCAGCTCGGCGCGGGCCTTCAGCGGATCGGCGAGGCGGAAGCCGGCGCTCAGGTTGAGCCTCAGGCTCACCTTGTCCTTGGTGAGGATCTCCTGGCCTCCCACCTCCAGGGTTTGGAGCCGCAGGTCCAGGGTCTCTACCTTGACCGCCCGCAACCAGGTCCAAAACCCATGCAGACCGGGCTTGAGGCTGTCCACCAAGTCGCCGTCCACGAACACCAAGCCGAGATGCTGGGCCTTGACCTCAACCACCAGCACCCCGGCGGACAAGGCCCTGACCAGGACCGGCTGGCTGCGGGAGCGTGCGATCAAGTCCAATACCGCTACGGGCACTCGCAGGTCGTCGCCGATCTCGATCAGCTCCACCCGTACCTCCACCGGGCCGCGCCAGTAAACGCGCCGGGCGGCGGGCGGCAAGAGATCGGTCAGCTTGTCGTCCTGGAACACCAGTCCCACCTGGCGCTCACCCACATCCACCCGTTGCAGGTGGGCGGCACAGACCTCCGGGGCGGTGCGCACCAGCATCTCGGCGCCAGCGAGTTCGAGCTCCACCCGACCCAGGTCGCAGAGCTGTACCGCGACCCGATTCAAGGGGTCGAAGTAACGGTAGACACCGGGCCTGAGCACGGCCCGCAGGGTACGGTCGCGAAACAGCAGGCCACGCTCCTGCTGGGCCACCACGATGCGCCTGAATCCGAACATGATTCTTCTCCTTTCTACACAAGGGCGGCTTGCCGCCTGGGAAGAGAGCCGCCCGCTGTTGGCGGACGCCTTCTCCATTGGCCTCGACAGGGCCGGATAGGCCAGGTCGAGGCGGTAGTGGCGGCCAAGTCCCGGAGAGGGGAAAGGCGGCCACCGCCGAATAAGCCGTTCCGGGATCGCCGGAGGCGGCTGAAAATCTGGAGACCACCCCGCACCCGCCCAGCGGGCCACGGGGGCCGGGGGATGGACCCAGGACGGGCCTCGGTAAGGGGCGCTCCGGCGCTGTTTCACTCCTGTGATCCCCTACCTTGGCTGGTTCTGGGCCGACCCTCCCCGCCGATCCGTCACACAAGCCGGGCGGGTGCCGCGACGCTTGGCGGTCGGGGAGTCGCCTCCCCGCTTCCCCCTCCGTCGCCGGGGGGTTCCATGCTGTCAAGCGGATTCGAACCGCGGACCCTTGCGGGTCTTTCCTATGGCGGAAATGGAGGATTTGAACCCCCTACCCACTGGTGATCGGCCAGTTGCTCTACCCAACGAGCTCATTTCCACGGGCTTTCAAGGATCTCGCTGCCCCGGTACGGACCCTGCGATCGCGCCATCCATTCGAGGCGGCGGAGAGGCTTGGGCACGCCAGGCCGGAATGGGAACCGGCACCGCTGGAGCAGAGAGCCTTCCCTGAAAGAGTTTTACGGGGCTTAAGGCGATTTCTGTCAAAAGATAACCAGCCTGCGGGTCTGTTCGTCCGCCTTCGGTGTTCCGCCAGCCGTTACAGAGCTCGCTCTGCGCCGTCTGACGCGCCTGGAAAGCGAACGAACCGCCGTCGCATTCAGGTATGTCTTTTTCCGGCAATCGCCTAAAACGACAGAGCCCCGGACGGCGTCATGCCGACCGGGGCTCTGAGTCCGGAAGGCATCGCCGAGCGGGCCTTCCGCAATGGAATTCCGGAAGCCCTAGATCAGGTTGAATTTCCCACCGCGCCCGTGCGCGGCCACTTGGTTGAATGTATTCGGGTCATGGATCATTGGACTTGGATACCAAACATGCGCTGGAAAGAAGGCGGCGGATTCTAAGCCGAAACCGCGGATTGTCAATAAGCATTTTATCCATGACGACCGGGCAATCGCCTAATCTCCGCACTCGGCCGGCGTCATGGGCAGATCCCGGGTTTCGGCGATCGAGAAGGGGGCGAATACCGCCTTGTAGGGGAAGAAGCCCTCCGCCCAGGCGAAGAGGGTCACCTGGCCGTTGCCGTCCGTCGGGATATCGTCCAAGGCGTACAGACCGTCGCCACCACAACTGAACTGGCTCTGGCCGTTGGCCAGCAGCATGGCGCAGACGGGGATGGTCGTCCCCGCCAGAAACACCTTGCCCGAAAGACTTGCCTTGGGCAGGCTGCTGTGTTGAGTGGTCGTACCACCGTCCGGCCCCTGGCAGGGTGACACCCTCATGGCCACATCGACCTGCCCGAAGGTCGTGTCTGGGGTGAACACCAGCTTATAGGGATCGAAACCATCGGCCCAAGAATACAGGGTGACCTGGTCCTGACTATCGAGGGGAATGGATTGCAAGGCGAAGCGGCCTTCCCCATCACAACTGAACTGGCTCCGGCCGTTGGCCAACACCAGGGCGCAGACAGGGATGTCGGTGCCGAACAGGGAGACGACGCCGGAGAGGTCGATCTGGGAAAAGAGACTCAGTTTGGCGACGAAGGCGTCATCATAAGAATTGCCGTTATGCGCCCGAAGCGGAGCACCCCAGGTGGCCAGACTCCAACCGGTCACGTAGACATGACTGGTTCCCTTCAGCGCAATACCTTTGCCCGAATCGGTTTCGCTGCCGAGAAAGGTGTTCCAGAGGAGGAAGCCATTGAGGTTGAGCTGGGCGACAAAGGCATTGGGACATGGGAAGGTGTACCCATCGCCGCAGGTTCCACCGCTATAAGGCTGGAGCGGACTGGCCCAGGTGGCGGAACTGTACCCAGTCACAGAAAGATTGCCGTTGGCGTTTATCGCGAGGCCATAGCCGAAATCGTTATGGCTGCCGCCGAGGAAGCTGTTCCAGAGCAGGGCGCCATCAGCGTCGATCTGGGCGACAAAGGCGTCGATACAAGGGTATATTCCAGGGGCAGAGCCGCAAGCTCCGCCGCTATGCGTCCGCAACGGGCTGCCCCAGGTGGCGTCGCTACCTCCCGTCACATAGACATGGTCACTGTCGTCCAGGGCGATACCCCGACCTGAATCGTAGCCGCTGTTACCAAGAAAGGTGTTCCAGAGCAGCTCGCCATGGGCGTCGAGCTTGGCGACAAAGGCATCGTAACCGCCGCTATGCGCCCGTAGTGGACTACCCCAGGTAGCGAAACTGTACCCGGTCACATAGATATGGCCACTGCCGTCTAGGGCGATGCCATAACCGAGGGCCCCGTCGCTGCCGCCGAGGAAGCTGTGCCAGAGCAGGGCGCCATTGGGGTCGAGCTTGGCAACAAAGGCACCGGCACCACTATGCGTCCGCACCGGGTTGCCCCAGGTGGTGCCGCTGCCTCCCGTCACATAGACATGGCCACTGCCGTCCACGGCGATACCATAGCCGAAATCGTTTTGGCTGCCGCCGAGAAAGACATTCCAGAGCAGGGCGCCATCGGCATCGAGCCGGGCGGCAAAGGCATCGGTACAAGGGATTGGCACACGGTAACCACAATATCCGCCACCATACTCTCGCAACGGACTACCCCAGGAAGCGTTGCTGCGACCGGTCACAAAAATATGGCCGCTGCCATCCAAGGCGACACCCTCACCTAAATCGTCGCCGCTGCCACCCAGGAAGGTGTTCCAGAGCAAGGCGCCATCGGGATCGAGCTTGGCGACAAAGGCATCGTAACCGCCGCCATGCGCCCGTAGTGGACGGCCCCAGGTGGCGTCGCTGGAACCAGCGACATAGATGTTGCCGTCGCCATCCACCGCGAGGCCATTACCAGCATCACTACCACTACCGCCCAAAAAGGTATTCCAACTCAAGGTGGGATCGATCCACAGCGGGCGGGTCGGATCGTGCTCACCCAACGCAAAGCCCAGTTCCCGTTCGCCATGCTGGACAAAGGAGACGCTGACGGATAGACGCTGGCCGTCCACTTCCTGCCAGGCGATGGGCGCGGATTCGCTGAGGACGCCGGTATCAAAACGGATGCTCAGGCGGCCATCGGCGGTGAGGTTCAAGGACCGGTTGTAGCGCAGCCGTACCTGATTGATGTCGGCGCCTGGTTGCAGTCGGTAGAGACTTTCGGCGATACCGCCCGGCGCGGCGTGGTAGCTGAGGTCGATGCCGTCCCAGAGATTGGGGTAGCGTACTTGCGTCAGGGGCGGGGCCGGCGACTCCTGGCCGGTCGCCGCCGGGGTGTCGCTCTGGGGGATGACAGGCTGGGCGTTGAGGAATTCCACCTTGAGCCCATGATGACCGCTGGCCGTGAGTAGGTACCGAGGAGCAAAACCCAGCACATGACCACCGGCGGTAAAGGTCTGTAGTTCAGGTGTCGGCGGCGAGGTGAGCGTTGTCCTGCCCTCCGGCAAGGGGGACGTCATGGGTTCCATCCCCCCGAGACTGGCTGATCCCACCCCCACCAGGCCGAGCAGCCCGGCCAATCCAAGTCCATACCACAGCTTCAGATTCATAGATCGTTCCTCCTTCTGTCCTTTCTGATCGTTGTCTTCCGGGAATTCCACTGGGCGACAGAGTGTATCCCAGTCCGATCGCCAGCCATCAGTGACCTCGATCAAAGAATCAACACCTTCTCGGTCGATGACTGCCGTGACCGGCAGATCGGCGGCGATTTGTTGCTGATTGCGGTTTGCCCGGACCAGCACGAGCTGGGCCGGGCATGGGGGCACGAGTCGGCCTATTGTTCTTTTTATGAGAACAATATATTCAAAAAATAAATTATTGTTGTTTTTAAAAGAACGGAAATGAACCTATTCGGCCCGATGCCCGGATATTTCTGGTCGGGGACATCAGGGACGCCGGATTCACTGCCCGGCGGCCCGCGAGCTCAAGGTCTCCGTCTCAGCGGACGCGCCAGACGACCACCCTTCACATGCCAAGATTGCACCCACCTCGGACAATGCCTAGAGTGATGAGCAGCCGCTCATGTTCATTGGCGGAGCGGACATCCCCAAAAGCGAGGTTTGAGGTTGGCAGAGTAGGTCGGCAATCCTTTGCCGACACTCCCTGATCGGCATCAAATGGCGGCAAGGGGTTGCCGCCCTACGAACTCGGAAGTGGCCACGAGAATTTCCAAGCAGCTTTTAGATATCTTTAGAGGTTGGGTTCTATGGCGGGCATCACCCCGGAACAGGCGAATGCGGTATGGACGGCTTCCCCCTGCTTATTGCCGGGGACAGCGATACAAGCGGCCCTGGATCGTATGGCCGCCGAGATCACCCGGGTCCTGGCCACGGCGGATCCGCTGGTCTTGGTGGTGATGCAGGGAGGGGTGATTCCGGCTGGACAACTCTTACCCCGATTGGATTTCCCGCTACGCCTGGACTATGTGCATGCCACCCGCTATCGGGAACAGACCCGGGGCGGCGAACTGCATTGGCTGAAACCCCCGCCGCCATTGGCCGGGGAATGCGTATTGATCCTGGACGATGTGTTGGACGAAGGCATCACCCTGGCCGAGATCGTCTCCGCCTGTTATCGGCAGGGCGCCAAACAGGTCTACACAGCCGTCGTGGTGGAAAAACACCGCCCCCGCCAGGTGCCCCTGGTGGCCGATTTCATCGGCGTGCGGGTGGAGGATAGGTATCTGTTCGGCTACGGCATGGACTACAAAGGCTATCTACGCAACGCCAACGGCATTTATGCCGTGGACTGAATATCACCCTGGCCAGACCGGGTTCAATCTCTTAGCGCTCAGAACCTTTTCCCTTTATGATTGTAGTTATTGATAAATAGAATGAACGCATAACCTGACCCCGGGAGGGGTACAGGGAAACCGAACAAATCCAGACCCGGTTGTTTTCCGCCGCTCTTTGGCGTGAAGGGTTTGGCCACCAGAGCGACCACCTATAATAGGAGGAGCCTTTTCATGATTGCCCTTGACTCAGTCCGTGATCAGCATCTCCAACTACAGGAGATGATTACCGATATCAAGGCCATGCTGAAGCCCGAGGTGCTCAGCATCAAGCCGAATGCCAAGCTGGCCTACGAGATGATCTGTTCCCTCGGGGTCAAGATGAAGGAACATCTGGCCGCCCAGGACGAGGGGTTGTATCCGAGTCTGTTGACCCACCAGGATCCCCAGTTGAAATCCGTCGCCTGGGGTTTCATCAACGGCGAAAAACCTCTGCGGCGGGTATTCGACGATTACTACAAAAAGTGGCTGAAAGATTGCGACTTCAGCTTCAACACCGAGTTCATGACGGATACCCGCGATTTGCTCACGATGCTGGAAAACCGTATCAACCGGGAGAAAACCCTGCTCCTGCCCAAACTGGAACAGACCGGCCTGTTCGGTCGCCTTCAAGCCTGAGCCAGCCTTACCAAGGGACCGGCCGACCTGGACAGGCGGTCGGTCGGTTCGCTCGTTGCGTTTTGTATCCTTCAGATTCCCTTCCTTCGGTGGCCGCTATTCACATCCCCTCCGCCCGCCTCTCCCCCAGGGGATTGAACGATCAACGGCTGAGGTGACTCGGGGCCATGCTGGCGATCATCGGCGGTTCCGGCCTGAACAGTCTCCAGGGGTTCGAGGTGCATCGCACCCTGGAGGTGGCGACCCCATTCGGTTCTCCTTCCGCCCCGCTCGGTTTCGGTCGCATCGGCGACCACGAATTCATCTTTCTCCCCCGACATGGGGTGGGACACCGTCTCCCACCTCACCTGATCAATTACCGCGCCAATATCTGGGCGCTCTGGAAAGCCGGGGCGAAAACGATCATGGGGGTGGCCGCCGTCGGCGGGATCAGCCCCCGGATGCGCCCCACCAGCCTGGTGATACCGGATCAGATCATCGATTACACCTGGGGCCGGGAGTCGAGCTTCGGCACCGATTCGGACGGCCGGGTGCTTCACATCGACTTCACCCATCCCTATTGTGAAGCCCTGCGGCAGAACATCCTCGCCGCGGCGGAAGGGCTGGGGATCGCGGCGATCGACGGCGGCACCTATGGCGCCATGCAAGGCCCCCGCCTGGAAACCGCCAGGGAGATCCAGCGCCTGGAACGGGACGGTTGCGATCTGGTCGGCATGACCGGCATGCCGGAGGCCGCCCTGGCGAGGGAATTGGGCCTCTGTTATGCCTGTTGTGCCCTGGTGGCGAATTGGGCGGCCGGTAAAGAGGCTGCTATCCTCAGCATGACTGAAATCGAGCAGACCCTCCGGTTGGGTATGACCCAGGTGCTCAGACTCATTCCAGCCCTCCTCGATCAGTTTTGACCGGTTATCGGCCCAGCCCAAAGGGTTGCAAGTGGGAATCTTCCGCTCGGGGCCATAATCGCCTCCCTACTTCTTTGTTTCCGGACAGCCAGTATGAACGACAACATCGCCCATCCCCTTGATCATGACATCCTCTGTATCGACACCGGGGATTTTCGCCATCGTATGGTGGCGAGTTACCTGGTGGAACAGGATGGTCATGCGGCCTTCGTCGATACCGGCACCGCCCGCGCCCTCGGGCGGCTGATGTCGGTTTTGCAGTCAAGAGGATTGAGTCCGGAACAGGTCGATTACGTTATCCCCACCCATGTCCACCTCGACCATGCCGGGGGGTCCGGCAGCCTGATGCAGCTTTGCCCCAATGCCAAGTTGGTGATCCATCCCCGAGGGGCACCCCACATGGTCGATCCCAGCAAGCTGATTGCCGGCTCGCTGATCGTCTATGGCGAAGAGGTGTTCGCCAGGGATTTCGATACCCTCCACCCGGTGCCCCAGGAACGTGTGATCGTGGCGGAAGATGGTTATGAGTTGGAACTCGGCGGGCGACGCCTGAGCTTCCTGGACACCCCGGGGCACGCCAATCACCACTTCTGCGTCTTCGACCATCGCAGTCGGGGCTTTTTCACCGGCGACACCTTCGGTATTTCCTACCGGGAATTCGACAGCGACCTGGGCCCCTTTCTCTTTGCCCCGACCACGCCGGTGGCCTTTGACCCGGAGGCCTGGATAAGCAGCGTCGATCGCATGCTGTCCTATCAACCGGAATGGATGTACCTCACCCATTTCGGGGCCATCCTTCCCACGCCGGAACAGATCGATCAACTCAAGGCCAGTATCCGCCGCATGGCGGAGATCGCCTTGGCCGAAGAGGTAGGAAATCCAACCGGACGCCAGGAACGCATTCGCCTCGGGGTAGAGGCGGAACTGGTCGCCGGCGCCATGGCCAATGGTAGCGGTCTGGATGCGGATGGCTGCCGGGAATTGCTGGCCTTCGACGCGGATCTCAATGCCCAGGGTCTGGAGGTCTGGCTGGTACGGCGGGAAAAGGCCCGGCGGGCGGGGATGTCTACTTAGGGGCCAATCGAACAGGAATTGGCATTAGGCGATTTCTGTCAAAAAATATACCAGCCTGCTGGTCTGTTCGTCCGCCCTCGGCGTTACGCCAGCCGTTACAGAGCGCGCTCCGCGCCGGCTGGCGCGCCTGGAAGACAAACGAACAGAGGGCGCATCAGATATATCTTTTCCGGCCATCGCCTAACGTCCTTTCCATGGAATCTCTGGCGATAAAAGTCAAAGAAGGCGTGGTCAAGAGGCTTATAGTGGTCGATCTCCGATATGACCAAGGATCGCCATTCATTATGCAGGGTGATGGAAAGTATCGACATGATCGCCCGCAGGCCAATCATTTCACTCGCCAAATCGAGGGTCTATGTTTTGCGGTTGAGCTGGGAATCCGGGATGTTCGGACTCTTTAAGGACGAGATATGGCGCTATCCACCCCCCCCGTTATCCCGATGCGCGACTCCCACCACATCGACTATCGACAACCCACAGCGACCCCATGCTGCGGGTTGTCGACATTCATGATCTCTCCGAAGAAGAATGGTATCAGCACGCTGTCACTCCTTGCCTCCATGTGCCCAAATACAGAACGCCTCTTTATTTGATGGCCGAGTACATACCGCGCCCGGACGAGGTGAGCCGTCCCTTCTTCTTTAAGTAAGCCAACAATTGACTCAGGTTGGCGACTTCGACACCGATTTCGGCGAGGTGGTCCTTTATTTCTTTGGTCGACGCTTGGGATTGCGCGTTGACAAAGTCGACTACTTTCTGCGTCGCCTGAATTTTTCCGGCAGGCGGCGTTGTAGCGGTTGTGGACGCACTGGCCGTGACCGTTTTACGCCTTCTACCGATCAGATTCTGTAATTCCGACTCGATTTCACGGATCTGGCGGTTGTATTCGTTGGTAACCTCCTTCCGTTTGGCCCGCAACTCTTCAATGCGTTGCTTACGAGCCTCTTTCTGTTGCTCTTTCTCCAACTCGGCACGCTGCCGAGCGAGTTCATACAGCTCTTGCGACGTCATTTCTTCGAAGGCTTTGTTATTGATCAAGGCCGATCTCCTCTATGAATGATGGATCTACAATATTTATTGTATACAATAATATCGGCGAATGAAAATAGAGATTCGGTCCTTTATGGGCATTGATTTCTAGCTTGAGGTAAAAAATCCGCAGATCGGGCCATGACCGGTCTTACTTTTCATGATGGCTGTCTGTCGCCTGGATCAAACCGGTATCAAGGCGGAACCTATCGGCGGTGTTGCTCGCATGAGGGCCGCCAGGATCCCGCACTCTAGGATCCAAGCCTAAAGAGTCGGGGTGCCAAATGATCCTGGAGATACCAGAGTCTTGACAGAGAGGACAAACCGCCATACTCCAACTTCATTTTTCGCTCGCAACCAAAAGCCATCCATAGTGAACACCCGGGTCATTATCTGCACCGACCCTGGGTTATCTGTGTCTATGACAGCGTTTCTCAGCCGGAACCGACACCTTGGAGGGCACGACACAATAGGTTCAGGCCTCCCCCGCCTGTCGAGGCGGCGCGGCCATGACTCGATATGGAGCAAATGATGGTGAAGAATGGAATCTCAATCGGCGCTGTTTCTGGGGTTATCGCATGACAGGCGGCCTGTCTCGAAGTCCTTCTGGTGAGATATCCCCGAGACCTCGTCCAGCGGATCCGGCCGGAGACAGACAGAAAACCTTCCGGACCGCCTCGAGCTGGATCATGGCAACCACCCTCTCGCTTCTGTTACAGTGTTTATCGGAAGCGAGATACGCCAGCCAAGGGCACCTCACCGCTGTTACGGGCTTCCAGCCTCAGTCTTTCCGCACAGATATCCCTTCGCCGAGTGGAGACGTTTAGCATGTTTGGTTTCAAGGCCGCCGAATCCTATCAAAGCGAGCATTGCCTGTTGAAGAATGTGGGTGTCGCCTCATTCAACAAACAGCACCTCCGTCTCGCCAGTTATGCCGTGGAGTTCAACCAGATCGCCGAACAGCTCAAAGGCCGATCGCCGCGGCCCGAGGAATGGAAACAGATCGACGCCCTGTTCAGTCGCATCTCCATCTTCGTGGCGACGCACTTTCGCGAAGAAGAAGACATGATGGAAACCCATGCCTACCCAGGGTTTCCCGAACATAAACGCCAGCATGACCGATTCGTCGAAGAATTGGCGCGGATACAATCCCAAATCAACAACAGGAACGCGGATTTCAGGGGCCGCCTGGGCTCCCTGTTATGGGATTGGCTATACAAACATATCAACGAGACGGACTATCAGTATCGGGAATTCTTTCGCGAGAAAGGCGTTTCCTGATCCCGGGTGGATGGAGTTCGACGGACGATGAAGATCGGCAACCGGCTCGGCATCGGCGTTATGGTCTGTCTTTTGGCGACCGCCCAGATGGAAGCAGGAGCCCCGGCAAGCGCGGCCTCCACCCAGGAGGTATTGAGCCCCTCCCCTGGCGAGATCTCGCTTCAGTCAGGCTCCCTGCCCTCATCGCCACCCACGACCGGTCTGCCGAGTGAACGGGGACCAGGTGTCAATCCTCCCAAGACCCTGACCAGCTTTTTTCTCATCGGCATCGTGCTCAACCTGTTGCTGGTGATCCTGGTGGGATCCTGGGCCTACAAACGTCTTCGCAAACCTCGAAGGCCGAACAATCCGTGAAACCAACGACGCTTCCGATCGGTACCCTGGCCGGGTTTCTACTCTGGGTTGGATTGCTGGGAGCCGCCCTGTTCTGGTGGAGTTCGGTAAGCCGACCCATCTCTCCTGAATTGAAACAGGTGCTGCGTAGCCAACCCCGGCTCTTGCAAGGCTTCTCCCTGGTTGATCAATACCAAAGACCCTTTACCGATGCCAATCTGCGGGGGAAATGGACCTTCCTGTTTTTCGGCTACACCTATTGTCCGGATATCTGCCCCACCACCCTCGGGACGCTCAAACAGAGCCTCGATCTGTTGCGTAAGACGCCCCAGGACGCGGACGATCTCCAGGTAGCCTTCGTATCCGTGGATCCGGAGCGCGACCGCACCGATGTATTGCGGAACTACATGGCCTATTTCGATAAAACCTTTATCGGTCTCACCGGACAACGCCAACAGATAGACAATCTGGTGGCCCAGACGGGGGCGGGATATATCAAGGAAGCGGAACAGACGCCAGGGAATTATTTGATCAGTCACAGCTCTTCGCTGTTTCTCATCAACCCGACCGGACAGCTGGTGGCGGTTTTCCCGCCACCACTCTATCCGGACTCGATCGCTTCACTCTACCGGGAGCTACGGGCCCATTATTGATTCGCGCCCGGACTGATACTCTCAGTGGTGCCTGTGCTCGTGAGAATCTTCAGCACCTTTGCGGACTTCCACCATGAGGGGGATCGGGCGGCCCTCCTTGAACTCCAACTCCAGCGGGACAGTATCACCCGCGACCAGGGCCTTTTGGGGCCGCATCAACATAAAATGATTACCACCCGGCTCGAACACCACCGTTTCGCCTGGGGGGATACGGATCTCATCCAGATGGAACATCTGTGCCATGTCATTCTGGATCCTTGTCCCATGCAACATGACATGACCAAAGAGCGGGCTGCTGGCACCGGTCAATATCCGCATGCCCTGACCGGTATTCTGTATCTTCATATAAGCGGCCAGGGCCTCTGCTGTTGGGGGAGCTTCGCGTATCCATGGGTCCTGGATCCGAAGCGCGGCCTCTTCGGCCAGGAGCGGCGTCAGACTGGCCGCCATGACGATTCCAGCCAGAGCCCGAACCAAGGTGTTCATCTATTCATCTCCTGTTTTCATTGCCGCGGCAAAGCGGTTTCGCTATCACACAAACACAGCCAGAGGTTCGCCCAAACCTTCAACAAGGGTTTTTCTTTCTGGCCACCAGAAGCCTCTTGGATGGCGGCTACGACGAGAGAAGGGTTATGGACAAGATAAGTCTGCTTCCACCACTCCAGGCGACGCTGAATATCCTGGCCACCGCACTCATGATCGCCGCCTATTATGCCATTCGCCGCAACCACCCATCCGCTCATCGGCTAGGCATGATCGGCGCCTTGATTACCTCGATCCTCTTCCTCGGCTCCTATCTCATCTATCATCATGAAGTCGGCTATGTGCCCTTCACCGGTCAAGGGATCATGCGTCCTCTCTATTTCACTATTCTGTTCACCCATATCGCCACCGCCGCGGCCATCGTCCCCTTGGTGCTCATCACCCTGTTTCACGCCCTGCGGGGACATACCCAGCAACATCGACGGATCGCCGCCTGGACCTTGCCGCTGTGGTTGTATACCTCCATCACCGGCGTCATGGTCTATATCCTGGTGTTTCGGCTTTAGCCCGCATTTCTCACCGGGCGCCGTAGCGAGGACGCGAGGGGCCACTGTGGTGGGGCTCACAGAGGAATCGGCGGCGAAGGCGTAGCTGAGACTACGTCGAGCCGAGGATTCCGCGTACGTCCCGCCACAGCAAGCCAATCGGCGTCCGCAGTAGACGACTGGTGAGAAATGCGGGCCAGATCCCGAGCCGGCCAGATCTCATACCCCTTGCTGTTGGTTTTTTCCTCATGAGCCATACGGGCCAGGCACTGAGGCGCGGATTTTCTGTTCTCTTAGTGAGAACAATTATAAAGAATAAGGCGATATTGTTCTTCAAATAAGAACTAAAATTACCCATTTTCCGTCGATGCCCGGAACAACCGAGCCTGAATATGGCTTCCTGTCGAATCTTTCCCTCAGCGGTGAACGATGGGCTGGCGCGCGCCTCCGCCTGATCCACTCGAAGACCCAGCAGGCATTCGGAAAGGGGGTCAGTTCCGCAGCAGAAAGTGCAAGGCCTGGAAACTGGTCAGGGCCAAGACGAGGATGATCAGGAAAAACACCAGGCTGCGGTTTGGCAGCAAGGCGCCGCGTCGACGCTCGATCAGATTGAGGATCCAGTCCGACAGGGCGTAGAGCAGCACCGCCACGACTGTGTAGGCGAGCATCTCCAGCATGGGGTCGATCTCTGTGGGTTGGTCAGTTTCCGGATTTTCCAGGCCACATCGCCTTGAAGCAGATGATGAGAAACAGCAGACCGCCGATGATGGCAATGAGGCCGCCAAGCCCCATCAATCCCATGCCGAGGGTCTCCTGCAAGGTATGCAGCACCTGGGCGCTACCGGCGGTTTTGCGCTGTACCCCATAGCCGCCCGACCAGGCCAGACCGAGCACATGGAGCAACTGCCCACTGCCGTAAATGATAGGCTGCCAGCGCACCATCCAGCCCTCCGGGCGGCGAAACCCAAGCCGCGGGAGCAGATGATAGGTCACCCCCATATAGGCCAGGGTGACGCTGACGATGGACCCATGGTAGTGGGCAGGCACCGTGACATTGGCGCCACTGATCAAGAAACCGATGATCCCGCCGGCGCCGAAGAGGATGATGGAAAACCAGAGCGCGTTGCGTTCCGGTGCCTGTTCCACTGGCGAACGCCCCGCCCGCGCCAGGGCCCAAAGAATGGCCAGTCCTATCGGCAGACTGGAGAGACCACCGCCGTACTGCATGAGCCAGGTGAGCCCAAGCATGTGGTAGGCCGAACCGATCTCGTACCTCAGGTACAGGGGCAGGATCAGGAGCACGGGCGCCGCGCCCAGGCCCAGTATCAGGATGGCGACCCGCGGGCTCAGCGGTGGTCGGGCCTGGGAGACCCAGGCCAGCCACAACCAGGCGACCAACATCAACTGGGTATGGGTGAACTGAATGGCATGGCCGCCACCCCAGAAAAGGACCTCGTAATATTGGGCACCGATCAAGGAGGACGGAGTCCCCTTATAGGAGCCCGCCAAGGCCAGCAGGGCGATCAAAGCGGCGACTTGTCCGGTGATCAGGCCAAACCCCAGCGTCTTCTCTCCCGGACCAGCCATTGCCATGGAAGAGCGGCTGAACAGGGAATGCAGCACCAGGATCAGGAAACCAAGACCGAACAACCCGAGTCCGACGAAAAAGACCGGTGCCTGCAACACCGGCACATAGTTGTTCATCAAGGGACCACCGGCCCCGACGAATGGCGAGATCGAAATCACCCCGGCCCCGGCCACGGCCAGATAGAGGGCCCCACGACCGCAGGCCCGGCAGCGGTCGTTCAGGTTCAGACTCCACAACACCCCCGCAAAGGCCAGGAACCACACCAGTACGGTCAGATCCACATGCACCACCAAGGCGGTATGGAAAAAATCCACCCAGGGGATGAGATCCTGAATCTTGGGTGTCCGTGACAAGACGATGAGAATAGTGAACACACCGCCGACCACCAGGGAGCCCAGGGCCAGCCACAGCCAACCTATGGCCAGGGAACGAGGCTCCCCGGTGGGAACGCGGAGCACGAAGGCCCCATCAATGGCATCTGTTTGTTGGTTCATCGGAACAAGAATCCGTTTTCTGGGTTGAAGTCAATGACCAGGAGTTTTCCCACGAGCAGATCGGCCTGGTGTTCGGCGCTGTGGGTGAAGCCCTCGACCCGGCTGTTGTCGTTCATCCGCACTTGAAAGGAATGCCGGCCCGCCGCTACCCGCAGGCTGCGAAAGATATCCACCGAGCCATCCTCGAACAATCCGGGTGACTTGGCAACCACCCGCAACAGGGGTTTCCCATCCATGAATAGCTCGACCTGAATGGGGGAGCGGGCGCGAGGACAATCGGTCGGTTTGCGCATGTTCGGCGGTAGTTTCGCCAACTCCTCCGCCGTCAGGGTGCGACAGGGTTCCCGGGGCTGACCCGCATGGCCGAAGGCAAGGGTCACCTGCGCCTGGTCTCCTTCGAGATGGCGATAGGGCGGTGCGACGGAGAAATACCCCACCACGGCCATAAAGATGAAGTAATTCAGCGCCTGCAAGGGATAACGCCACCAACTAGACATGAGACTCTCCCTGGCGCTCCGGCGATGGCTCCTGGGCCTTGAGTTCGCGCAATGAGTCGCGGAAGGCATCGAGTTCGCGTTTGAGCCAAGCCCCATCGGACTCGGACGCCCCCTCCATCCGCCAACGCCGCGGATCGACACGGTTGCGGAGCACAGGTTTGCGCATACCGGCGAGGCGCTTGCCCAACCATCTGTTGCCGAACCGGAAATAGCAATCCGCCGCGCGGCAACCGGAGACCAGAACGCCATCGGCCCCTTTCTTCAGCCCGTATTCGATCAGGGATGGGGGGACCATGCCGCTGCAAAAGAGGCTGAGGCCAACCGTGTCCGGGCCGTTGAAGCGGGTAACATCGAAGCCGTGTTCGCAGCCCAGGATCAGGATCCGAATCTCGCCCTGCAATCCGGCCAGGGCGGCGTCGGTTTGCCGGCGGATGTCGTGCAGCGGGAACTGAGGCATGTCAATGCCGGTTTTCAAGACCTGATCGGCGCGGCGTAGCGGATTGGATGACGGACAGGACCCCATGCAGATACCGCAGGCGGCACATAACTGAGGGGATACCACCACCTCGTACTCCCAATGGGAGTTGTCGGTACGTTTTTGCAGCGTGATGGCGTCGAAGGGGCAGTCATCGAAGCACTGACCGCAGCCATTGCAGTGGTTGAGATCGACCACCGCCGCCGGCCCGGTGCGCTTGCGCGGCAGCCAGGGCATGAGCATGAGCAACAGGGTGACGCTCGTGGTCAGGAGCCAGGTCTCCCCGGCCGTCCAATAATCCAGCAAGGGATAGACATTGAGATAGAACCAGTCCAGATGCAGGGTGGCGGGAACCCGGCTGAGGTCCGCCGGTTCGTGACTCACCGCCGGCATGACCAATGACAAGGCCAGCAAGCCGATGAAGCTGCCGATCGCCAGCCCCCGGGGCGGGTTGATGCTGACATGGGAGAGCCGCCGTACATGAAACCAGAGCATGAACACCAGGAACATGGGTTGTCCCAGGAGATGGAGAAAACCCATGAGGATGAAAAAGCGATCGTTCAGGTGGCCTTCGAGAAAATTGCGTGTCATGGCCTCGGGAAAGATGGGCACCGCGTCCATGAGCCGGGAGGAACCGATGGCGACATACTGGGCCAGCAGATCCCACACCAGCCAGTAGCCGGTGATCCCCAGCAGGATGATCATCCACAGGGTCGGGATGCCGGTAAACCAGGAGTACCAGCGGAAACCGCGATAACGGTCGAGGGCGAACTCGCGGAACAGATGCAGCAGGATGGTGACCACGGCGGCGTCCGAGGCATAGCGATGCAGGCTGCGCATCACCCCCCCGGCGTACCACTGTCCATGGGTGATCTGCTGCACCGAGGCGTAGGCGCCATGGATGCTGCTATTGAAAAAGACGAAAAGATAGAGGCCACTGATCAGCACCACCCACAAAAAGAAAAAGGTCAGGGTTCCCAGGTGATAGAGGGGGTTCCAGGCGGGGGTGAAGGAAAGATTGAACCAGTCTTCGAGGGCCAGATAGCCCCGCTTGATGAGATTGAAGGGTTTCAAGGCGGTATCCTCGCGGGGTACGGCTGGGGGGATCGCGGTCGTCTTGTTATCGCACAACCTCATCCCGAGGCGACTTGATGGGTATCAATGCCCGGGCAGTCCTGGGCCGCGACGCCATTCCCGGACGACAAACCAAGCCGCCAAAATAAGGATGAAGCCGCCAATGATCAGGCCAATGAACAGCGACAGATCCACATAATAGGCATCGCGGCTGGGATCGTAGGTGGTGCAGAAGAAACGGATGCGATTGAGAAGACTAGCCAGGAAGGGCTGGCCCGGCTTGGGCTGCCCAAGCACTAATTCCTTGAGCGGTTCCACCAACAGCGGGGTCTCGAACACCTCGCCATAGACCTGACGATAGATGCGCCCATCGGCGTCGATGACCGTGGCCTGGATGATATGGTCGAAGCCGCGCGGGGAATCCACATAGGTGAATCCCAGCTCCCGCATCAGAGCCTCCGCCGTGGCGCGATCAGCGCTCAAAAGCAGCCAATCCGCCCCGGCGATGCCCTGGTTCCTGGCGAACTGGCGCATGGATTCCGGGCTGTCGTGCAGGCTGTCGAAGCCCAGGGTGGCGACACGAAAACTCTCTTGGCCCAGGGCCTCCCTGGCTTTGGCGACTACTTTGGCCAGATGCTGGGTGGTCAGGGGACAGACATGGTAGCAACTGGTATAGACCAAGCTGAGCACCAGGGGCTTGCCCTTCAGGCTTGACAAGGAAAGTCGGTCTTCCGCACCTGTAGTGAAGACGTAGTCCCCCAAGGATCGGCCGATCGCCTGCTGGCTAGCTTCCAGGGCTCGCTTGCTATCGAATTTGGTGGTGGTTTCCTGATGTCCGGTCCTCGACCAAGCCGGGAAAAGTATCGCGAGCCAGGCGAAGATCAGCGCGCAGGCGAGGAGAGGGAGCCGATACCTCATCGGGGGATCCGCAGGAGAGGCGATCGAGGTCAAGACACCAGCCAGGCGTCCAGGACAGCGCTTGTCAATAGACAGGTCAGTTGCACCAGGGAAGCAAAAAAACAACTCATCGCGGTCTTGGCGGTGGGATCCCTGACCAGTTGGAGATTTTTCTGTAGAAAATAGCCCCCACCGATCAGGGCGCCGGCCAGATAGATCCAACCGAGACCAAAGAAAAAGGGAAGAATGGAAAATGTCACCAGGACCAGGGTGTTGAGCAATACGGCCCGCGCTGCCCGCGCATTGCCCACCACCACCGGCAACATCGGAACCCCCGCAGCGACATAATCGTCGCGCTGGGCAATGGCCAGACTCCAGAAATGGGAGGGGGTCCAGAAAAACAACACGATGGCGAGAAGGATAGGTACCGGACTGAGACTCGGGTCAACCGCCGCAGCCCCGGCGAGTACCGCAAAACTGCCGGATGCCCCACCGATGACGATGTTGAGCCAAGTCCGGCGTTTCAGCCAGACTGTATAGACGATCGCATAGAAAAACGCCCCGAGAAAGATATAGAGGGCGGCCACGCCGTTCAGCAGCAGTGCGGCACCCAAAACTCCCATCGCCAGCAGCGCCATGATCAACATCAACCAGAAGGGCGTATGGGAGAAACTCCCGGTCACGAAGGGGCGGTTGTGGGTCCGCCGCATCCGACTATCGATATCCAACTCATAATATTGGTTGAAGGCACCGGCACTGGCGGCCGCCATGAGTACCGTCAGGGCCAGGACAAGGGTGTGCCAGCCGCCAAGAGGTTCTCCCGGAGTCACCACCATGGCCGCAATCGCGGTAAAGGCCATGATGATACCGATACGGAGTTTGAACAGATTGGTGAGCTGCTTGAGCATATCGAACTCGCTGTCGGGGTTGACCGATCCCTGGTGCTTCTCCACCAAGCGGAGAAGCACCAGGGGTACGCTGTTGGACGGGACAAGAGATCTTGCCCCGCCCCGTATTTTCAAACCTGGGCTATTTGAGTGGCCAGACGGCCGCCAGATAGTTCCAGTTGATGAAATAATACAGCACAAAGGACACCAGCAAGACCATGGCGAGGGCAAAAGTACCAGGCGCTTCGAAACCCGCCGAGCCGTGCTGTTCCACCACCGGCCGGCTGGCCATGGGCAGTTGCTCCGGCTGCTCGAAGGTATAGACAGAAGCCGCAAGCGGCTTGCCGAAGCTCTGCAGCAACCCCGCGGAAGGCTCCAGCTTCTTGCCGAACACCAGCGAACCCACGGTGACGATGAGGTACATGGCGCCGCCGACCATCGCCAGGAGGGCACCGATTCCGGCGATACCCATCAGCACATAGGCGGTCCCCGGATACTTGAAGCCCAAAGGATTGCCCGCAAAGCCCATGTCCCAGTGGCGACGGGCCACTCCCAGGGTACCCGCGCCCATGAGGAACAAGGACACGATAGTCATGCCTAGACCGAAGACATAGGGCTGCCATTTCGCCACCGTGGGCAGGATCATCTGGCGACGGAACAAAACCGGGATCAGCAGGTAAGTCAGGGCCATGAAGGCCAGGGTGGTGCCTATAACGACCGTGGCATGGAAGTGGCCCGGTACATAGATGGTGTTGTGGATGATGATGTTGATCTGCTCGGTACCCATCACCACACCTGAGATGCCACCCAGGAAACCAAAACCTACCAGCGAGATGAACATGCCCGAGAACACCGGATTATCCCAGGGGGCCTTGCGCAACCACTCGAACATACCCTTGGTGAATCCCTTGTGTCGCTGGGCCACCTCGATGGCGCCAGGGACGGTCAGGCCGTGGATCATGCTGGCCAGCACCGCCAGATACATGGCATAGCTGGTGTTGAATACCTTCCACTCGGAGCTGATACCCGGATCCACCAGGATGTGGTGGGCGCAGGCCAGTTGCAGGAAGAGGATGTAGAGCAGATAGGCCGAACGGCTGACCTTCTCCGACATGGGCCGGGCGCCGAAGACCACACCCGCGATCAGATACCACACGGCCACATGGGCGGCGACGTTGATCTGTTGGGAGGAGTGCCCGAGGCCCCACCAGATGACCCGGTACATCAGGGCGTCGATGTGGCCGATGTAGCCGATGGACCAGAGGAAGGTCGGGATCAGAATGATCGCCCCCGAGGCGATGGTGAAGACGGCGATGATAGCCGCGGTGATGGCGCCGAAGGTCACAAGGGGCACCGAGCCCTGATAGGTGTTCTCATCCTTGGCGATGACCAGGGTGCCGAAGAACACAAACACAGCGATTAGCGCACCCACGGCGAACAAAATCAACCCGAGATAGAAGGTTGGCTGGGCGGGCATGGGCACATAGGAAGTCATCATCACGCTGGAACCGCCCTGGAAGATGGTGACGAGGGTGGTGATGGAGCCTATTACCATGAGCGCGAAGCCGAGCCAAGCCCAGCGTGGTGTAGCCAGGCGGCAGCGCAACAGGGTCGAGGAGGCGAAATAGAGGATGGCTATTTCGAAAAAGATGATCCAGAAGATGAGCGCGCCGATGCCATGGGCGGTCAGCACCATATAGAAGGAGTCCGCCGGCAAAAGATGCACCGCCGGCCATCTGGTCAGGGCGACCAGCACCCCGAGCACACCAGAGATCAAGAGGCTCACCGCGGCGGCGACCGCGTTGACCTTCATCAGGCTCTCGGCGGACTTATGGAAATACAGCCCTGAGGATGGGCAAACCCGAAACTCTGCCATAGATGCTTACTCCTTGACGTAGATCTTGCCCAGCATGGTGTGGTGCAAGATGCCGCAATATTCGTTACAGACGATGGTGTACTCGCCCGCCTGGTCCGGGGTCACCGTCATGACCATCTCGTAGCCCGGCAGGACCTGCACATTGATGTTGACGGGTTGCAGGGAGAAGCCGTGCTGCCAATCCATCGACGAAAGATGAAGCCGGTAGCTCTTGTTCTTTTTCAGTTCAAGCATCGGATACCATTGCCAGAGCCGGCCCAACATATAGACATCGCTGTCCGCGGGTGGAGCGACCACGGGTAACCCCGCCTCATCTCTCACCTTATGGTCCTTGACCATGGCCTCCACCTTGGCCAGGTGTTTGGCCGGTGTGGTCTGATAGGCCTCGTTGGACAGATTCTGCTTACCGTAAAGGTGCCAGTAGGGCATCATGAGGAACATGATCAGGCACCAGACTACCGCCAACAGGATCCAGACGATTTCGGTCTTGCCGACCGGTTCTTTCCACCAGATGCGTTCGGCCGGTGGTGTAAAGCTGCTCATCGGTATTTCCCCCTCTCAGACTTATGGCGTAACGGGCAGGGTGACGATCTCCATGATCCCCCACAGGATGTAGAACACCGTCGGCATCACCACACCGATAAAAAGGAGCAAAAAAGGGTTATCTATCAACTTCTGCATAGCAGGAATCTTTTCCCGCTTTTCTGGGTTTGTTCTGGATGCAACATTTGGAGTCGGTTCTCCCATAGACATATCTCCTCAAAGATGGCGAAACACACAACACGGATTGGCGAAGCCCGAAGGCAGGCGAAGCTGCTTGGTTCGTTCAGACGAGGGCCGCGATGCCTTCGGATGTTGCCTTCCGATACAACCAGACAGATCGTTGTACCCCCTCAACATCCGGATGGAACAACCCTCAGATACGCGAATGAGTGTTGATTTACCCGCCACCCCGAACCTTGATCTCGATCAAGAGTTGAAAAATATTCCCTTGCGGTAAGCGGATGAGGCATTATGGGGAGTTTGATCCCTTCTCCAGTTCACGAGATTTCAGGCTATGTCCGTGACCGAAACTGCTGCAAATAGAACGGTTGCCCTCTGGTTGTTGATCTGCTGTGCCGCCATCTTCGCCATGGTGGTGCTGGGAGGGGTGACGCGGTTGACGGGCTCCGGGCTCTCCATCGTACGCTGGGAACCCATCACCGGGGTGCTGCCGCCCCTGAACGAAACCGCCTGGGAACAGGTATTCCAGCTCTATCAGCAATCGCCGGAATATCGGCTGAAGAACCGGGGGATGTCGCTCGAGGGCTTCAAAACCATCTTCTGGTTCGAATACGCCCACCGCCTGCTCGGCCGGCTGATTGGGGTCATCTTTCTCGTCCCCCTGATCTTTTTCGTGATCCGCAAGCAGCTGAACCGCTCGCTCATCCCCAAGCTGGTCCTGATGTTCGTGCTCGGTGGGCTGCAGGGCCTGCTCGGCTGGTATATGGTGATGAGCGGACTGGTCAATGATCCCCACGTGAGCCAATACCGCCTGACCGCCCACCTCGGGCTCGCCCTTCTCATTTATTCTTATATGTTCTGGGTGGCGTTGGATCTGTTGTTTCCCGACACCGGTCACATCCAAAAAAGGGGGGCAACGGCAGGCCTGATCGTCTTGCTGGTGTTTCTGACCGCCCTTTCCGGTGGTTTCGTCGCCGGCACCCGGGCGGGTCTGGCCTACAACACCTTCCCCTTGATGGACGGCCAATGGGTTCCTGGGGGAATGTTCACCCTGACTCCCCTGTGGAGCAACTTGTTCGAGAATGTCACCACGGTGCAGTTCGACCACCGCCTGCTGGCCACCCTGCTGTTCTTGGTCATCCCGGCGTTCTGGTGGCGCGCCCGCCGACAGCCGCTCGCACCCCGGGTCCAGATCGGGCTCCATGTCCTGCTCATGACCCTATTCCTACAGCTCGGGCTGGGCATCTCCACGCTGCTGCTCCGGGTGCCGGTGGCCCTGGGAACGGCGCATCAGGGCGGTGCCGTGTTGTTGCTGACCGCGGCCCTGTTCGTCTGGCATCGAATGCGTCGGGAGCCTCTCCAGCAGCCGATCTCAGGATTTGTCTAGCCGCTCGCCCTGCCTTGCCGGCGTTTTTCATCAACCGAGCCTATTACGCCACCCAGACCATCCGACTCCATGATCAAGTCCAAACTCGACTTCTCCTATAAATATGATCAGGACTTTGCCGAGCGCTATCACCAGAGTCGGGAGGAAAGCCTGGAGCGTCGCGTTGCCAGTCAACTGGAAATCCGCATGGCCCGCCGCGGTCTTCAGTTGGCGGGGCACCCCAAGTCGGTGCTCGATCTCCCCTGCGGCACGGGAAGATTCTGGTCGATGCTGGCCGAGGACCCGGAGCGCCTGCTCCTGGCTGGCGACAGCAGCCAGGCGATGATACATACCGCCATCCAGCATCACCCGGATCTTGCCCCCAGATTCCAGCTGTATCACCTGGACGCCCTCGCCATCGATCTGCCGGATCGCTCGGTCGAAAGCGTATTCTGCATGCGTCTGCTGCATCACGTCTTCGATGTCGAGACGCGGCTACAGATCTACCGCGAATTCGCCCGGGTAAGCCGTCACACGGCCTGCATATCATTGCGGGTCACGGGGAATTTCCATGCCTGGCGGCGGCAGTACCGTCTGCGACACAGGAACCAACCCGGGAGAAACCGCACTGTGCTGGACCCGCGCCAAGCGGAGACAGAGTTCAGCATGGCGGGGTGGAAGGTGATCGGGAAGGTCGACCTGCTGCCCTATCACTCGATGTGGCGCACCTACGTGCTGGCCCTGAAGGAGGCTCCCCAAAGCTGAGTCGCCCGATCCTGGCGGCTCCGGGAAGGGGACCGCGTAGCAGAGTAGGTCGGCAATCCTTTGCCGACCCCCCCCCTGATCGGCATCAAATGGCGGCAAGGGGTTGCCGCCCTACGAGCTCCGGGAAGGAAACCGCGTAATCGGATGGAGGCGGACGGGGGCCACGAAGGTGTGGCTGAGAAAAAGACTCAGCAGGAATCGGTATTCGAGTTCGGGTGTTCCGGGCATCGACGGCCAATGGCCGATTTCCGTTCTAATACAGAGAACAATATATCAATATCTCGCGGTATTGTTCTCTAATGGAGAACAAAAACCGGCCCAACACAGCCAGGCCCGGGAGGCTCTCCCAACCACCAGGGGCCAAATCCAAATCTGATTGGCCAGTTATTTCAGCGAGAGAGGGATGTGCCGTCACTCCCCTCGCCCGTTTGCGGGAGAGGGGAGCTGGACGGTTACAAGATCACAACAACCCGGCGTAGTCGGCTATCCCCGGATTGCCTTTTACCCCCACGAGTTTCGGGCTGTTGACTTTGGCCAGCTTCACCTGGCCTTTGAGGCGGAGATAATCGGCGACCACATCCCACACCGGACGCCCGGGCGCTTGGGAGCCCACGGTGGCCCAGCCGGAGACGATATAGTTTTTCCCCGCCTCGACCGGGGTACCGTCGTCCAGGGTCATCTGACTGATGCGCTGGCCCATCTCCCGGCTGGGATCACAGACATAATCCAGCCCCCCGACGCGCACCATATCCCCACCCTGCTGGTAATAGGGGTCCGGATTGAACAGGTTGTCGCAGACATCTTCGAGAATGGTCTTGATGTCGGCGCCGGTCATCTCGCGTCGATAGGTTTCCGGGTAGGTGATACAGGTCTGGTCCAATACCTGTTCCATGGTGATCGCCTGTCCCGGCAGGATGCTGGTACCCCAGCGGAAGCCGGGCGAGAGGGCGATCTGAGCGTCATTGACCTCCCGCAGGGCATCGCAGATGACCTGGTCGAAAGTGCCGTTGAAGTTCCCCCGTCGATAGAGGGTGGCCTCGGTAACCGCCAGTTTCTCCTCCAGCCGATCCTTGTAAGGCGCACGCACCTTATCGATATAGGCCTGCATCTCCGGGTCGGCGGGCAGGAGGTTGGAGAACACCGGCAACAGCCGGTAGCGGAAATCCCGTACCTGTCCGCCCTTCACCTCCAAGTCCATGACGCCGAGAAACTTGCCGTTGGAACCGGCATTGGTCACCAGGGTACGCCCGTTGCGGTTCTTGATGAGGCTCGGCGCCGGCACACCGTCATGGGTATGGCCGCCGAAGATGACGTCGATACCGCTCACCCGCTCCGCCATCTTGAGGTCGACATCCATGCCGTTGTGGGAAAGCACCACTATGACTTCGGGTTTTTCCTTCGCCTTGAGCTTGTCGACGACTTCCTGCATGTGCTTGTCTTCGATGCCGAAGGTCCAATCCGGGATAAAGCGCTGCGGGTTGGCGATGGGGGTATAGGGAAAGGCCTGGCCAATGACGGCCACGCGAACCCCGCCTACCTCCTTGATGGTATAGGGGCGGAAGGCCTGGCCGCTGTCGCCGTCGAAACCCGCGTATTTGGCGAATTTGTAATCGAAGAGGGCGTCCTCCTTGACCTTGATGTTCTGCGCCACGAACTCGGCCTTGAGCTCGGCCAGGTTCTCCATGACCTCCTGGTCCAGATAGGTGAACTCCCAATGGCCGGTCATGACATCCACGCCCAGGAGGTTGCAGGCCCCTACCATGTCCTTACCCCGGGTCCAATAGGCGGTTCCCGATCCCTGCCAGGTATCGCCGCCGTCCAATAAGAGGGTATTGCCTGGGCCCCTGGCTTCCCGCAGGCGCTTCACCAGGGTCCGCAGATGGGCGAAGCCACCAACCCGACCATAGCGCTTGGCCGCCTCATCGAAATGGAGATAGGTGAAGGCATGGGCGTCGAGGCCACCGCCGGTCAGACCATAGTGTTTCAACAGGGCCTCGCCGACCAGATGCGGCGGTTTGCCCAGGGCGGTGCCAACGCCCAGGTTGACATTGGGTTCCCGGTAATAGACTGGATTCAGCTGGGCATGGGTATCAGTGATATGCAACAGGCTCAGATTACCGAATTTGGGGACATCATAGATGTCGGCCGCCTGGGTCTTGGCGGCAGCCAAGGACCTGGGCAGGATCCCCGCCGCCCCGGCCATGGCCATCAAGTGGAGAAACTCACGTCTGGAGATACTCATCTTCTTATCGCTCCTCATAACCATACCGGGGCTTGGTGACGGGTTATCGGGCTGTCGCCGCTTGGAAGCCTGGCTCCTCCTGCCTTCCTGGTGACAACAAGCCGAACCCGGATATCGCCAAGTATAAGATGGCACCAGCGGGACAACATCCCAGGTCACCAAGGGTTTTCCCGGATATTCCCTCCTCTCCCCTTTCGCCACGCCGTCCTGCCCCTGTCCCCGGCCACTGGCTAAGCCGGGGAATGTGTGGAAGGATCCGGGGCGCGCCTGCTGTGAAAGTCCCTGGCCCAACCGGCGGCGGAAGCGGTTCTCTCGAACCCGGCCACCACAACAGCCAGGCGGCAACGAAACCCAAGGTCAATGAGGAGAGAAGGTCATGAAATCGAAGCTTTTGCTTGGCTTGTTGTTGGCGTCGGTCCTGAGCCTGTCGGCCCATGGGGACGAAAACCAGATCCGTATCGCCGGCGGGCCGGCCACCGGCGAATATATCAATATCGCCAGATCCCTGTGCGCCTCCCTGGGAAAGCTGTTCCAGTGTCAACCGACGGAAACCGCCGGTACCCTGGACAACCGCAAGCGATTGGAGGCCGGGCAGGCGGAATTCGGCCTCGCCAAGAGTAATGCCGCGGATGACTGGATGAAGGATCCGACCTTTGCCGCCAAGCATACGATCGTGCGCCGGATCGGCGACGAATCCCTGTTCGTGTTCGCCAAACCGGAGATCCTGCAGGCCGCGGGCAGTTGGCTGGGGGTGCGCGAGAACGCCTTTCTGTTGAGCCTCGGCCTGCCGGGCGAACTCTCTGGCGATGCGACAGTATTCAACGCCCTGAAGTCGGTGCCTGGTTCACCCCTCGCCAATATAGAGGTCAAGATGTTCCCGGATCGCCCGGCGCTGGTCGAGGCGGTAAAAACCGGTAAGGTCAAGCTGGGTTTCATCACCCAGGTGCCCAACCCCACCAACCCCCTCTTCGCCTCCATCAATGAATCCGGGCTCATGATCATGGGCGTGGTGGATCCGGACATGATCACCTTCGGCGAGACCTTCCGCATCAAGCCGGTCACGGTGAAGAATGCCAAATGGTTCGGCCTCGGCGGCGGTGCCCATCAGATCGAGACCGCCAATGTCCCCGCCGCCATAGTCGCGGTGAAACCCGAGACCCTGCAGGGACGCGCGGCCATGGTGCAACAGGCCGCCATCAAGCGGATCCAGGAGGCCAAGGAGGCCGAGCTGCTGCCGCAGCAAAGCTGGATGCAGGAACTCGCCAATACCACTTCCTTGAAGGCCGGGGCCGGTCTGGAGAATGCCATGAAGTCCATGGAAAAGGCCGCCGCCGGGGCCAAGGAGCGGCTCGGCAAACTCTGAGCCGCAAGATTGTGGCTCGCCGGAACGACCGCCTCGACCTGGCGCGTCGTCCCGGCGCAAGCCAACGCGCCCTGACCTCGGGATGAGCCAGGGGGGCAGGGTTCTGAACCACCGACGGCTCATCGACTCCCGGGCCTCCTGCTCCTCCCTCTCCCGGGGAGACGGGGTGATGATGTATGTCATTGGGAGAAGAGCCTTTCCGTGGCACCCTTGCGCTTTTCCCGAGGGACGAAGTGACCGCGCCCAACAGCCTCCGCCAAGAGAAGGGCCGTTGAGGCGATAGTTTGACAGCGGTCCTCCCGGCTTCGAGCCGGTATTCCGCGTCTGGACGAAGGTCCGCAACCAAGCGACGAGTCACTGACGCCGAGGATCCCGGACCCGCTTGTTTGCACACCCCGGCCACAGACACAGCATCGATAATGTCGTTTTCCCTAAATACACCACCTATGCAATGGTCAGTTTAGCCCCCAGGCCCGCTCGCCCCGGCCCACAGGAACATCTCCCATGATCCGTCGAGAGTGGCTGGTTCACTTGGTCAGCGGCGTCCTCATTTGCGGGATGGCGGTGGCCGCCTGGTTCGGCGAGCGGCTCAACAACGAGCGGCATACCGCCCAGGTCCGCGCCGCCACCCAGGAACGCTTGAACGAGCTACGCAGCCGGTTGGAAAACAATCTCCTCAGCAACATCCAACTGAGCCAGGGGCTGGTCAGCGTGATCGCCGCCAACCCGCGCCTGACCCAGGAAGAATTCATCCGCTCCGCCAGGCCTTTATTCGATGGCGGATCCCAATTGCGCAACATCGGCGCCGCCCCGAACATGGTGATTCGTCTGATGTATCCGCTGGTGGGCAATGAAAAGGCGATCGGGCTCGATTTCCGTCGTACCCCGAATCAGTTCGAGACCGCGGACCTGGCCCGTCGAACCGGGCGCCTGGTGTTGGCCGGACCGCTGGAGCTGGCGCAGGGCGGGTCCGGCCTCGTGGCCCGCATCCCGGTCTTCCTCGATGGAGACAGCGGGGAGAAAGCGTTTTGGGGACTGATCTCCAGCGTGATCGACACCCAGAGGCTGTTCGCGGACAGCGGGCTCCTCAGCGACCGATTGCCGATCGAATTGGCGATCCGGGGCAAGGATGCCGGTGGCCCCCGGGGCGAGGTCTTTTTCGGGCGCGCCAGCCTGTTCGACGAGGAACCTATCGCGGCCATCATCCCTCTCCCCCTCGGTTCCTGGGTGTTGGCGGCGGTGCCGGTCGGCGGTTGGCCCCAGCAGGCGGACAATGCCTGGTGGTTGCGTGGGGTCTTCCTGCTGGTGGCCGTCCTCGTCTTCGGTCCCATCTTCGCGTTGGGAAGAGCCCTGCGGGCTACCGAACACGCCCGGCGCCGGGCGGACACCGGCGCCTCCCGCCTGGTGGCCACCCTGGAAAACACCCCCAATGTCGCCGTGCAGTGGTACGACCAGAATGGTCGCGGGAACTACTGGAATCAGGCATCTGAACGCTTGTTCGGCTGGTCGTCACAGGAGGCGGTCGGCCAGACGCTCGATCGACTCATTCTCAAGGCCGAAGAGATGGAAGCTTTCTTGTCCACCATGACGCAGATCGCCGGGAGCGGTCAGACCATAGGTCCGGTCGAGTTCGGCATCCACCATCGTGACGGCTCGCCCCGCCAGGCCCTCTCCACCATCTTTCCCATTCCCGGGGATGACCGACCGCTCTTCGCGCGCATGGACGTCGACATCACCTGGCAAAAACAGGTCGAACAGGACCTCATCGCCGCCCGCGACGAAGCGCAGAAGGCCTATCGGGTCAAATCCGACTTTCTCGCCAATATGAGCCATGAGATCCGCACCCCGATGAATGCCATCATCGGCTTCAGCCACCTGGGTCTTGCCGCGACCTCGGCGGAAAAAATGCGGGAGTATCTGGACAAGGTGTATGTCTCCTCGACCAATCTTCTTGGCATCATCAACGACATCCTCGACTTTTCCAAGATCGAGGCCGGCAAACTGGAACTCGAAATCGCCCCCTTTCAGCTCCGACGACTGGTGTGGGAGATCCGCGACACCATGGAGCTGGAAGCCGAGGCCAAGGGACTGCGGCTCGAGTTCCAGATCGCCGAGGAGGTGCCGGATCCGCTGCTGGGGGATAGCCTGCGGCTACGCCAGGTGATCACCAATCTGATCTCCAATGCGGTCAAGTTCACCGCCCAGGGCCACATCCGGGTGAGCGCCGAGTTGGTCTCCCGGGTGGAGGATCAGCTCCGGCTCAGGTTCTCCGTCGCCGATACGGGGATAGGTATGACCGCCGAGGAACAGGGTCGGTTATTCCGCGCCTTCAGCCAGGCGGACAGCTCCACCACCCGGAGATACGGGGGTACGGGGCTGGGTCTGGCCATCAGTCGACAACTGGTGGAGATGATGGGTGGAAAGATCAGCCTCCTCAGTGAACCTGGCCAAGGCAGCACCTTCAGTTTCACCATCAACCTCGAAGTGAATCCCGAGCCCCATGAGCCCGCCCATATCCTCAACTCCGGCTCTTCACCGGCGGCGATACTGGAACAGGCTGCCGCCCTGTTGCGGGGCCTGCGGGTGCTGTTGGTGGAGGACAATGTCGTCAACCAGTTGCTGGCCCAGGCGATGCTGGACAAGGTCGGCATCCTGGTCGAGCTCGCCGTCAACGGGCGCGAGGCGGTGGAGAAGCTGAGACGATCCCCCGACTACGACCTGGTGTTGATGGATATCCAGATGCCGGAAATGAACGGCTATGAGGCGACCGGCCTCATCCGTCGCCAACTCGGCTTGACCGCCTTGCCCATCATCGCCATGACCGCCCACGCCATGAGCGAGGAACGCACCCGCTGCCTGGATACAGGCATGGACGACATCATTACCAAACCGATCGACGTCAAATTGCTCTATGCCAAATTGGCGGAGTACCGCCAAGCGCGACCTTCCAACCGCTAGCCGCCAGGGTTGGCGCCCTTGGCTGGATTGGGCAGGCACACCTGGTTACCCGGCATGTGGTGATACCTAGACGTCGGGCAACGGAGCCCGACTGGCCTGGCATTACAGGAATGGGTATCGCGCCCGGTCGTTCTGGGCCTCGACTGAAAAAGGCTTGTTTTCGTTCTTTTATGAAGAACAATACCTCAATATAACCGTTATTATTCTCTATTTGAGAACAATAACGCTTCCAAAACCGCCACCCCCGGCCCTCCCCGAAAAGGGAAAAAGGAAACAGATCAAAGGGAAGAAGCCAATATCCTGGCCAGACGAAAACCCCAGGGGGAAGTCCCAGCGGCGTAGGTTGGGTTGACACCGTCAACCCAACATTCCAAGCAGCGCCGGGGAGAAATGTTGGGTTGCGCAATACGCAACCCAACCTACGATACTTGTTAGGCCATTTTCAGGTTTCATAATTTAGCTTGGTCCCTTTTCAACTTTTCCCAAACGGATCAGCTCGCGTAGCTCCGATTAGCGACAGCGTAATCGGAGGAATGTAGCTTTCATGCGTGCGATTACACTAGGGTAATCGCACCTACGGTCCTTTGGTGGTTGCACGTGCAAGCCTCCTAACACGTTCAAATTAACCGGCCTGCGCGGCTTTTCGCGCAGGTCCGATTGAATGCTGGGTTAGGGCACAGCGGGTTCATCGATAAGAGCATGGCGCAAATACTCCGGATGTTGGCGAGAGGCTACAGAATGCCTGTTACCGTCGATGAGCCAACCGATGACTGGCTCAATGTTGGCCCACGGCGGTGGTTCGCTCGGGCCGCCAAGGGACTTTGTGAAATAGCTTGTGCGCCCTTCGGCCAATTGGACGGTTGCGATGCCGTGAGCCTTCGCAAACTCCAGAGCACCTGATTGAAAGCCAGAGCTAGAAAAGACCATGCCCTTCTGGGCACCAACCGACAATAGCTTGCTGTGAAGGCTCTGAATGACTTCGCGCTTCACCGGATTTTTGTAGTGCTTACACTCGACAAGCACCAGAAACTCAGCATCAAGAGCGCCGAAGCGAACGGTGACATCGATTTCGTAGTCTCCGTCGTGCCCTTCGACAACCTCGCGGTGTTGAGAGTCGTATCCGTGTAGGTTGAGGCCAAGAACATCAAGCATTGCCTTTACCTCAAGCTCAAATTGCTCAGGTGTAAGTTGGATCGGTGGATATTGGCCAAGGCGCGGCATGCTGTGCCCTAACGTAGAGTTAACCGGTGGCCAAGACGACGCGAAGCGGCGTTTTGGGCGTTCGGATTGAACGCCATGTTATATCAATTGTCGTTATGACTTACCACTTTCAAAGCCAGATAGGGTCCGCTGTGCGGACCAAACATTCCAACGAAAACGAGGCGGGGAGAAGGGCCGTAGGGCCGTAGGGCGCAATAGGCGGTAGCCGTATTGCGCCGCATGGCTTTGGGTTTGATATCCGGCGCAATACGCTTCGCTATTGCGCCCTAGTGTGCCCGGCATGGGCCAAGACTTGTAGCCTGAAAGGAGGCTACCGGAGAGAGTGACGACAACCGTAGAGAAGCGCAAGGGGGAAGCCGCGAGGCCAGCCTGAAAGAAGCGTG
>JBPOHE010000096.1:0-20225 GCA_052035915.1 Pseudomonadota bacterium
ATCGCGCCCCTCGGGTGCCCCGCATGCGGGGCACCCGAGGGGAACCCAACTACTCAGTTTCTTACACCACTTCCTGGGACACTACCCTGTATCCGAACTATCTCACCTGGGCCGCTGAAAACGGCAGGCTACCGGTGTCCTCGCGGAAGTTCTCAACAACGGCTGTCGACATCGCTGAAACACTCGGGCACCCGGTTTTCTACGGGCGGCATCCACGGACTCGCGCGTATGGCATCCAAGGAATGCGCTTACGAGGGTCAAACGAGCCCGAAAACTGGAGAGGTGCGGAACCTTCTGCGGCTGGTGCGGAACCTTTGCGGAACCTTTGCGGAACCTTCCAGCCCATGGTGCGGAAGGATCGGAAGGATGGAACCCAAAACTTTATTCCAACTTTTTCACAACAACCCGATGCGCGCGCCTTTCGGTTCCAGTCGCCGAGTAGCGCAAACACCGGCGAGAGCGGCGACGGGCAGCAAGACAACCTGGAAGGGGGCCGGATATGACAGCGGCCTCCATCCTGACCGAATGCCGGGCGCGGCACATCCGTCTGGCTGCCGAGGGTGGCGCGCTCACTTACGAGGGACCCCAGGGGGCCATGACCGACGAACTGCGGCAACTGATCCGGGAGCACAAAGCCGAGATCCTGGCGGAACTCAAGGCCACCAAAGCCCGGGCCAAAGTCCTGTCCGATCTACGCACACATCCCGGCATCAGATACGCGGCTGAGGTCGACGCGAGCCGCGATCCAGTAACGGTCATGCTCGCCATCCGCGACGTGGGAACTTGTGTCTTGGAGATAGACGCCGAGCGATGGAACCTGGAGCAGTTCATCGCGCTGCTGGATCGGCAAGCGGGCCTGGGGCTGGGGGTGGCGGCATGATGACTCAAGCCATTGAGGACGATGCCGCCGTTAAGCAGCTCTGCCAAAGGCTGGGCTGCTGGGAAGACATGGTTAAAAGCATGGCGGCGGGACAGTCCGGCGTTCTGGCTGTGGGCGAATGGGCTATCGGGTATTTCGTCGATGGTCTCATTGCCATTGAGTACGATAGCCCGCTTGAAGCCGGTTTGACGGCGGCGCATATAGCGCAAAATACGATCTATCGCGATGAGGAACCCGAAGAAGGGGCGACGCCCTGGAGTGGGGGCCGATAGGAAGGGTGCCGTTTGAAACGGATACCCTGGCCCCCAAGGAAAAAACAGTCCCGGCACAAGTAGTGCCGACACTGTTTGACGACTCCCGCGACCATGGACAGGCCGGATTCCAGGCGCAAGGGGGCCGAGGGGGAGCGGCTCGCCGATCACCTGGGAGTCGAGATCACCAGGAACCTATTGCAGTCGAGGCAAGGCGGGCACGACCTCAGCGGCTTGCCCGTCGCCCTGGAGGCGAAACGTTATTCCACCACCACCCCGGCGCTTCCTGGTGCCGCTGAGCCTCATCGCCCCGCACCAGAAAAATTGACAGGGTTCCTGACAGCCTCGCACCGTAAAAAGGTTGTATGGATACTTGCAACCAAAATCAGAAAAAACGGTAAAGGAATACTCACAGGGATACTCACCGCCAAAAGTGCCAAAAAAGGCACTTTTAAAATCTCGTAGAGGACATTGGCCCATGGATCGGTCTCTGTGGGCAGCACCTCAAGTTTTGGTTCGATGGCGAGATCCAGGCCGGATGAGATCCTGGCGACGGCCTTGATGGGGGTAACCGTCGCGATCTGGGGGTATATTTGGGGGTACATTTGAACGTCAGAAAACGGGAACCCAGTATTCATGCGGGTTACAGAGCATTTTGTGATTGACTCCAATCCGACGCGGAGCGAGCTCTGTAACGGCTGATGCAACGCCGAAGGCGGACGAACAGACCAGCAGGCGGGTATCTTTTTTGACAGAAATCGCCTTATAGAGGCCGAACATTGAGGCTGGTTATAAAAGGCTGGCCCCCGTATGGAGAACCGCCTCCTCATCGAGGGCATCGAAAACCGGCGGGGTCGTCGGTGAGCTGGTAGCCACCGAACGACCCGAACAAACACCGCCTTAGGGGCAGCGGAAAGTTGACTCTTTATTGTGGCTTTTCAGGAGGCGCCGCCTGTTGTTGCCCGGCCGGCGCGCCGTAACCATAGCCGTAGCCTGGATAGCCACCCCAACCACCCGGATAGCCACCCCAGCCGTAACCAGGCCCCCAACCATAACCCGGTCCCCATCCACCGCCTGGGTAACCGCCATAACCACCCCAGGGTCCTCCATAACCATAACCGCGATAGTAATCGCGGTCATAGTAGTAGTCGCGATCCCGCCCTCCAAACCACTTGGATGGATTCATAAAATCGCCGAAGCCGCTCGCGGGCGAAACATTGGGTATCAGAAGCACCCCGAGACTCGTTACGGCCAGGGTACTCGCGGCTAGCAAGGATTTGTTTAGCATTGACCTCTCCTCTATGACAACTTGCAGACTATGGTCAAACCAAGTCCCCGGTAATCGAAAAGAGCCCGACAAGAAGCATAGCCTCTGGGCGACGGCTGGTATTTCCGGTGGGCACTACAGGCGTTGAGGATGCGATGGCACCGCCAACCAAGGAATCCGACGGTCTTGCCATTCCAGGCACCAAAACCCGCAACAGAGTAACCATATAGGGCGGCACGAACAAGCGTAGCCGATCAAGGGTTCGGTGGCGCGAAGCGTCCCGGCGGCTCTTCGAGGCGGATAGAGAAATCTCGTCCTACGAGAGGCAGCCGCCACCGTCCACATCCAACACCGCCCCGGTGGTATAGCCGTTGGTAACGAGAAAATAGGCCGCCTGGGCGATCTCTTCCGCGGTGCCGATGCGACCGACGGGTAGGCTGTTCCCCGTCTGTTTGAAAAAGACGGCCTTTTGTTCCGGGGTCATCCAGTTATAGGCCGGGGTATCGACCAGTCCCGGAGAGAGGATATTGACGCGGATGGGCGCCAGCTCTCTGGCCAGGGTGGTAGCCATCGACAAGATGGCCCCATTGACCGCCGCCACACCGGAGGTCCCGGGAATGGCGGTCCGCGCCGCGCCGCCGATGGTAAACAAGATGGAGCCCCGGGGTCGCAATCTGGGTACCCCATATTTGGCACAGTAAAAATAGCCCCAGAACTTGGTCCGGAAGGCCTGTTCCAAGGCGGTGGTTTGGATTTCCTCGAATTTACCCCAGGCCGGCAGCCCGGCCCCCATGAGAACGAGATGGTCGAAACTGCCCCCGGCCTCAAAAAAGGCGCGCACCCCCGCCTCATCGGTAAAATCCAGGGGTCTGGCCTCGGCCTTGCCACGAATCTCGGCCAAGGCGATCTTGAGTTTGTTTTCCGATCGAGAGGCAATGACCACATGGGCGCCCTGGGCCGCAAATTGCTTGGCCGTAGCCAGCCCGATACCGGAACTGCCGCCGATGACGATGATTTTCTGGTCGCTGAGCGCTGAGCCTTCGGTCTTGAATCTTGGGGTCATGGCTGATCTTTTCCTGAAACTCTGGGTTGCTCCCGGCTATTTGATAACAGGTTCCGGCGCGAAGGCAAAGTGCCTGTCGACACAGCGGCTGATCCAGCGCCTGAGAAGCTGTTTGGAAAGTCTCGTTACAACCTCCGCGCCTCGGGGCCAGGGTCTGTGCCTGCGATTATCGTTCTCATCAAGAGAACATTCCCGGCATGATTTCTTTATTAATTGCTAATTGGAGAACGATAATCGGGCCTTTCCGCTCGATGCCCGGGAGGCGATGGTTTCCAAACAGCTTCTAAGGATGCGGCCTCACCGGCGTTACAATCCCTTTCCACCCAGTGGTACCAGACCAGCTTGGTGAACATCCCACTCTTTCGCCCACAGCCGAGGATTGCTCCATGCCGCTCAAGATCATTATCGAGAACCAGCCTTTCGCTATCGAGGTGCCTCGGGAACTCATCGACCAGGCCGGAAGCTTCTTCGATCGGATGGAGAGGGACATGGACGCCGGTTGGCAGATGAGTCGCGAATGGGTTGCCCGACCGGACCGGCTCCAACGCTGTCAAATCGTGGCCAATAAGTTGTTGACCGCCCTGGAGAAAGACAACCCCAAGCTGGTCATGCTCATGGGGGGTTATCTCCTGAGCCGTTTACCCGGGTTGGAGAGCCTCGACATAGATACCCAGGGCGATATGACCGCCACCAGATTCATCTTTTCCGAAGAGCCGCCAGCCGCCACCCAGGCTCCGGTCCCGCCTCCCGAGACAAGTCGCCGCCCACCCATGAACAAGATAGAGGCCCTGGCCCAGGCTTCCCAAGACGTCACCAAGGTGTTCAAAGTCGGCCAAGTGTATCGATTTTCGATCTATGACCATGACAAGGATACCTGGCAGGATTCCCCGGCCATCCCGGACAAAGAGGAGGCCGAGGTCTTACGGCAGGAGGCGATCAAGCAGCGCTACACCGCCCTGTTGACACCAAAGGACGCCTCCTGAAGGAGGGTTGTCTGGCCAAGGATCAACGGTTGCGGTAGAGGCTGTGGCCGCGGAACCCCAGCCTCACCCCATCCTGTTGGATGGATTCGACCAAAAGACCGTCTCGCGTCGTTTGTCCTTCACCCAGCTTCTGGCCGTTGAGGATGACGAAACGCTTCTCCGCCTCCCCCCGATACACATGGGCCAGGAGTCGGATCTGGGGCAGGGCCGCCTCCACCTCGGGCGGCAGGGGCGGTAAGGCCGATTTGTCCTCCTCCGTCGCCGCATCGGCCACTGGAGCCGTCCCCGGCTGGGGAACGGGAGTAACCACCGGCCGGGGAGCGGCTGCCGGTAAGGAAGGCGCGGGGGGTTTCTCTCCGAAGATGGGGATCTTCTTTTTCGGCTCCGGCGACGGGGTAGCCTGGGGGGGAAGATGGCTTTGCGCCTCGCTCACCATGCGACGCAGGTTGTCCTGCAGGGATTCGGTCTCCGCCCGCAGACTCTGCATGATCTGTCCCTCGGCCGGATTGGTCTCAGCGGACGCACGGCGAGCAGGCTTGGCCCCCCCGCCCTCCCCAGACGCCTTGGGTTCAGTGGCAAATCTGTTCCGTGGTCGCTCCGGCTTGGCCTGAGGCGTCTCGGCGGACGGGGGTGTCTCGGTCTTGGTGGAGGCGAGACCGGCACCCGCCTGTCCCGGCTCAGAGGCCACGGTCGAGGACTGAGGCGACTCCTTGGGGGGAGTGGTGGTCACCTCGGGCGGCTGCAGGAACCTTTCATAGGCCGCCACCAGGACGCCTCCCGCGCCGATCACCAGTACGCCCAGCAGCAGGATCTTCCACCAGGACCGGCGTGGCGGTTTGGATGGTACCTCGGTGGCCAGGGTCGGGACCTGACCACGGCTGTGTTCCTCCTGGGAACGCTTCAAGGCTTCCAGAATGTATGACATCTCACCCCCATCAATCGGCTTCCCGGATAATGAAAGGAATGCCCGGCTCGCGCAAGGCGGCTTGTAATCGCATCAGGGTTTCCGGCCCGGCGATCCCGTCCGCCTGGAGACCATTGGCCTCCTGAAACGCCGCCAAGGCCGTCTTGAGTTCGGCATCGAAGTGATCGTTCATCGGGGTCTCGCCGCCCTGGGCCCCGCCCCCCAACCGCTGGAGCGCCGACCGCAACCAGACCAGTGCCCGGGACGGAGAACGCGGCCCGATGGTCCTCAGGCCCTCGGGAGGACGCCATAACAACTGGTAGTCGCCCAACCAATAGGGTTCCAGCTCGCTGATGGGGAGAGATTGGCGCCCCCCCGGCGTCTCCAGGGTAACCTGGAGACGCCCCAACCCCACGACCAGCACCAGGCCGGCGTTTTTTCCCTGGCGATACATTGGCAGCAGGGCCGGCAAGGCGTATTGGCGTAGATTGTTCCAGGTGCCTCGGAGTTCCCGACATATCAAACCCGTAGCGGCGGCCTGGGCACAGAGATCCGCCTCCACCTCGGTCACGGGTTTTACCCCCCAGAGTTCCAGCAACCCCTGCCGCCCTTGATTCGCCGACAAGACCAGGGTCCCGATATCCCGTTCTCCCCGCACCGGCTCCTTGGGAAGATCCCGCAGCGATTCGGACGGCGCCTCCCCGGGCGCGACCGTCTCGGGACCGGCCGGGACGCCGAGCTGTCTGATCCAGGCTCCCCACTTGTCCCAGCTCAGGGTGTTCAACAAGGGACCATGATCCATCCCCCAGAACAGGCCGACTCCCATCATCCCCAGGGCGAAAGCGATCGCCAGGAAACGCAACAAGGGTGGTCCACCGGACGGATACTCCCCCGCCAGCTCCCGGGCCGCCTGTCCAATCATTCGCCAGCCGACCTGCTGTCGCCGCCGGGCATAGGCCCCCAACAAGGCGCGATCGCAGAGGTTGTTGATGAGTCGCGGCACCCCGCCGCTGAGCCGATGCAGACGGCGCAGGGCGGCGCGACTGAAGAGTCGTCGTTCGACACCGGCCACGGCGAGCCGATGGCGGACGTATTCCCCGGTCTCCCAAGCGCCCAGGGGCCGCAGATGGAAACGGGCCGTGATCCGCTGGGCCAACTGCCGCAGCCTCGATTGTCCCAGCAGATCGCGCAATTCCGGCTGGCCGACGAGAAAAATCTGTAGCAATTTGCGCTTGTCCGTCTCCAGATTCGTCAGCAGGCGGATTTCCTCCAACACCTCGGCGCTCAGGTTCTGGGCCTCGTCGATGAGTAGGATCGAGCGACGGCCTTCGCTATGGGCGCGCAACAGCGACTGATTGAGCCGATCCACCAGGTCCTTGACCGAAGACTCCGAGACCCCGACCTCGATACCGAATTCCCGGCACACCGTCTTCAGCAACTCGACCACGCTCAGATTGGGGTTGAGCACCAGGGCCAGATCCACATCCCCCGGGAGTTGTTCGAGAAAGGCCCGGCACAGGGTCGTCTTGCCGGTGCCCACCTCGCCGGTCAGGAGCACGAAGCCGCCGCCGGCATTCACCCCATAGAGCAGATGGGCCAGGGCCTCCCGGTGCTGAGGGCTGAGATAGAGAAAGACCGGATCCGGGGTGATGGAGAACACCGGCTCCCGGAGTCCGAAATACTGGGTATACATGAATCAGCCCGAGCGGTGACGGCACTCAATGTTCATCACGGTAAAAAACTCTGTCTCCCGCTGTCGGGGTGGCCGGTTGGAAACATCGCTGTTTTCAGAGATGGGCGGGCTGTCCCGGCCAGGCCGGATGGCGACCGATCCTTTCCAGCGCCTGGTGCAAGAGCGATTTCCCGGGTTCGACCCGATGCCAGACCGAGGCCCCGGAAGGGTGCGGCAAGGGGATGAGATCGAAACCCACCCCCTCGAACTCACATTGAAAACTCCTGCCGACCACCTCATCCAGCCGCGTCAGGGAGAGAAACTGCTGGATAGCGAGCTTGCCGACCGGCACCACCAGTTTCGGGCGCAAGAGCGTCACTTCATGTCGACGCCAGAGGGAACAGTGGGCGACCTCTGCCGCATCCGGCACCCGGTCCCCGCCTTTGGGATGTTTGCCGGGGAAACAACGGCAGACCGCCGCCATATAGATCCGACGGCGAAACTCCGGCTCCTCCAGACCGATGGAGGCGAACCAGCGGAACAGGGTTTTCCCCGCCGTCCAGGCGAAGGGCCGGGCCACCTCGATCTCCTTCGATCCCGGGGCCTGCCCCACCAGCATCACCTCCGAGTGGACGGGTTGACCGACCACTGGTGGACCGAACATCCCCGGACAGGCGGTGCAATCACGGATCTGGTTCAACAGGGACTCGATCCCCGACAGGCCATGCATCAGTTTCTCCTCAGAGCTGGTGAAAGAACCGTCGCGAGCAGCCAGAGGGCAAGGCGCACGGAGCGCAGAACGCGAGACAGTACCAAGACGTACGGCGAGCGTGCGAGCACCGCGCAACGCTGCCATCGGGACGCGCAGTAGGTTCTTTCACCAGCGCTCAGACCAACAGGCGACGCCGCACCATCACCACCGCCAGATAATAGCTGACGAGGGTGAAGCCGAGCAGCACCCCGAGATGCAGCCAGGGCGATGTCGGCATCTGCCCGGCCACCAATGGACGCACCAGGGCCACGGCATGGGTCAAAGGCAAAAATTGCACCAGGCCCTGCATCGATTCCGGCAGGGTCGAGACCGGATAAAAAACCCCGCTGACCAGCAACATCGGGGTGATCACCAGCACGAAGTAGTAGTTGAAGAAATCATAGCCCCCGGCGACGGCGGTCATGATGATGGCGGGACCGGCGAAACAGAGTCCGATCAGGAACACCAGGGGGATCACCCCCAGCGCCGACCAGCTCTCCACGGCGCCGAGAAAGACGGCTACGAGCAGGATCGCCAGACCACTGAACAGGCTCTTGGTGGCACACCAGAGCATCTCCCCGGCGATGATGTCATCCACATCCAGGGGGGTGGCGAGCAGGGCGTCGTAGGTATGCTGGGGCACCATGCGGGTGAAGACCGAATACATCCCCTCGAAGGAGGCGGTGGACATCGCCGAGGAGGCCAGGGTGCCGGAGGCGAGAAAACTCAGGTAGGACATCCCGGCCATGTCGCCGATGTAGTAGCCGAGCCCCAGGCCCAGACCGAGCAGATAGAGGGTCGGTTCGCCGAAGTTCATCAGGATCGCCGGTCCGATGAGGCGGCGCCAGACGAGCAGATTGCGTCGCCATACCGCCAAGGCCCGTCGCCTGATACGAGGTATCTCCCAGTGCATTAGTCCCGCAACTCCCGCCCGGTCAAGCGTAAAAAAACGTCCTCCAGCCCGCGTGGCCGATGCAGGAACACCAGATCGGATCTGGCTTCCAGCCGCGCCAACAAGGGCGCCGGGCTGTCGGTATAGCAATACAGACTGTCGCCCATGCGCTCGACGCGGCAGCCCAGCTCGCCGGCCAAGGTCTCCAGGGCCGGCGTGACCGCGGCGCGGATTTCGATGACCTCGGGCTCGACATGCCGCTCCACCAGGACCCTGGGTGAACCGCGATCGAGGATGCGCCCCTGGTCCATGATGACCAGTTCGTCGCAGAGTCGCTCCGCCTCCTCCATGTAATGGGTGGTGAGGATCAGGGTGGTCCCTTGGGCCCGCAACTGCGCCAGACGCCCCCAGATCAGGTGCCGTGCCTGGGGATCCAGTCCGGTGGTGGGCTCATCGAGGATGACCAGTTCGGGATCGTTGATCAGCGCCCGGGCGATGGTCAAACGCCGTTTCATGCCACCCGAGAGAGTGTCGGTCCTGGCCTGGCGACGCTCACCCAGGGCGGCGAAGTCCAGCAATCGCTCGATGCGGGGACCGAGGAGACGGGAAGGGATACCGAAATAACCGCCATAGACCCGCAGGTTCTCGACCACGGAAAAATCCGGATCCAGGTTATCGGTCTGGGGAACCACGCCGACCTTGGCCCGGACCTCCCGCGCCCGCTCCGGGATCGGCAGCCCGAAGACCCGCAGCTCGCCGCCGGTCTTCGGCGTCACGCCCAGCAACATCCGCAGGGTGGTGGTTTTCCCGGCGCCGTTGGGACCGAGAAAACCAAAGCACTTGCCGTATGGGACCTGGAAGTCCAGGCGATCCACCACCAGATGGGCGCCATAGCTTTTGGTCAGACCCCGGGCGGTGACGATGGATTCGTCCCTCCCGGCCACCAAGACCCGACATTCCCGGTTCAGCGCGAACTGATCGCTCATTCGACCCGCAACACCCTCAACCCCACGGCCGCCACTTCCCCTTACCCCTCCCGGCCAGCCATGGAAAACCCAAAACCCTGGCCGAGCTCGCGTCCGAGATCCTCTTCGCCCCAGACTTCCGCTAATGATAAAGGCTTCCCAAGGTCGCCGGTACGGACTTGAAAGGGATAAAATCCGCGCCGGTTGGGTCGGGCCGCCGGAAACCTCCTTTCCATGGCCGGGTCCGCACAGGTCGGACCGACAGAAGAGGGGCCGGCTACGGACAGATTTCTTGATCACGCCTCCGGGCATGAGGCCGAAACAGGACCATGAATAAATCTCATCTATATAAAGCTATTTTCAAATTTATTTTATTTATTGCTACTGCCAATTCACCCAGACCCGGTGAATCTCCGCTCATCGGCCACCAATGACCGAGGAAGCCACTCAGGCCGAGACCGATTTCGATGGGACAGACGAGTTCTGGATGCGTCAGGCCATCGCCCTCGCGCACCGGGCCCAACTGGAAGGCGAGGTGCCGGTGGGGGCGGTGCTGGTGCGGGACGGCGAACTCCTCGGCGAAGGCTGGAACAGCCCCATCGGTCGCCACGACCCCAGCGCCCACGCCGAGATCCTCGCCCTGCGGCAGGCCGGCAGTCGGGTAGGAAACTATCGTCTACCCGGCACCGCACTCTATGTGACCCTGGAACCCTGCCCGATGTGCGCCGGGGCGATCATCCAGGCCCGGGTGGCCCGGGTGATCTATGGTGCCCCTGACCCCAAGGCGGGGGCCGCCGGCAGTCGCTTCGATCTGCTGCCCTCGGATCACAGATTCAACCACCGTACCCAGTGTGTCGGCGGTCTGCTGGCGGAGGAATGCGGGCACTTGCTGCGGTCCTTTTTCGCCGCGCGACGGAAAAAAGCGAAGCCGGGGCCGGAAATTCCGCCCGAGCGACATCAGAAACCCGAACCTGCACCGATGGCGACAGCCTCCCGGGAAAAGGCATGCCGAAACTCCTGTTGATTACTGCCTCGGCGCCGGAGATCCGGCAGTTGAGGCGCTCGCGGGTGCTCAATTTTCAGCAGATCACCATGCCCTATCTGGCCGCCAGGGTTCCCCCCGGCTGGGAGGTGAGTCACATCGACGAAGAAGTCGAGGCCATCGACTGGGAGCTGGAGGTCGATCTGGTGGGGATCACCTTTCACACCCCGAGCGCCTGGCATGCCTATGCCATCGCCGCGCGCTTCCGCTCCCGGGGCATCTGTGTGGCGCTGGGGGGTCCCCATGTGACCTTGCTGCCCGCCGAGGCCGCCCAGCATGCGGATGTGGTCTTCATCGGCGAGGCGGAGGGCCTCTGGGAGGACTTTCTGCGGGGCTTCGAGAGCGGTACCCACCTGCGCGCCTATCGGCCCACCAGTGCCCCCTCCCTCGATCAAATCCCCATGGCGCGCAAGGACTTGTTCCATCGGCGCGATCATACCAACGGCGTGCTCTTCGCCACCCGGGGCTGCCCCAACCGCTGCGATTTCTGCACCATCGGGGTGATGTATCGGCAAAAATTCCGCAAGCGACCGGTGGCGGAGGTGGCGGCGGAGTATGCCTCCTTCCGGGGAAAAGTCATTATCTTCTGGGACGACAACATCGCCGCCGATAGGCAGTATGCGAAGGCCCTGTTTCACGCCATCGCCCCCTATCGCAAATGGTGGAGCAGTCAGGCCAGCATCCATGCCGGGCAGGACGATGAATTCCTCGAGGCGGCGGCTCGCAGCGGCTGCAAACAGTTGTTTCTCGGCCTGGAGTCGATCTCGTCCGAAAGCATGCGGGAGGTGCGAAAGTCGTTCAATCGGGTGGATGAGTATCAGCGGATCATCGACCGCATCCAGGCCCATGGGATCGCCGTCCAAGCGGGGATCGTTTTCGGTTTCGATCATGATTCGCCGCGGATCTTCCAGGACACCCTGGATTTTCTGGAACGGGCCGGGGTGCAGAACGCCACTTTCAATATTCTGACGCCGTTTCCCGGCACACCCCTATTTCACCGGCTGGAAGCCGAAGGCCGCCTCCTCACCCGGGACTGGCCGAAATATAACAGCCGCCAGGATGTGGTCTATCAACCCAAGCAGATGAGCCCGGCGGAACTCCTGGCCGGGTTTCGCTATGCGAACGAACGCTTTTATTCCCTTTCCAGCATCGCCAAGCGCCTGTCTCGCTCAGCGGTGCAACTCTGGTGGACCCTGCCGTTGAATCTGGCCTACAACTATCGCTGGCGGCAGGCCAAGGGACGGCCCGTCAGCCTTCCATAGCCAGGGGCCAAGGTCTGTTGCCGCGGTTATTGTTCTGATTAAGAGAACAATGTATGTTTAATTTCTTCTTTTATTGCTAAAAATAGAACGAAAATCCGGCCTTTCCGCTTGATGCCCGGGAGGCGAGGGTTTCCAAACAGTTTCTGATCCGTCTCTCCATGAATCCCCCCCTTTCCTCCCATAGCAGGACCCAGCCATGAGCTTTGTCGAAACCCCGGAACACTACCCCTATGCCTGGTACCTCCGCCCCATCCTCGCCCTGATGCGCCGTCGTCTGGGCCACCTCCCCGAGTCGGTGCGGCTCTGGGCCAGGATGCCCCTGGCCTTTCTCGGTTTTCAGTTGCTGCATCGGGCGCTGGAAGGCAAAGCCTCGGTCCTGGACGGCCGCCTGCGGGCCTTGATCCGCACCCGCATCGCGCAACTCAACTCCTGCCATTTCTGTGTCGATCTGAATGCCTCCCAGGCCCTGGCCCGGGGCGCCACCCAGGCCCAGTTGGACGCCCTGGGCGATGTCCGCGCCTCCGATCTCTTCACGGACGCGGAACAGGCCGCCTTTGCCTATGCCGAGGCTGTCACCGGCACCGGCATCGACATCGATCCGGCCCTGATCGAGCGACTGCGCTTGGCCTACGGTGACCAGGGTATCCTCGAACTCGCGGCGCTGATCGGGCAGCAGAATCTCTCCGCCAAGTTCAACGCCGCGCTCGGCGTACCGGCGGAAGGCTATTGCCAAGCCCCCCGGCGTCCAACCGGCGCGGACAAGAGCGGCTGACAGGATCTCGATGCCACACCTCGACCGCCATCTTCCGCTCCGGCTGCTGTGGCGAAGCGCCCTGACCGCCGGCTGTATCGCCTGCGCCCCCCTGCCCCCGGCGACCACATCAGCGCCCCCCGGGCTCCAGGCGGAGATTCAACCCCTGCTGTATGAGCGCCGCTTTGCGACCGCCGCCGAGCTCCTGACCGCCCATCTGAGTCGGGAACCTGGGGATATCGAGGCCGGGCTCCTGCTGGCCGAATGTCGCTACCGGATGGCCGACTATGAGGGCAGCCAACGCCTCGCCGCCGAATTACGGCCACGGGCGCCGGGAGACATCCGTCCCCGGGAGCGGGACTGGTTTGCCCGACTGGCGGCGAGACCGGCGGACAGCCAGGTACGAACGGAGGTGGAGGCGGATATCGCCGCCCTGGCCGCCGAACGACCAGAAGATCCCGGGGTGCTCCTGGCCATCTCCCGGGGCTATCAAGCCCTGGGGCAACAGCAGAAACAGCAGCAATATCAATGGCTGGCCCTGGAGCGGACGCCCCCGAACGAGCGTCAGGGGTTGGAAGCGCCATTGTTGGAGGCCCTGATCGCCGCCCGGGACCCAGAGACGCGGCGACAGCTGGCGGCCAGCTACCTGGGCGCCTTTCCCAACGGACGGGGCGCCGATCTCGCCGCGACGGCCCGGCTCCAGGATCAGAGCGAGGCGGGTTTGGTCGCCATCCTGGAAGGCAATCCGCATTCCCGGGCCTTGCTCCTCCAAGCGGCGGCCAAGCGGATCAAAGAGGACGGCGACACCAAGGCCGCCAGCGCCTTACTCCAGAGTTACGAGGCCCTCACCCCGAGACTGAACGCCCAAGCGGCCGGCTATCTGACCGAGGTGGGCTGGCTGTTCGCCTTCGGCATGGAACAGGGGCTGTGGCGGGAATTGCGGGGTTGGGTGGCGCTGCTGGAAGGGCGGACGGCGGAAGCTTGGCGCGAGTGGCAATCTTCCCTGGAGTCCTCCCCCATCCCCCACGCCTGGGTCTATGAAATGCTCGGCAAGCTGGCCACGGCCTTTGGTCGGGAGCGGGAGGCCATCGCCAATCTGCTCGCTGCCCTGGATGTGGGCGGCCCCTCGGCCGGGATCGAAGCGCAACTCGCCGCCCTGGTCAAACCAGCGCCTGGGCAATCCGTCCAGTCAGTCCTGGCGGAACGCACCGGAACCCCCAGGTTCGCGGACATCAGTGTCGAGGCGGGGCTGGCCGGGGTCAAGGGAGAACGGCTCGCCTGGGGCGACTTCGACGGCGATGGCCGCCCCGATCTGCTGGTCGGGGGAACCCGGTTGTTTCGCAACCAGGATGGGCGTCGCCTGGTCGAGGTCACCCAGGCCCTGGGTCTACCCCAGGAACAGGAGGCTCGGGGCGGGATCTGGGCGGACTGGGACAATGATGGGGATTTGGATCTGCTGCAACTGGGGCGGGACGCCAATCGTCTGCTGCGCAACGAAGGCGGGCGGCGGTTCCGGGATGTGACGCTGGAATCCCGGCCCGGAGGCGGTCCCGGCTGGTTGGGGACGCATACCGAAGCCGCCGCCTGGGGCGATCTCGACGGCGACGGCTGGTTGGATCTCTACACCGCCAACTATGAACAGCCCGGGCCGGAGCGCGGTCTCTGCGGCCCGGATCGGCTGTTACACAATCTGGGGAAGGGGACCTTGCGTGACGAGGCCCAAACTCGCGGGGTCGTCACCGACGAGCCCATGTGCGGGCGCGGGGTGGTCTGGACCGATCTCGACCAGGACGGCGATCTGGATATCCTGGTCACCAACTATCGCTTGGATCCCAACCAGTTCTGGCTGAACGACGGCCGCGGTCGATTCGAGGACGCCGCCGAGCGGTTCGGGCTGCGCGGACAGAACAAGCTCGGTCTCTACGGCCATACGATCGCCGCCGCGGTGGGGGATCTGAACGGAGACCAGCGTCTCGATGTCCTGCTCGCCAATCTGGCCCATCCCCGCTACATCGACTTTTCCGACTTCAGCCAACTCCTCATGGCTAGTGGCGATCCCGCCCAGCCGCTGCACAATCGCTTCTCCCTGAGCGGCCTCGGCTTCGACGAGACCAACGCCGAGCCGGTGTTCTTCGATGCCGACAACGATGGGGATCTGGATCTCTACCTCACCAGCATCTACCCGGGCCGGGGCAGTCATTTCTATCTCAACGAGGGCGACGGTCGCTTTCATGAGGCCACCTGGCTGAGCGGTACGCGATTGGAGAACACCTGGGGGACGGCGATCGCCGATTTCGACGGCGACGGCCGCCTCGACCTGGCGGTGGGCAGCGCCGATGGGGTGCGCCTGCTTCGCAACCTGGGCCCGGGCGGCCACTGGTTGCGGGTGCGGGTACAGAGCCGGGAATGCCAGCCCCAGGGTATCGGCGCCCGGGTGCGCCTGAGCCAGGATGGCCGCGTTCAGATCCGCGAGATCCAGGCCGGACGGGGCAGCGGCAGTCAGGACGAGGCGGTCGCCCATTTCGGTCTGGGAGCGCATACATGTCCGGTGGAGGTAAAAATCCGCACCTCCTGCCGGCAAGAGCGCCGCTACCGGATTCAGCGGCTGGATCGGGAGATCCGGCTGGTCATACCCTGAGTCCCTGTCGCAACAGAGATCCAAGGCCCGCAAGGGAACCGGACTTGGGGCCAGGAAAGGCTACCGATACCTATCTGTTCGTAAGAAAAGGTGAGCGAAATGAGCCGCATACATCGCTTAACCATGGGGTGTATTCAGAAGCGATCACGAGAGAGAAAGCGTCACGACGACCCGTACGCCTGACAACATCCCCGGGCTTGGGCTCTATTGCCCGGTTTTTTGTTCTCTAATAAAGAACAATACATCAATATTTTCCGTATTGTTCTCGTAAAAAGAACAATAAATGGTCATTCTCAGCCCATGCCCGGAACCGCTGAGCACGAATACCCCTTCCATCGAGCCTTTCTCTCAGAGGTGAATTTGGGGTCGGCGCCCACGCCTGGCTTGTTGGCCGCCTGAAATGTATTCGGATGTGGAGGTTGACGATCATCTACCGTTCTCCTCGCTCAATCTTATCCAGTAGACTGGAATTCAATCTTCTGGCCAAGAAGAATGGGTAACTTCGGATCGGTAAATGATCATGCGGGGCTGAACAACAATGGACGACAAAGAGAAGAAAAAGCTCAGCGAAACCGACATCTGCGATTTGTTCATTACCCCAGCCATCAGAAATGCAGGCTGGAGCCCGATGAACCAGATTCGCCGCGAGGTAACCCTGACGCCGGGCCCGATTATCGTGCGCGGCAACATCTCTTCACGCAACAAGCAAAAGAAGAAGTTTGCGGACTATGTCCTGTCATGGGAACCAGGTATTCCGGTCGCCGTGGTGGAAGCCAAGGACAACCATCACACCGTCAGCCAGGGTATTCAACAGGCGCTGGGCTATGCGGAAATCCTGAAAGTGCCGAGTGCGTTCAGTTCCAACGGGGACGCATTTGCCTCGCATAACAAGGTGCCCGCCGCTGGCGAAGACATCGAGACTGAGTTTTCTCTCGAAGCCTTTCCGTTACCGCAAGTGCTCTGGGACCGCTACAAGAAATTTCGCGGCATCGAAGATAAGGCAGAGCCGCTCGTAGTCCAGCCCTATTACGAAGACCCCTCGGGCAAGGAAGCGCGTTATTACCAAGTGGAAGCCATTAACCGGACCGTCGAGGCTGTCGCCTGTGGCAAGCCGCGAGTCCTGCTGGTCATGGCCACCGGCACCGGCAAGACCTACACCACCTTCCAGATCATCTGGCGCCTTTGGAAAGCGGGCAAAGTTCGCCGTGTCCTCTTCCTTGCCGACCGGAACATCCTCGTCGATCAGACCCTGGTGAATGACTTCAAGCCGTTTGGCTCGGTCATGACCAAGATCAAAAACCGGAAGATCGACCCGTCTTACGAAATCTACCTCGGCTTGTATCAGGCCATCACCGGCCCGAAAGAGGAGGACAAGATTTTCAAGAACGTCTCGCCCGATTTCTTCGACATGATCGTCATTGACGAATGTCACCGGGGCAGCGCCGCCGACGATGCCGCATGGCGCGAGATTCTCGACTACTTTTCCGGCGCCATCCAGATCGGCCTCACCGCCACGCCGAAGGAAACCAAGTACGTCTCCAACATCACCTATTTTGGCGAGCCGGTTTACACCTACAGCCTCAAGCAAGGCATCGAGGACGGCTTTCTGGCGCCCTACAAGGTGGTGCGCATCGACATCGACAAGGATGTCCAGGGTTGGACGCCGCCGCCCGGAATGAAGGACGATCTTGGCCAGGAAATCGAGCGGCGCGAATACAACCAGAAAGACATGGACCGCATCCTGGTTCTGAACCAGCGCACCAAGCTGGTGGCAAGCCGCGTGATGCAATACCTGCGGGCGACCGATCCGTTCTCCAAGACCATCATCTTCTGCGAGGACATCGACCACGCCGAGCGCATGCGCGCCGCTATCGTCAATGCCGCCGACCCGCTCGCCCTGGAAAACCCGCGCTATGTGATGCGCATCACCGGCGACAGCGTCGAGGGCAAGGCCGAACTGAACAACTTCATCGACCCGGAAAGCAAGTTCCCGGTCATCGCCACTACTTCGGAACTGCTGACCACCGGCGTAGACGCCAAGACCTGCAAGCTCATTGTGTTGGACAAGTCCATCTCGTCCATGACCAGCTTCAAGCAGATCATCGGGCGCGGCACCCGCATCGACGAAGAAAACAACAAGTGGTTCTTCACCATCATGGATTTCAAGAAGGCCACCGAGTTGTTCCGCGACCCGGATTTCGACGGCGAGCCGGTGGTGATCTACGAACCCGGCAGTGACGATGACCCCGTGCCGCCCGATCCGGCTCCAGAAGATGATGACACTCCCCCCGGTGTTGAAGAACCACCGGGCGTGTACAAGGTCCGCGTCAGCGGAGTACCGGCGAAGATCATCGCCGAGCGTATCGAGTTCATCGGCCCGGACGGCAAGCTGATTACCGAGTCCTACCGGGATTTCTCGCGCAAGCAAATCCGGGCCGCATTCGCCTCGCTCGATGATTTCCTCACGCGCTGGAACGGCGCGAAAAAGAAGCAGGCCATCATCGACGCGCTGGAAGAACACGGCATCGTGCTCGACAACCTCGCCGCCGAAGTCGGCAAGGACTATGGCGACTTCGACCTCATCTGCCACATCGCCTGGGGCCAGCCGCCGCTCACCCGCAAGGAGCGCGCCGACAAGGTCAAGAAGCGCAACTACTTCACAAAGTACGGTGACCAAGCGCGAGCTGTGCTTGACGCGCTGCTCGATAAGTACGCCGACGAGGGTGTCGGCACGCTGGAAAGCGCCAAGGTGCTGCGCCTGGACCCTTTCAAGGCCATGGGCACCCCGGTGGAAATCATCAACACCATCTTCGGCGGCAAGGCAAAGTTCGACACCGCCATCCATGAACTCGAACAAGAGTTGTTTAAGCAGGAACACTCGGCATGAGCAATGTAAGCGGTGTCATCAAGTCCATTCAGGACATCATGCGCAAGGACGTTGGCGTCGACGGCGACGCCCAGCGCATCAGCCAACTGGTCTGGATGTTCTTTCTCAAAATCTTTGATGACCGCGAAGCCGAGTTGGAGCTGATCGAGGACGACTACCAATCCCCGTTGCCGCGGCATCTTCGCTGGCGCAATTGGGCGAAGAACCCGGAAGGCATCACCGGCGACGCCCTGAGCGACTTCGTCAACAACCAGCTCTTTCCTGCCTTGAAGGAAAAGCTCGCGACCCACGGCCCGGCCGGTGAGCGCGCCCGCGTCGTGCGCAACGTCTTTGAGGATGCCTACAACTACATGAAGTCGGGTACCTTGATGCGCCAGGTCATCAACAAGATCTGCGAAATCGACTTCAACAACACCAGCGACCGCCACACCTTCGGCAGCATCTACGAGCAAATCCTGCGCGACCTGCAAAGCGCCGGCAACGCCGGCGAGTTCTACACCCCGCGCGCCGTTACCCGCTTCATCGTCAATCGCGTCGATCCCAAGCTGAATGAAATCGTGCTCGACCCCGCCTGCGGCACCGGCGGCTTCCTCACCTGCGCCATCGACCACAAGCGCGAGCACTACCTCAAAACCCGCGAAGACGAAGAAACCCTGGTCAACTCGATCCGGGGTGTAGAGAAAAAGGCCCTGCCGCACATGCTGGCCGTCACCAACCTGATCCTGCACGGCATCGACACGCCCACCCAGATCAAGCACGACAACACCCTGGCGCGGCCTTACAAGGACTACGGCAACGCCGACCGCGTGCAGGTCATCGTCACCAACCCGCCCTTCGGCGGCATGGAAGAAGACGGCATCGAAAACAACTTCCCCGCCCACCTGCGCACACGCGAGACGGCGGACCTGTTCATGGCGCTCATCATCAAGCTGCTCAGGAACGGTGGCCGCGCCGCCGTGGTGCTGCCCGACGGCTTCCTGTTCGGCGAAGGCATGAAGACCCGGCTCAAGCAATCGCTGCTGGAAGAATGCAACCTGCACACCCTCCTCCGCCTGCCCAACGGCGTGTTCAACCCCTACACCGGCATCAAGACCAACCTGCTGTTCTTCACCAAGGGCCGGCCCACCGAGCACGTCTGGTACTACGAGCACCCCTATCCGGAAGGCATGAAGAGTTACAACAAGACCAAGCCCATGCGCTTCGAGGAATTTGAAGCAGAAATCAACTGGTGGGGTGATGAAGCCGACGGCTTCAAGGCGCGCGTGCAGACCGAACAGGCCTGGAAGGTTCCGATCGCCGACATCGTCGCGCGCAACTACAACCTGGACATCAAGAACCCCCATGTCGGGGAACAGGTGAGTCACGACCCGGAAAAACTGTTGCGGCAATACCAGCAGCAGCAGAAAGATATCGCCGACCTGCGCAACCAGCTCAAGGAAATTCTGCAGCAGGCCCTTGGAAACAATGAACAGTCGTAAAACCGCCGTTCGCCCTGAGCTGCGAGCCCCGAGCTTGTCGAGGGGTCGAGCAGTCGAAGGACGTGCACAAGGATGCTTTCTTATATGAGTTTCTGGGTCTACATCTTGAAATGCCGTGACGGCAGTTATTACACCGGCCATACCGACAACTTGGAAACGCGCATTGCGCAACATCAAAACAGAGCGTTTCCAAACTGCTACACGGCCACGCGACTGCCTGTCGATCTGATGTTCTCTCAGTCCTTCACAACCAGGGAGGAAGCGTTAACCGCGGAGCAACAAATCAAAGGTTGGAGCCGGAAAAAGAAGGAAGCCATGATGCGCGGTGATTGGAGCGAAGTATCACGACTGTCACAAAACGCCCTTCGACCGTTCGTCAAGCTCACGGCTCAGGGCGAACGGACAGGAGAATAAGGCGGATTCAAGTTACAAGTGCACCACGGAGAGCGTCGGCGAAGACATCGTAGGGGGCTCGGTAGTTGAGGCATTTCCGTGGACGTTGGTTGATCTTGAGGACAACCGCCTCCAGTTCCGCCGGG
>JBPOHE010000069.1:0-31229 GCA_052035915.1 Pseudomonadota bacterium
AAAAAAACCCCCCCCCCCCGTACCGCAAAACACCCATGCTTTTCCCCGATCCGCTGAACTCAAACCTTATGCGTCGATGACCCAGAGCCGCAGGTGCGATTAGCGTAGCGTAATCGCACGCATGTACTAATGCGCGACGGGGTTTGTAACACCGGAGGCCGGTAGTTTGGTTTGGGAAGTGGCGCGCTGCCCAGGCCGTGATTGGATGCCCTGTTGACCAAGACAACCGCGAAGAGCCGGACCAGGCGCAGGACCACGCCTGCACCTGTTTCCGTTATCTCATTTACTATCACATCAGGACTTCAGGGTGGTTACCAGCTTAGCCGTAACCTGGATGGCTTTTTTCCCGAGATTGATGCCTAGGGTGTTATCGGGAAGAAAAGCCGGCTCGTTGCCGACAGGAGTGACAAACTCGATCTTCCCTTTGACCTGCACAGTCGAGGCGAAGGAGTTATCAGGACTGATTACCGCCCCGATCACAATATCCTTACCCTCGAACTGCCTCTCCCCCCGGTAAAGACCCACCTTGCCCCCGGCGGGGACCAACGTGCCCTTGAAGGTCAAGGTCTTTTTCGCGATGTTGACGATGCTCCCCCTATACTGGTCGCCATTGACGCTGCCCTTGAACTGCACACCATCCGGGCTTACCCCCTGAAAGCTGCCATCCGCGGCGAGTTCGCCTTCGTACCAGCGGGCCGAGGTGAGATTGAAATCGTTATCCAGACTGCATACATAGGCTTTGTATTTCCCATCCTCCACTACGATGCCGGTCCGCGCGTTGGCGGGTCCGTTGTCAAAGGTGGCGATATAGCTTTTTGCTTCACCAGTCGAACTGGTGGCGGCGGGACTCGTCGGCTGGGTGACACATGCGGCCAGGGAAAGCAGTGATACAAGCATAAGGCCGATCAGGCCGAGTCTTTCCCGGAAGTTGTTCAGAGTGTTGTTTATCCGCCGCCATAACATGAAATCCATCGCCATACATTGACTGATGGTGCTTGATGTAGGTTGTTGCATCCCAATCCTCCTCGTGTATCTATGGTTATCATTCCGCTATGCTCGCGCGAGTTGCCAACTCTCAGGGGCATTTCCGCCGCGTAGGGTAAAGGCATAAAAGACTCGTTATCATGCAGCGAGTTACCCATCTCTCCCAGAGGCGACGTCACTTTGGCGCAAACATAACCTAATTGTTGATGATTTTACTCTGTTGTCAAGTCGACACGAGGATTCCCGTTATTGCGAACGCAAATTCGGCTGTATTGGGATGGGGGAACAATAGGGCGGCATGTTTGACGATGGCTATAGGATAGGGAGCCGTTCCGGCCCTTATGCCGTGCTCCGGAGTCGTCGGCGTTAATCGAACAACCGACCGCCAGGCCGGTCAAGTGCCGTGATGATGAGGCGGGAGTGACGATGCGATACTCTAACCCACGTCAGTGCGTTGCCATAGTCATTTCATCATTTGAAAGGACAGAAGTTGTGGAGTAGATTTATATGAATATTTGCCGCCTGATTGACCAAACACCCATTCAGGCGCTCCAAACCTGGTATAGAAAACGTCCAGATTTATATAAAAATTATGCTGGTCTTGATAGCCAGAATTGGAAAGTCTGTTATTTTCCAATACAAAATTCAGAAAATATGTCTTCGAGAATATCATCACTGGTGCATATCCCGGTTATCTCGCCAACGCAGTTATGACTCAGCCGGAGTTCTTCCGCCAACAGTTCGATATTCTGGGTCCTGGTGAGAGTCTCCATGGCCGAAGCAAGAAAGTATTCGGCGCGCCGCAAGGCATCCATATGCCTTTTCCTGGCGATGAATTCGGCTTCCTGTCCAAGATTACCTCCAGCGATCTGTTTGATATGACTGATCAGTAAGTCAATACCCGCCCCGGTTTTGGTGCTGATGCGAAGTATCGGCCCATACTCGGATTGAGCTGGTTCCTGGATGAGGGTGACGAGATCGATCTTGTTTCTCACCAGAGTATATGAGAGATCTTCCGGGATGATATCCTGGATATTTGCCAGACACTCCGCATAGTCGTCATCATCCGTCAACCACAACACATGATCGGCTTTGCGTAACTCCATCAGGGCGCGGCGAATGCCTTCCTGCTCAACGAAGTCAGCTTCCGTTCTCAGGCCGGCGGTATCGACAAGGGTGGTGGCTATACCTGATATATTCGCCGTTTCCCGTAGGATATCCCGGGTCGTTCCCGGGATGTCATGGACTATGGAGATGTCTTTTCCCGTTAGGTAATTCATCAGACTCGACTTACCGACATTGGGTTTGCCGGCGATAACCAGGTACAGGCCTTCTCGATAAATACAACCTATTCTGGCGCCTTTGATCAGGTTGCGTAGCTCCTGGTGCAGCCTGTGCAGCCGGAGTTCATATTGAGTATCTTGTTTGAAATCGATCTCATCCTCGGGGAAATTGATGCTGGCTTCGAGCATGACCCTCAAGTTCTTGAACTCGGCCGACAGGCTGTTGATCTTTTCCGACAGGCTCCCTTCCAGGGTACGCAACGACAGGCGGGCCGCTTCCCTGGTGCCGCTGGAGATAAGATCGGCAATGGCCTCGGCCTGGGTTAGATCCAATTTACCGTTGAGATAGGCCCGTTTGCTGAACTCACCTGGCGAAGCCATGCGGGCACCCAATTGCAGGCACCTTTCGAGTAATGTATCCATGATCACCAGGCCGCCGTGCCCATGGAACTCGACGACATCTTCTCCGGTAAAGGATTTTGGTTGTGGAAAGTACAACACCAGACCATAGTCAAAGACGGAACCGGTTTCATCATGGAATGGACCATGCCAGGCCCTTCTTGGCTGGGGCAGGTGGTGGATAATGGCGCAACATATCTCACCGGCAAGATTTCCCGATACCCGCACCACACCGATACCGCCCGTGCCGCGAGGTGTCGCCAAGGCCACTATTGTATCCGACATAACTATTCTGATCCGATGCTATACATTTGGAATCTGTTCCGTGGGAAGCGACAGAAGAATATCGGCCAGCAACGAGCCGATTTCTATCCACCGCGGACAGCCAGCCGCTTGGCCTCGCCGCTGTTAGGCGATTGCCGGAAAAAGAAATCGCCTTATTATCGCCTAGTCGAACAATCTTGTATGTTCGCCGTCGAAGGGCCGTTCAACGGCCTCGCGGGATATTCTGGCGCAGGATGGAAAAGGTACCGCTTGAGATTTCCCGGCCGATAGAACTACCGGCCGAGATCCTCTTATGAGCCACGTCGGATGGATCGGGACAGATATCAGCGGCGCAGTTCGCTGTCCCGGTAGTGTATATCAAGCCAGCATCTGGGCAAGGCTTCGCCCGAGAGAAAGACCAAGTCATCCTTCCTGAATCTTTCCGGATCCTGTATCTCCTCGCCGCTGTTATAGCGTCCCACGATCTGCTCATGCAACGGGTTGATAAGATCGTTGAGGCCCAGCACCTCAACCAGTTTGCTGCTACTGTTCTGCTTCAGAAACATCGCCCTCTCCTCTGCACTCACCACGACCCCTTTTATCTAAGCTAAGTATGTGACCCCGTGGTGGAGATACAAGGCCGGATAACCGGGAAAGACGGATCAGTGCCCCTGAACGCCCTGCATATCCTGTCCGAATACCTTTTGGGCTTCCGGGTGGTTGGGCGCCGACTCCAGATACGTCAATGCCACCAAGACCCGACAGGCCAGGATATTCACCCCAAGCTGTTCCGGGCATCGAGCGAAAATGGCCATTTTTCGTTCTCCTATAGAGAACATTATGCCAATTCATAGAGCAATTGTTCTTCTATCGAGAACGAATATCGGATCAAAAGGCCCCGTCCGGGAAGTGCCGGAAGGAGATGTCCGGTCGTGACGGCGCCTCTGCCTGTCGTCGTCGCCCCACCGCCTCCCTGAACGGCTAATTCCCTTGGCTGGTCAGTCGCAGATGGAGCGAGAGTCGTCTGAAATCCTCCGCCGAGAGGGCATCCCAGGGCACGACCACCTTGGGAGCGATGAACAGGCCGCGGACTTTGCCCATCAGGATCAGGCGCGGCTGGATGAAACACCAATCCGGACGGCCGAGCTGGATCCGGCTGTCATCCGGGGTAGAGCCTTCCCAATCCTTGTCCTCCCCGGCCTCCAGCACCACCATCGCCTTGGCGGCGTTACGCCAGGCATGCAACCGCTGCTCCCGCCACCAACTCAAGGCCAAGGTCAGCGCCAGCAAGCCTTGGCTCCACCAAGGGATCGGTAGCGAAATCAGGCAGACGAGCGCCGCCCCATACACGAAGGCCAAAAATCCGCCGAGGGCGGGGGAAGGCGCGAGATCAATACGGAGAGGTGGCGCGGATGAGGGCAACCAGTCTCCTTGTCTCGGCGTCCCCGGGTTCGGCCTGGCCCATGAGCCAGGCCTGAAGAAGTGGGTCGATTTCCGCCAACAAACGCTCGAAGGCCACCTGATCGGCGAGACTCAGGCGGTCGTATTCCTGGTCGAGAAAACGCATGAAGAGATCGTCGAGTTCCAACATCCCGCGCCGGCATTGCCAGCGCAGGCGGTCTCTGTTGGGGGAAGCGGCCAAATCCGCCCAGCCTAGATGGCGTTCTTCAGCATCAGATTGCGGATATGGCCGATGGCCTTGGTGGGATTGAGGCCCTTGGGACAGACCTCGACACAGTTCATGATGGTATGGCAGCGATAGACCTTGTAGTGTCCATCCAGCTCGCTGAGGCGTTCCTCGGTCGCCTGATCGCGGCTATCGGCGAGAAAGCGCCAGGCCGCCAGGAGGGCCTGGGGACCGAGAAACTTGTCCGGATTCCACCAGAAGGAGGGGCAGGAGGTGGAACAACAGCCGCACATGATGCATTCATAGAGCCCGTCGAGCTTGTCGCGATCGGTCGGCGACTGCAACACCTCCTGATCCGGCAAGGGGTCCTTGTGGATCAACCAGGGCTTGATCTCCTTGTATTGCCGGTAGAACTGGGTCATATCCACGATCAGATCGCGGATCACCGGACGGCCGGGAAAGGGGCGCACCACCACCGGCTCCTTCAACTCGGAGATCGGGGTGATGCAGGCCAACTTGTTACCGCCGTTGACATTGACGCCATCCGAGCCACAGACGCCCTCGCCGCAGGAATGGCGGAAGGCAAAGGACTCATCCTGCTTTTTGATCTCCATCAGGGCTTCGCGCAGCATCATGCCGCGAAACGGCTCGACATCGAAATCCTGCATACGCGGGCTGTTGTCGGTTTCCGGGTTGTAACGAAAGACACGGAATTTCATGATCGACTCCTAGGACCTTGGTTCGTGGGGTTCTGCATGTTGGGTTGACATCGTCCCCAAGGGCGTCAATACACCCTGTCCTTGGGAGGAAAGGAAGGCACGGTCAAAGGCTTGATACGAACCGGCTTGAAATCCATGCGATCCCCTTCCCGGGAATAGAGGCTGTGCTTCAGCCAGTTCGCATCGTCCCGTTTCGGATAATCCGGACGCGAATGGGCGCCGCGGCTTTCCTTGCGGTACAAGGCCGAGACGGCGATGGACATACCGACGTCGATCATATTTTCCAGCTCCAGGGCCTCGATGCGGGCGGTGTTGAATACCCGGCTCCGATCCTTGAGTCGCACCTGGCTCAGGCGATTGCGGATCTCTTCGAGCTTTTCCACCCCTTCCTGCATGAATTCTTCGGTACGGAAGACCCCGGCATGGTCCTCCATGCTCTTGCGGAACTCCGCCCGCAGCTCGGCCACCGAAGGACCGGAACCCGGTTGTTCCCAACGGGTCAGACGGGCCATCGCCTGCTCCAGGGCGACCTCCTTCATGGGTCGATGGTGCCGGTAATCGGCCAGGAATTGGATGATGTCCTTGCCCGCGGAACGCCCGAACACCAGGATGTCGAGCAGCGAGTTCCCCCCCAATCGGTTGGCGCCATGCACGGAAACACAGGCGCACTCGCCCGCGGCATAGAGACCGGGGACGACCTCCTCCGGACCCTGACCGACCGGCACCACCACCCGCCCCCAACGATCCGTCGGGATGCCACCCATGACATAGTGGGCGGTGGGATAGACCGGAATGGGTTCCTTGATCGGGTCCACCCCGGCAAAGATCTTGGAACTCTCGCGAATACCCGGCAGCCGTTTGCTGATGATCTCCTCGCCGAGGTGATCCAACTTGAGCAGGACATAATCCGCATTGGGACCACAGCCCCGTCCTTCGCGCACCTCGGTGACGATGGCGCGGGACACCACATCGCGGCTGGCGAGGTCCTTCGCCCTGGGGGCATAGCGCTCCATGAAGCGTTCGCCGTTCTTATTGACCAGATAGCCGCCCTCGCCACGTACTCCCTCGGTGATCAGCATCCCCTTGCCGGCGATACCGGTCGGGTGGAACTGGAAAAACTCCATGTCTTGCAATGGGATGCCCACCCGCAGGGCCATCGCCATGCCGTCACCGGTATTGATGTGGGCGTTGCTGGTGGTGCGGAAGACCTGGCCGCAACCGCCGGTAGCCAGCAGGGTGGCCTTGGCCTCGATGAGAATGGGCTCGCCGGTCTCGATCTCCAACACCAGCGCCCCGAGGATATAGCCATCATCGTCACGCAAGAGGTCGACGGCGAAGAATTCATCGAAGAAATGGGTCTTGGCGCGGACATTCTGCTGATAGAGGGTATGCAGGATCGCATGCCCGGTCCGATCCGCCGCGGCACAGGTACGCGCCGCCTGATCCCCGCCGAAGTTTTGGCTCTGCCCGCCGAAGGCGCGCTGGTAAATCTTGCCGTTGTCGATGCGGGAAAAGGGCACCCCATCGTGTTCGAGTTCGTACACCGTGGGGATCGCCTCCTGACACATGAACTCGATGGCGTCCTGGTCGCCGAGGTAGTCGGATCCCTTCACTGTATCGAACATGTGCCAGTGCCAGTTGTCCGGCAGCACATTGGCCAGGGCGGCGTTGACACCGCCCTGGGCGGCCACGGTATGGGAGCGGGTGGGAAAGACCTTGGATACCACCGCCACCTGCATATCGGCATTCGCCAATTGCAGCGCCGCATTCAGACCGGCCCCGCCGGCGCCGATGATGAGGGCGTCGAATTTTCGTCTAACTAGTGCCATAACAGAACTCTCTCAACCAATTCAGGCGCCCAGACGGGCGAGGACCAGGATCTGTACGACCCAGAATCCACAGGCGATGAAACCCAGACCAAACAGCGTCAACAACACCAGACGAAGAGGAATGATGGGTACATAATCGATAAACACATCCCGGATGCCGACCCAGCAATGCATGAGCAAGGAAAAGAAAAACAACGCCATAGCCATGGCCATGACTGGGTTGGCGACCATCTGCTTCCATTCGCTGAAACTTCCCGGCGGGGTGAAGACCAAATAGCCCATGGCAAAGACAACGAACAACGCCATATAGGCCGCACTGATGCGCTGGACGATCCAGGCGCGCAAGCCGGTGATGCCGCGAATCATGCGTAGATCCCCCAGGTCAACAGCAGGGACAACACCGGGGCGGCGAACAGTACCGCCCAGGCCGTCTGCCTGGCCTGCTCAAGTTCAACCCCGAGATCGATGTCGAGTGCCAGGTAACGCAGACCGGCGAGAAAGTGATGACTCAGCGCCCAGAGCCAGAGAAACACGGCCAGCTTGGCAAAACCGCTTTGCAGCATAGCCTTGGCCTGGGCGAATCCCCCCGCGCCCGATAGCGACAGATCAAGTAGCCGAAGGAAGAAGGGTAAAGTGAAGATCATCAGCACCCCGCTGATCCGGTGGGCACCGGACATGACAGCGGGCACTGGGAAGTGGATCAATGCAAGATTGAGGTGCACGGGCCTCTTTTTGGTGGTGGCGATCATAGACGAGCCTTTGAAAGATAAACAAAGCAACGCCAGTATAGCCGAGATTCGTTGCCGTCAAGATGCCAAAACAACCTCTCCTCACCACCTATCACTCTTGGGGAGAGAGGGTTGCTGGAGCCTCATTCCTCTTTGGAAACGAGTGAAAAGGGAGATGTTCTTGTCTTGAGCCCCGTCGAAAGGACGATTTGGTCAAGGCTTCCCCCCCTTCACCCCCCCTTGTCAAGGGGGGAACAGACTGAGAGGTGGTAAGACAGCCTCTCTTGGAACCGGTTTTTAGTCCCGGTACAAGGCCTTCAGTTGCTGGAACAGGCGGCGCTTGGCGAGGGGCTTCGCCCCGGAGCCATGCTCCTGCTGTGCCTGGCGTAACAACGCCGACCACTGGGTCCGATCCAGTTCAGGTGAAAGTGACGCGAGTTCGCCGAGCGCCGACTCGCCCTGATCGAGCAGCTTCTCCCGCCACTGCTCGGCGAAATGCAGTTGCCTCGTCTCCAGACTCGGCCCGGCGGCCAATATCTCCCTGAGCCTGGTCAGCACGGCTTCGTCTTCCTGGCTCAGCAGGCCCCCCAACCAGCGTAGATAACGCCGATAGGCGCCATGACTCTGGCGGCTCGGAGCCTCGCGCAACGCCTCGCCCATGCGCTCTGAAAGCGGTACCTCCCGCCATATCCGGCTGGACAGATCCAGCAGGGTTGCCGCCATGGACTGATATCCCAACATCGCCTTTTTCCGCGCCGTCTTCGACGGGCGCCCTCCCCCGGCGATCTCGGTCTCATCTTCAGCCCGTTCCGGTTCCTCCGCCGATGGGAAACCGAGCCGATCATCTCGCTGTAGAACCCTCGACCTGCGTGGATTCCGGCCTGTTTCGCGCATATTCACCTCATCATGTTGCCAACGCGGAGAGACTAGCATGGGCCCGCAGACTCGTAACGGAAAACCAGGGCCGAAACCTTTCTCGACCGTTGATAAAAGCCGGTGCGCCTGATTTTGCCGGGAATTACCATAAAACCGATGATCGTCGAGTTTCTTGGCCATCTTGCCTTCGCTTGAGGTGTTCGGATGTTTCCATCACGCTTCTCTGTCTCTCTGCGTGAAGTCATCTACGCCCTGACCGACGCCCTGGATCTGGTCGGCGTGGATTCCCTCCATCACGGCAAGCGCGTCGCCTATATGGCTACAGAGGTCATCCACGCCCTGGGTTGGGATATCGAGGCCATGGATGATGTCTTCGCCGCCGGTATGTTGCATGACTGCGGCGTCTCCTCCACCCGGACCCATCGCCATCTGGTCTCGGAGCTGGAGTGGGAAGGGGCCAGCCTGCACTGCGAACTGGGCGCCAGGCGCTTGGCCGCTACTCCACCCCTCGCCCATCTGGCCTCCACGGTGCTCTATCACCATCATCGCTGGGAAGACCTCATCCGCCTCCCTCTCGACGATCATCTACGACTGGCCAGCAACACCATCTTTCTGGTTGACCGGGTCGACGCCCTGCTCAGCCAGTATCCCGAGGTGCCCGAAGGAAGCCAGTTCGCCAAGGTTCGCGAGCGGATCCGCCACCATTCCGGCAGCCTCTTCTCACCCCGGCTGGTCGAGGCCTTTTTATCGTTGTCGGCGGCGCAAGGCTTCTGGGACCGACTGCAAGAAAGTGGTTACCGGGAGTATTTTCCGGGTTGGGTCGGGCGCGGCGGCGAACAAGACCTGGATGTGGCCTCGATGCGCCGTCTGGTGAATCTGTTTTCCGACATCGTCGATGCGAAGAGTCACTTTACCCGGGAACATTCCCTGCGGGTGGCGGAACTGGCCAGATTCATCGGCGGCAAATCCGGTCTCCCCGACAGCTACCTCGACATCCTCGATCTGGCCGGGCATCTTCACGACCTGGGCAAACTCCGGGTGCCCGACGAGATTCTCGACAAACCAGAGCCCTTGAACTCGACCGAGTGGGTGCTGATGCAAAGGCACAGCATGGATTCTTTCCACGTCCTGCGCCAGATTCGCGGCTTTGCCGAGATTGCCCGGCTCGCCGGCTATCATCACGAACAACCGTCCGGCACCGGCTATCCCTTCCATATGAAAGGGGTGGAACTGGGAATCGGCCCGCGCATCCTGTCGGCCGCCGACGTATTTCAGGCCCTGGCCCAGGATCGCCCCTACCGCGAGGCCCTCGCCCCCGACAAGATCATGGAGATCATGCAAGACATGGCCGCCAAGGATCAGCTGGATGCCGGGATCGTCCAACTCATCGCCGACAATCTTCATGACTGCTGGCTGGCGGCCACGCGGCAGGAGCTCCTTGCCGCGGGATAGCCGGCTCCCAATAGCGGCCAGTCCTATCCGTGTCTCTCGGAAGCTGTTTGGCAATCCTCGTCGCGACTTTCGAGCTTCGGGGCCAAGGTCTGTTTCTGGAGTTATTGTTCTCATTTAGAGAACAATATAGGCGTTATTTCTTTATTTATTCTTTAAAAAAGAACGAAAATCCAGCCTTTCAGGTCGATGCCCGGGGCCTTCAAGCTTGCCGCTCGGGAGCCGAGGGTTTCCAAACAGCTTCTCAGTGGCCTGGGGGAGCAGGCAAGCCGGGCCAGGTGCCCAATGTCTCAGAAACATAACCTCGGGCAGAATGTAAATTAATATTATATAAATAACACTTATCCCATGATTTGGTGCCCAGCATCGACCTGCCCCTTCTCCCCTCGCCGAGCGGGAGGCCCGGAGGCGAAAAGAAACGCGGATCCGCTTTGGGATTCCTTCGTCTTGCCTCATGGTTTCGCACATCGCCCTCTCGTATCATCGGCAGTATGCGACCCAATATGAAAAATTGGATCTACGGGGCGCTCCGCGCCATCCCCATGCCCATCCTCACCATGGGGGTGGGCCTGCTCTGCGGCGTGCTGGCCTGGGCCATCGTCGATCCCCTGCAAAATCGCTCCGTCAAGGAGGTGTTGCAAACTGAACTGACCGCGCAGATGCAGGCGCGGGAGAAGGAAACCCTGATCCGCTTCGAGAGTTATCTCCGCAGCTACGAATCCACCGCCCACCTGCTGGCCCACCAGCAACGCATGATGGATTGCGTCGAACGCTTGCCGAGCTTGCAGGACGAGCATCCCAAACTCCGTATCTATCGTGATCAGCCACCCTCCTGGCTTCCCGCCGCCCCGCTTTGGATCTCCCTGGTACAACCGAGCCACATGGCGCTCTTCGATGAGGCGGAGGAGATGCGCGAGGTTTACCAGCTCGGTAGCCACCTGCTGCCCATGGACCTGATCCGGCGGGCCGATTTTTATCTGAATGCCAGCGAGGTCCATGTCTATCTCACCACCCTGAACCGCACCCCCTGGTTGCTGATCTCCGAGCCGGTCAACAGCCCCCAGGGCACCCGCGTCGGCTCGCTGATGCTGGTGGTGCCGGTGGACGCCGATTTCCTGCGGGCTTCACAGCAGGGCGTACTCTCCCGGGATGCCGTCATCACCCTGGTCGACGTGGACTCACAGCGGATTCTGGCGAGCAGTCTGCCCAGCGAAGTGACGGTAGGCAGCGAGCTGGATTCCTGGCGCCATTATTTCAGCGTCACCTCGCGCTCCTTCATCGGCTATGACAGCGCCGATCTCAACATCCAGTTCGCCACCCTGGTACCCCATTCGGTGCTGACCCAGACCACCGAACGCATCCTCAGTCTGGAGCGGGGCCAACGCCTGGTGGCGGCCGGGGTCTTCATCATCGTCTTCACCCTGGCCATGTATCTGGTCTCCACCCACATCAACACCCTGCTCCGACGCCTGTCGCGCTTCTCCCACCGCGCCCTGGGTCTGACGGAACCCGGCCTCCAGGGTCGCAACCAGCTCATCCTGCTGGAAGACTGGATCAGCCGCTTTGTCCGCATGGTGCTCGGCGCCCGGGAGGAGATGAAGCGACGCCACGAGAGCGAGATCCGCGAATCCGAGGCCCTGACGGCGGCGGTGGTACAGAATGCCCATGACTGCGTGATCATCATGAACAGTTCGGGGCGCATCATCGAGATCAACGCCACCACCGCGCGCACCTTCGGCCTGGCCCGGGAGCAGGCCCTGGGGCGGATGGCGGCGGATCTCTTGTTCGCCCCCGAGTGGCGTTTCCAGTTCCTGGCCCTGGTACAGGAGGAGGAAGCCGATGACGAGGGGGTGGCCTCGGCCACCAGTCGGGAACTCTCGGCCCGGCGGTTGGACGGCAGCGAGTTCCCTATCGAACTCCGGGTGACCCACCTGCGCCTGCATTCGATCCCGGTGATCACCCTCTATATCAACGACATCTCCATCCGCCGCAAGAGTGAGCAGGAGGTCGAGAGTCTGGCCAAATTCGCCAGCGAGAGTCCGAATCCCATCCTCAGATTGAACGACAAGGGGGTGATCCTCTTCGCCAACAATGCCAGCGACTTTCTGCTCGAATACTGGGGTTGCAGTCGCGGCCAGACCCTGCCGGTGTTTTGGCGCGATCTGGTGCGACAGGTCCTCGAACTCGGTATCCAGGACGAGCGGGAAATCCAGAGCGAACAGCGCATCTACTCGCTCTTATTGGCGCCGGTGAAGGAATTCGGCTATGTCAACATCTTTGGCCGGGACATCACCGAGGTACGCCGGGCGGAGCAGCAGGCCCGCCGTCATCAGGCCGAACTGGTGCACGTCTGCCGCCTCTCCACCATGGGGGAGATGTCGACGGGGATGGCGCACGAACTCAATCAGCCCTTGTCCGCCATCGTCAATTTCGCCCGCGGCGGCATCCGCCGTCTGCATGCCCCCGAACTCGATCGCGGCGCCCTCGGCGATGTCCTGGAACAGATCGCCATCCAGGCCGAGCGCGCCGCCGAGATCATTCGTCGGCTGCGCAGCCTGGTCAGTCGGCAACCGAGCCCGCGCAGCCTGGTGGATATGAACACCCTGGTACGCGAGGTCTGTTCCTTCGTCGAACACGAACTGCCGAAGCTGAACGTGGAACTGGAACTCCAACTCGCCCCCCGACACCTGCCAGTGAGGGTGGACCTGGTGCAGATCGAACAGGTGCTGCTCAACCTCATCCGCAACGCCATGGACGCCCTGAGCGAGGTCCAGCAGGGGCCGCGGCGGCTGACCATCCGCACCCGGCTGGTGGGTCGCCACAGCGTACGACTCCAGGTGCGGGACACCGGGGCCGGGATCCCGCGTTCCTATCGGGATAAACTCTTCACTCCATTCTTCACCACCAAGCCCAGCGGCATGGGCATGGGGCTTCCCATCAGCAAAACCATCATTGATGATCACCGTGGCCACATCCGGGTATGGACCCATCCCGGCTGGGGTACGGTATTCAGCCTCATCCTGCCCACCTACCCAGAGTTGCTCGACACTGAGGACCTCACAGGAGGACCGCCATGAAAAACCGATCCCAAACCAAGACCGTCTTCGTGGTCGATGACGATCAGGCCATGCGTACCTCGCTGAAGTGGCTGATCGAATCCGTCGGGATGCGGGTACAGACCTACCCTTCGGCGGATGCCTTCATCCAGGACTATTACCCGGGTCGCGCCGGCTGTCTCTTGCTCGATGTGCGCATGCCGGGCATGAGCGGGCTCGATCTGCAAGAGTATTTTTTACGCCAGGGCATCCGCCTCCCTATCATCATCATCACCGGCCATGGCGATGTACCCATGGCGGTACGCGCCATGAAGGGCGGGGCAGTGGATTTCATCGAAAAACCCTTCAATGACGAACTCCTGCTCGACAGCATCCGCTCCGCCCTGGAGCTCGACGAACAACAGCGTGGGGAACAGGCCATGCGCTCCGAGGTGGCCGCCCGTCTGGATCAACTCACACCACGGGAGATCGAGGTCATGGGTATGGTCACCGAAGGCCAGTCCAACAAAGAGATCGCCGCCGCTCTGGGCGTCAGCGCCAAGACCGTGGAGGCCCATCGGGCTCATGTGATGGAAAAGATGCAGGCGGAATCCCTGGCCGAGCTGGTGAAGATGGCCTTGTTGTGCCATGTGTTTGAAGAGCGCGGCGAGAAGTGACACCGCCATCCTTACCAGCAGACTGAGCGGCGCGACTCCGTGGAGGAATCGGCCATGAAAGCAGCCTCGACCCGGATTACCCGCCCGGTCTGGGCCTGGGCTTGGTACGACTGGGCCGATTCGGCCTTCGCCACCACCGTGATGGCCGGCTTCTTCCCGGTCTTTTTCAAGCAATTCTGGAGTTCCGGCCTGAGTTCCCAGGAGAGCACCTACTGGCTGGGATTGGGGAACTCCCTGGCCAGCCTCCTCGTGGTGGCGGCGGCCCCGCTGCTGGGGGCCATGGCCGATCGAGGCGGGGCCAAGAAGCGGTTTCTGCTGCTCTTTACCAGCCTCGGCGTCATCATGACCGGGGCCTTATGGCTGGTAGCCCAGGGGGCCTGGCCCCTGGCCCTCGCCTTCTATGTGCTGGGGGTCATAGGTTTCTCGGGCGGGAACATCTTCTACGACGCCCTGCTGGTGGACGTGGCCCCGCCCGGAACAGCCGACTGGGTGTCTTCCTTCGGCTACAGCGTCGGCTATCTTGGCGGCGGACTGCTGTTCGCCGTCAATGTGCTGATGGTGCTCCACCCCGACTGGTTCGGTCTGGCCGACAGCAGCGAGGCGGTACGCTGGGCCTTCCTCAGCGTGGCGCTCTGGTGGGCCGGATTCGCCTTCCCCCTCTTTCTCTTGGTGCACGAGACCGAGACCAGGGAGGTCGGGGGCTGGAAAGAGACATTCCGGGGCGGCTGGGGACAATTGCGGCGAACCTTTCGTCAGGTCCGCCGCCTGCGCTTCACCTTCCTCTTTCTCCTCGCCTATTGGCTGTACATCGACGGGGTGGACACCGTCATCCGCATGGCGGTGGACTATGGCCTGGCGCTGGGATTCGCCGCCAGCGAGTTGATGCTGGCCTTGTTGATCACCCAATTCGTCGGTTTTCCCGCCACCCTCGCCTTCGCCTCCATCAGCCAGCGCATCGGACCCCGTCAGGGGATCCTGGGGGCGATCCTCGTCTATGTCCTGGTGCTACTCTGGGCTTACCGGATGACCCTGCCCTGGGAATTCTACGGTCTGGCGGTGACCATCGGCCTGGTGCAGGGCGGTATCCAGGCCCTGAGCCGCTCCCTGTATACCCGCCTCATCCCCAGGGATCAGGCGGCCGAGTTCTTCGGCTTTTACAACATGCTTGGCAAATTCGCCTCGGTGCTGGGACCCTTCATGATCGGCTGGGTCAGCCTGGGCACCGGAAACCAACGCCTGGGGATAGTCTCCATCGTCGTTTTATTCGCCGCCGGGGCCATCCTGCTGATGATGATCGACTTTGCCGAAGGTGAACGGCAGGCCCGGGCCCTGGAACATCCCGGAACGGCTTCCGCCCCGGCCCCGTCCAGTTAGCCCGATCCCGCTTTCCAATCGCCCCGGTTGGGTTGGCGGCGGCATCGCCAACCCAATATCCTGACCACGGCCACATCACTTCCCATCGGCGGATTCGGAGCGGGCCTCCACCCTTGTCTCTACGAAAGGATAAGAGCAGGCGAGGTCAATGTTGGGTTGCCAAACGGACGGCAACCCAAACCCGCGCCGCTGGTGAAGAGCCTTCAATGAAACGTCGGGCAAAGTTGCACTTTTGGCCGACGAACCGGACTGGGCCAATCCGGGCCTGGGCTGAAAATGGCCAGTTTTAGTTCTTTTAAAGAGAACAATGCGTCAATATATAGAGGAATTGTTCTCTATAAGAGAACATAAAACCGCTAAAAAAGCTCATGCCCGGGAGCCTCGATAGGCAAACACCTGACCAGCAGGCGTAGTGTTAATACCATTTCCTATTAGTTTATCCGCCTAAAAGCCATGGGGTAGGCTGGCGATGAGCGAAGCGAATCCCAGCTACCGAGAAGCTGGGTTTCAGCGCTTCGCGCCTCAACACCAGCCTACGAATATCGATAATACCTATCGAGAAATGGTATAACCCATCGTTAGGCGAATGTGGCCTGGTCGGAAGCGGCGGATGTTGATGTCGATGTTGGCCTTCTACGGGATGGGCGCCAACCCATGATGATGGAAATCCATGACTGATCGATAACCAAATAATCAACCGTATAGTTGAGTAATTCTCAAAAGGAGTCGCGATGTCCAGAACCCAAAGCCCCAAACAAGCCCTGTTTGAACAACTGGCGATCCTCGCCCGCGCCCTCGGCAGTGGGGCACGCTTGGAGTTATTGGATTTTCTCGCCCAGGGCGAACGTAGCGTGGAGTCCCTGGCGGTGGTCGCCGGGTTGTCGGTCGCCAATACCTCCAAGCATCTACAGCAATTGCGGGCCGCCGGGCTGACCGCGGCCCGTCGCGAAGGCAAGCAGGTGTTTTACAGTCTCGCCGATGGGCGGCTGCTGGATGTCCTGGCCGGTCTGCGCGCCCTGGCCGAAAGCCATCTGGCGCAGGTCGAAGCGCTGATCGCCAGCTATCTGCACAGCCGCGACGACTTCGAACCCCTCCCCGCCCTGGAGCTGCTGGATCGTGTGCGGGATGGGCTGGTGACCCTGGTCGACGTGCGCCCGCCGGAGGAATACGCCCAGGGACACATCGCCGGTGCCCTCAACCTGCCCCTCGACAGCCTGGAGGAACGACTGCGGGAGTTGCCCCCCGAGCGGGAGGTGGTGGCCTATTGCCGGGGACCCTGGTGCGTGCTGGCCTTCGACGCCGTTGCCCGGCTGCGGGCCAAGGGTTACCGGGCGCGTCGCCTGGATCGCGGTTATCCGGAGTGGCGACAGGCCGAGAATCTGGGGAAGACATGAGAGAAGATGGATTTGGGACGGGGGAGGGCCAGAAGTAATACCTTTTCTCGATAGGTATTATCGATATTCGTAGGCTGGTGTTGAGGCGCGAAGCGCTGAAACCCAGCTTCTCAGTAGCTGGGATTCGCTTCGCTCATCGCCAGCCTACCCCATGGCTTTCAGGCGGATAAACTAATAGGAAATGGTATAAAAACCGATTGATCGGCTCAAATGGCTCGTCCGAAAGGTAATACAAAGGATCCATACTCGACCACTCTGGTTGTAGATGATAGCCAGCCGTTTCGCACACAAAGCATGATTTTGTGAACACGGCCTAGCCAATTCGTGCATTCGCTTGCGCGCTCTCTTGGTAGGTCGCGCCAAAGATGGTGTCACCCAACCGTTTCTTGAATGACGGGTTGTCGCTGAATTGTTTAAACAGCTCGGTATGATCGGCCAACAGGTCGATCATAATGCGTTGCAGCGCGGCGTCGTGCTCGATCCGGGCGGTCTTTTTGTCGTTGTTCTTCATAGCGTTCTGGTAGGCCGGGTCCGCCGCCACCTTGGCCGGGATCTCCTCGGCGATGACCTTGCGGATCTTGTCGGCATCCTTCCACTCGATATTGCCGAACTGGTCGTTGAACGCCTTGATGATGTTGCTCAACTGGTCCAGCTCCGGCTCCGGCTTGCGCCCGCCGCCGCTGGTGGGTATGGGGCCGACTTCGGCATCCTGATCCGGGAGGCCGAGCGGCAGGGCGGTTTTCACCTCGACACGGTAGCTCTCCATGTCGATGGCCTCCAGGATGCCCCTGGACAAGTCCTCTTCCTTGGGCGCCGGGAGCTTCGGGATCAGGAAGTTCAGGAAGATCGACAGCTTTTCCCAGTCGGCATTCGAGAACGGCAGGATTGACGCGAGAAAGCCATAGGTGCGCACGAAGGCCTTGGCCTTGCCTTTGAAGTCCACCTGTCCGTCTTCGTCGAGATCGGCGTTGTAGGCAGCCACACAGGCGTCCAGGACCGGGTCGAGCTTGTCGCGATCCGCGCCGTTCAGATAGAGCCCCACCAGTTCATCGATTTGCGCCTGCGAATAGACCTGGTAGCCGTCCAGGTCCGACTTTAGATCGTGCAGCTTGTTGGGGTCGGTCTCGTCGCTGAGGATGGTGGTGCGGTAATAGGGCTCGAACGACTTCTGGATGGTCTCCGAGTCGTTGTAGAAATCGAGCACGAAGGTGTCGTGCTTCTGCGGATGGGCGCGATTGAGGCGCGAGAGGGTCTGCACCGCCTTGATGCTGGAAAGCGCCTTGTCCACGTACATGGTGTGCAGCAGCGGTTCGTCGTAGCCAGTCTGGAACTTGTCAGCGACGATCAGGAAGCGGTAGGGGTCCTCCCGCACCTTGTCCGGAATCTGGCTGCTGGGGAAGCCGTTCAGGGTCGCTTCGGTGACTTTCTTGCCGCCATACTCGTGCTCCCCGGAAAAAGCCACGATGGGCGCATAAGGGCTTTTGTGCTCCTTGAGGTAGTCCTTGAAGGCCTGGAAATACTGGATGGCCCGCTCGATGCCGCCTGTGATGACCATGGCCCGGGCCTGACCGCCGATCTTGCGGTGGCCGATCACCTGGGCGTGGAAGTGGTCCACCATGATCTCCGCCTTCTCGCGGATGGCGTGCTCGTGGGACTCCACGTAGCGGCGCAGTTTTTTCTGGGCCTTGTTGGCGTCGAAGAACGGATCGTCCTCCACCGTCTTGGCCAGGCGGTAGTAGCTCTCCACCGGGGTGTAGTTCTTCAGCACATCGAGGATGAAGCCTTCCTGGATGGCCTGTTTCATGGTGTAGCTGTGGAACGGGTGGTGCTTCACGGCGCCGTCCGGCTGCGGGTCCGGCTCACCGAAGATCTCCAGGGTCTTGTTCTTGGGGGTCGCGGTGAAGGCGAAGTAGCTGGCGTTGGTCACCATCTTCCGGCCCTCCATGATCTTGTTGATCTTGTCCTCGACCGTCTCTTCCTCGTCACCATAGGGCGCGGCCTCTTCCAGCACGCGGTTCATGGCGGCGGTGGTCTTGCCGCCCTGACTGGAATGGGCCTCGTCGATGATGATGGCAAACTTGCTCTGGCGGTGCTCGTCGCCGATCTCGTCGAGGATGAACGGGAACTTCTGCACCGTGGTGATGATGATCTTCTTCCCGGCCTTGAGGAATTTCCTCAAATCGCCCGAGTGTTCGGCATGGCCGACAGTGGCGGAGACCTGGGCAAACTGCTTGATGGTGTCGCGGATCTGCTTGTCGAGCACCCGCCGGTCAGTGACCACGATGACCGAATCGAATAGGGCCTTGCTCTCGTGCTCCAGCCCCACAAGCTGGTGCGCCAACCAGGCGATGGAGTTGCTCTTGCCACTGCCCGCCGAATGCTGGATCAGGTAGCGCCTACCGACGCCGCTCTCGGCGGCATCGGCCAGCAACATGCGCACCACCTTCAACTGGTGGTAGCGAGGGAAGATTTGTTTGTACCGCTTTTTGCCGGTTCTCTCGTCCTTTTCCTCCACCACTTGGGCGTAGTTTTCCAGGATGTCGGTCAGACCCGCCTTGGAAAGGGTCTCCTTCCACAGGTAGTCGGTGGCAAGCCCGGCCGGGTTGGGCGGATTGCCCGCGCCGTCGTTGTAGCCCTTGTTGAAGGGTAGAAACCATGAACCCTTGCCCTTGAGGTGGGTACAGAAACGCACTTCGTGATCGTCCACGGCAAAATGCACGGCGCAACGGCCAAACTGAAACAGTAGCTCCTTCGGGTCGCGGTCGCGCTGGTATTGCTGCACGGCATCGAGCACCGTCTGCTTGGTGAGTTTGTTCTTGAGTTCGAAGGTGGCGATGGGCAGGCCGTTGATGAACAGGGCCATATCGAGGGAGAGCGCGGTCTCGACGCGGCTGTAGCGGAGCTGGCGGGTGACGCTGAAGAGGTTGGCCGCGAACCGTTCGACCGCCTTCAGGTTGCCTGGTGTCGGCGTGCCGTAGAAAAGGTCCACATGGGCCGGGCCGTGCTTGATGCCAACCCGCAGCACATCCACCACACCGCGCTTGGCGATCTCGCCCTGCAGGCGGTGCAGGAACTGGGTGCGCTTGGGGCCTTCCTCGTCGATGCCGAGAGCCTCATAGGTATCGGGCTGGGTGGCGGCGAGGAATTGCAGCAGCTTGGCCAGGTCGACGGCATGTTCCCGGTCAAAATCCTGCGGGTCGCCCTCAATGTAACCGGCCGCCTCCACGAGAGAAGCGACGATGATGGATTCCAGCCCCTTTTCGCTGGTGTCGGTGGCTTTCATTCCCTGCACGCCTCCCGAAGGGATTTCAGCAAGGGCAACAGCGCGGGGATGTCGTCTTGGAGGATGCTCCAGAGCGTGTCGTTATCGATGCCGAGGTAACCGTGAATCAATCGGTTGCGGGTAGCGATGATCAGCCGCCAGGGCACCTCCGGGTGCGCTGTCCGTATCCCGTCGGGGATGTGGGTAGCCGCCTCGCCGATCAACTCCAGGTTGCGCAGGGTGGCGTCATAGTTGAGTCCACTGGCGACAAAGGCCGCCTGGTCCAGACCCGCGCTGTAGGAGAGCGCCTTGCGCGCGAAACCGACCATGTCGTCGACGTAGAAGCGCCACTCCCTGCCTGGAGTTTCAGACATCGACTTTCTCCTGCTCGATATAGGGGCGCAGTTCCGGGCGCAGCGCCTTCTCCGTGACCAGATCGACCGGACAGCCGAGCAGGTCCTCCAGATAGAACTGCACCCCGAAGTAACGCTTCGAGGTAGCCGGTCCATCGAAGGCCACCAGCACATCCACGTCGCTGTCGGCCCCTGCCTCCCCCCGCGCGGTGGAGCCGAACAGGGCCAGACGGGTGACGCCAAAGCGGGCTTGCAGCTCGGCCTTGCCTTGAGCCAGTCGTTCGAGGGCGCGTTCACGGTGCATGGCAATCACCAGCGGTATTGACCAAGTGAGAGATTACCGCGACGCGGCACGCTTCCACTACCTGGCCATCGATCCAGACCATCACACCACGCCCCACCCGTGCTGCCCTATCGCGCGCTCTTTGGGCTGCGCGCCACATGACGGCTTCCGCCCCCACCAAGTCGGGATCGCGATAATTATCCCCGGTTGTATCGTCAGTCGGTGTCATCCATCTCCCCCTCGTCATCGATTACGTCATCGGTCTCGGCGGTGTCCTCTTCCAGCGCCAGCAGCTCTTCCTCGGCAATCTCCGGCACTTCGATTCCGCGCACATCCACCTGGCCGGTGACCACATCGGAAATCAGGCGGGCGCGGTATTCGCGCATCAGCTCGATCTCGCGTTGGGCGCGGGTGATGGCTTGGTCGATTTCTGTCGACTTTTCCTGGATGTGTTCAAGAATTTCCAGTTGCTCGTCAATTGGTGGCAGACCAATTGGATGATTTTTCACAAAATCCGATGGAATCCGCTGCTGGCCAGCCGCACCGGTCATGTATTGCTCGCCCAGCAACAGAAACTGTTTATTTGATGTGAGGAACCGAAGAAAAACGCCGTCGATGGCCTTTGAAGGGCGAAGAACGATCAGCTCGGTAGTGCCAAAACCGAAATTAGATTCAAGCCCTTTGAGATAAGCTCCCTTACCGTTTTCAAAGCAGGGAGTGATTTTCGCGACAACCACATCCCCGCGCCGGAAATAGGTAAAGCCATTCCAGACCTCGGACAGCGTGCGTTTTTCGCTACAGTCGATGTCCCCATTGACGGAGATGTTCTCCATGGGAAGAAAGACAACCTTTTCTTCATCCGCTGGGTTCGCTCGCGTCTCAGATTTTGATGGATTAAAGCTGACCACTCGCTTGAGTTTCGTAGCCTTCCAATGCTCCGGAATATCCCCGATCCATTCTACGCCGCTGGGCTTGAGCTTGACCCTGGGATTGAGCCCCCGGGTCACGGCCTGGTTGATGACGTTCTGCTTCTGCTCCTTGAGCAGTTCAATGAGCCGCCGCTTGTTGCGGATGAATTTGTTGATCTGGGTGGCTTTCCAGTCAAGGAAGCGAGCGATTTGTGTTTGTTCGTCAACTGTTGGCAGAAAAAGCGGAAGCAAACCAAGAGTTGTTTGATTGGTTGCCGCCAAGTTGGTTGTTCTTTTTGCGGTCAGATAAAAATAGGACCGTCCATGATGGCTCTCCAATGTTCTCGCCAAAAAGCTTGGTGACAATCGATTTTTAGTGGGGCGAATTGCAAAAATATGATTTTGATGTAGGCAGTTTTCTATTTCGCCGTTCCAAATTGCGCCGCGGCCAAGCTTGTCGATGTCGCCCCCTTCAGTGACGACAACATCACCCGGCAAAAGGCGCGACGACGTAACTTCATTCTCTGGGACAGCCATGGTTTTGACGTGTTTCAGGTTCAAAAAACCATTCTGAACGTTGGCTACACGCAGATAGGGATACTCTGTGAGGGGACTATTGTTGTAGCTCTTTCCAAGAGTGACGCCAGATTGAACTTGAGAAACGCGCTTCAGCTTCGTTGTTTCCCAATGCGCTGGGATGCTCCCTAACCACGGCACGCCGGATTCTTTGTATTGTGGATAGGGCCTTAGCTTCATTCCCCATCCTCCCCTGCCAGTTGCGCCAGCAACTCATCGACCTCCGTACACAAGGTCTCTAAGTGGCTTTCGACAATACCCCAAACCACCATGCTGGAAACCGTGGCGTAGCCATGAATCAGGAGATTGCGGAAGTCGATGACGCGGCGATAATCGCTGATCCGTCCGGCTGTCTCGGGGCTGATCTTGTATAGCTGCGCCAAGGCCTCGCCGAGGATCTCGAACTGGCGTTCCACCGCCGCTTGCAGCATTTCGTCCTCGATATAGTCGTCGAAGCGTTTGCCCTGGGTAAATCTCCGTAAACGTGCGCAGGACTCACGCATATCGAACAAATAGGCGGCCGGATCATGCTGCATAAAGCGGTACCTGCTGCGCCATGATTCGGGCATGTCGATAGGGATTGCGCACCGCGATGCTTTCCACCAGGTCCACCGGACGGTGGAAGAGTTCGCGCAGGGCTTCGAGCAGGGCGAAAAAATGTTGCGCATGTTCCGTCGGCGGCATGGGCTGAAATTCCACGACAAGATCGATGTCGCTGCGTGCCGGGTCGAAGTCGTCCCGCGTGGCCGAGCCGAATAACGCCAGCCGCCGCACACGGTGTTCCAGGCACAACTCGTAAAGGGCCTCCAGCCGCATCGCAACACATGCCGGGAGTGGCCGCTCGGGTTCGGGACGGGAAACGCTCATTGGCTTTCTCCCAGGATCTGTTGCGACACCTCCTCCGGCAGGGGGGCGTCGAAGTCATCGGGCAGGGTAAATTCCCCCTTGCACAGTCCGAGAGGCCGCGGTTTCCTTTCCGCCGTGACGGTGCGCTGGCGGATAAAATCTATGAAATCCAGCACCTCAGCCTGCTTTTCTGGTGCCAGGGTACGGATGCCGTCCAACAGTTGGGATTCAATATTCATTCTGTTCCCCAATAATCTCTTCCAGCAGCCCTTCGGTCTCCTGCTCCAGGGCGTAGATGTCGGCCTTGATCTCATCCAGGGTGCGCATGGGCGCGGGCCGGTAGAAATGGCGGGTGAAGGAGATCTCGTAGCCCACCAGCGTCTTGCCTGGGTCGATCCAGGCATCCGGGGTGTAGGGCAGCACCTCGCGCCGGAAGAACGCCTCGATGCCGCCTTCTTCCAGCAGCGGCACCTGCTCGCTATCGCGCAGGGCGGTGTCCGGTTCGTACTCGACAACACAGGCTTTGCCCTCACCCCCGGCCCCTCTCCCCAAGGGAGAGGGGAGTGTTGCTTCGAAAAGGCCGTGGATGGAATCGGGCGTGGCCTTGCCGGGGTTGATCCGCGCCATCCCTGACTCGGCCCCTTCGGGCGCTCTGCGGGCGTCCAACTTCGCTCCCCGCGAAGTTGTGTGAACCTTCTTCAGCACCGGCGCGGCATCCTCGCGGGTATCGCAGAGCTCGCTTTGCAGCAGCTTCTTGCGCTTGGCGGTGAGCTTGACGCCGTGCTTATCGGCATCGGCGTCGCAGGCGTCCATGACGGCATTGAAATCCAGGTGCGGACCGGCTCCGAGGATCTCGGCCACGCGGCGGACCAGGTTGGGTAGGGGCGAATGGCCATTCGCCCCTACATCGGCCTTGGCGCAGGTTTTCACAAACCGTTCCAAGCGGGCCGGGCTCAGATCAACGGCGAGGCGTAGCGGACGGTCCACCGTCACCTTCCAATAGCCGAAGGCCTCGTTGGGAAAGATCTTGGATTTCTCGGTCTCGACCGGATGTACCACCAGGTCGCAGATGGCGCGGATATGTTCCTCGGCGAGCTCGCAATTCTTCTTGCCGAGATTGCGGCGCAGCGGCACGAACCATTCGGTGGCGTCGATGAGCTGGACCTTGCCCCGGCGCTGCTCATTCTTGCGGTTGGTGAGCACCCAGATGTAGGTGGCGATGCCGGTGTTGTAGAACATGTTCTCCGGCAGGGCGATGATGGCCTCCAGCCAGTCGTGCTCAATGATCCAGCGGCGGATGTTGCTCTCGCCCTGGCCGGCGTCGCCGGTGAAGAGCGACGAGCCGTTATGGACCTCGGCGATGCGGCTACCGAGATGGGTGGTGTGCTTCATCTTGGAGAGCTTGTTGACCAGAAACATGAGCTGCCCGTCCGAGGAACGGGTGATCATCGTGAATTCCGGGTCGCCGCCGTGCTGGGTGACAAAGCGCGGGTCCTTGATATCGCCCTTGCCGCCCAGGCGCTCCAGGTCGGTCTTCCAGCTCTTGCCGTAAGGCGGATTGGAGAGCATGAAGTCGAACTCCTGCGAGGGGAAGGCATCACTGGAAAGGGTGGAGCCATACTTCATGTTCTCGGCCTCGGCCCCTTCGCCTTTGAGTAGCAGGTCGGCCTTGGCGATGGCGTAGGTTTCCGGCTGCACCTCCTGACCGAACAGATGGATGGAGACGTCCTTGCCGTGGCTCTGGGCCAGTTCAGCCAGGCGTTCCTCCGCCAGGGTCAGCATGCCGCCGGTGCCGCAGGCCCCGTCATAAACCAAATAGGTTCCGGATTCGATGTGGTCGGCCACCGGCAGGAAGATCAGGTCGGCCATGAGCTTGACCACGTCGCGGGGCGTGAAGTGCTCACCGGCCTCTTCGTTGTTCTCTTCGTTGAAGCGGCGGATCAGCTCCTCGAAGATGGTGCCCATGGCGTGGTTGTCGAGCGACGGGAGCAGCTCGTTGCCGTCCACGTCCGTAACCGGCTTAGGCGCGAGATTGATGCGGCCGTCGAGAAACTTCTCGATCAGGTGACCGAGGATGTCGGCCTCGATCAGCGTCGGGATCTGGTTACGGAACTTGAACTTGTCGAGGATTTCCTGGACGTTGGGCGAAAAGCCGTCCAGATAGGCCTCGAAGTCGGCCTTGAGCTGTTGTTGCTTGGCGCGGTTCCTGAGGTCGCGCAGGGTAAAGGGGGAGACGTTGTAGAACGCTTCGCCGGCGGCCTGGCAGAGGGCGGCATGCTGATTGGCGATCCTGGCTCCATCGAGCCGCTGTTTCATGGCAAGGACCTGGTCCTTGTTCGGCTCCAGTAGGGCGTCGAGACGACGGATGACCGTCATCGGCAGGATCACGTCGCGGTATTTGCCACGCACATAGACATCACGCAACACGTCGTCGGCGATGCCCCAGATGAAATTGATGATGCTGTTATGGATCACATGATTCATAGCTTTATGCTTTCCCTATTCTTTCTCTCTCGCTGATGTGCACGAGCAATTCTCGCGGATTCAAGTCGCTAGTGCACCACGAAGGGAGTTAGCGAAGACATCGTAGGGAGAGATCGGTAGTTTAGGCATTGGCGCGGATGCTGGTTGATCTTGAGAACGACCACTTGCCGCGGCGGTTTAAGATGTTGGAGTGATCTGCATTGTGGCTCGGTTCGGGGCATCGAGGGCCGATGCTTTCGGGCTGGTACTCCCCGCCCCCCGCGATATCGAGCACGCCAAGGCCGCCATCCTGGAGCGAGAGGCGGCGGGCCTGGCGCACCTTTGAACGGATGAAAGCCGAGCATGATGCTTTCGCGGAAGCGGCACTGGCCGGAATGGCACGGCGGCTGGCGTGAATCCACAAAACCCGGCTGCGGTGTTAGCCCGGCCAAAAACAAAAAGGGTTGCCATTCCGCAACCCTTTGATTTTATGGTGGCTATGGGTGGAATTGAACCACCGACCTACGGGTTATGAATCCGTCGCTCTAACCGTCTGAGCTACATAGCCGAGAGGCGCCAATACTAGGAACCGAACCCGGTGCTGTCAATCGCCCTTGTCATCGGTGGAGATCAGACATTGAAACGGAAGTGGATGACGTCGCCATCCTTGACCACATAATCCCGACCCTCGGAACGCAGGCGGCCCGCTTCGCGAGCCCCTTGTTCACCCTGGTAGCGGATGAAGTCACCATAGGCAATGACCTCGGCGCGGATGAAACCGCGCTCGAAATCGGTATGGATCTCTCCGGCGGCCTGGGGGGCGGTGGCGCCGGCGGGGATGGTCCAGGCGCGGACCTCCTTTTCCCCCGCCGTGAAGTAAGTTTCCAGCCCCAGCAACCGATAGGCGGCACGCACCACCCGGTTCAACCCGGGTTCTTCGAGGCCCAGATCGGCGAGAAAAAGGGCCTTGTCGGCGTCGTCGAGTTCGGCGATCTCCGCTTCCACCGCCGCGCACACGGCTACTACTTCGGCCCCTTCGGCCTGGGCCAGATTCTGTACCTCATCAAGCCGGGGGTTATCCTGAAAACCGGTCTCGGCGACGTTGGCAATGTAGAGCACGGGTTTGATGGTGAGGAGATGGAGTTCACGCAGGGCGTTGCCTTCCTCGGCATCCAGCGGCAGCGAGCGTGCCGGATGGCCGTCGCTGAGGTGGGCATAGAGCCGTTCCACCAGGGCCTTGTAGGCGAGGGCCTTCTTATCGCCGCTCTTGGCCTGTTTGGTGGCCCGGTCCAGACCGCGCTCCGCGGTCTCCAGATCCGCCAGAGCCAGTTCGGTGTTGACCACCTCGATGTCCGCCGTCGGGCTCACCTTGCCGGCCACATGCACCACGTCGTCGTTCTCGAAGCAGCGCACTACATGGCAGACGGCGTCGGTCTCGCGGATATTGGCGAGGAACTTGTTGCCCAGACCCTCACCTCTGGAGGCCCCGGCCACCAGACCGGCGATATCGACGAATTGCACCGTGGTCGGCACCAGACTGCGCGGCTTGACGATGGCGGCGATGGCGTCCAGGCGGGGATCGGGCAGGGGGACGATGCCGATATTGGGGTCAATGGTGCAGAAAGGGTAGTTTTCCGCGGCGATGCTCGCCTTGGTGAGGGCGTTGAACAGGGTGGACTTGCCGACATTGGGCAGGCCGACGATACCGCATTTGAGAGCCATGGCCAGGGTTTCCGGGAAAAAGCGGCTAGGATAGCGAACTCCGTCGCCGTCAAGCTAGTAGCCGCCTATTCCAATGACACAAGCGCCCCTCCTTCAGGCGCCTGTGTCGTTGGAAAAGACTGAGGCTTGTCGTTTCCGCTTCGATCTCTTTACACTGCCGGCCATGTTGCCGCAATGCCACATCCTTTCGGGTGAACAACTGTATTTGGTGCGTGTCCACCCAGGCATGGACGCCATCGAGGCCCAACAGTGGAATCGATTGGTGGACGCGGACCTGCCTTTTCTTCGGCATGAGTTTCTCGCCGCCATGGAGCACCATGGTTGCGTCGGCCAACATCTGGGTTGGATCCCGAGACACTTGGGGCTTTATGACGCAGCCGGACTACTGCTGGCCGCCGCGCCCGGCTACATCAAGTTCAACTCCTACGGGGAACTGGTGTTCGATTGGTCCTGGGCGGACGCCTACCGTCGCCACGGGCTGGCTTATTATCCGAAGCTGGTGGTCGCCTCACCCTACACCCCAGCCACGGGTACCAGGATCCTCACCGGCGACCATCCGCAGCGGGAGGAGCTGGCTAGCGCCCTGATCCGAGGCGCCCTGGAGATCGCGGCCCAGATGGAGGTGTCTTCCCTGCATTGGTTGTTTACCAGCGAAATTGAGCAACATTGGCTCTGTCGCGCCGGTCTGCTCGCCCGTCTGGGATGCCAGTTCCATTGGCACAACCGGGGTTATGCCTCCTTCGATGATTTTCTGGCCGAGTTCACCGCCGAGAAACGGAAAAAGCTCAACCGCGAGCGGCGCCGGGTCAGAGAGGCCGGCATCGAATTCCGCTGGCTCAGGGGAGGTGAGGTGACGGAGGAGGAATGGAGTATCTTTCACCGCCTCTACCGCTCCACCTTCGATAAACGCGGCGGCTTAGCTACGTTGACGCTGGGTTTTTTTCGCGAGATCGGCCGGCTCATGGGTGAGAATCTGTTGCTGGTATTCGCCTATCACGGCTCCCAACCCCTGGCGGCAGCCTTCAACCTGGTGGGCCACAAGACGCTCTATGGTCGCCATTGGGGCGCCGATGGTGACTATCACAGCCTGCACTTCGAGACCTGTTACTATCAGGGCCTGGAATACTGTATCCGCCATCGACTCGAAGGCTTCGAGCCCGGCGCCCAGGGCGAGCACAAGTTGAGCCGGGGGTTTCTACCGACTCCCACCTATTCCGCCCACTGGATCGCCCACACCGGCTTCCGCCACGCCATCGGTCGTTTTTTGGAAGAGGAAAGCGCCTACATGAACGAGTACATGGCCGGCTTGGCCGCCCATACCCCCTATCGCCGGGTGGACTGAGGGCCTTCCTGGTGCTCTTCTTCCTGGATCCCGACCCGCATACCCCCTTTCCCGATCCCGAACTGGCAGAGACGGAACCCAATGGCCTGCTGGCCGTGGGCGGAGATCTGTCCGTGCCGCGTCTGATCAATGCCTATAGGGAAGGTCTGTTTCCCTGGTTCAGCGGTACCCAACCCATCCTCTGGTGGCATCCCGACCCCCGTACCGTCCTCTTTCCCGAGCGGATCAAGGTCTCCCGCAGTCTGCGTCGGACCCTCAAGCGGCAACCCTGGAGCCTCCGCATCGACCATCATTTTGCCGCCGTCATCCAGGCCTGCGCCGCCCCTCGCCAGGAGCAACCCGGGACCTGGCTGGGACCGAGGATGATCCGCGCCTATCTTGAACTCCATCGGCTGGGGTTGGCCCATTCAGTAGAGCTCTGGGATGGGGAGCAACTCGTCGGCGGACTCTACGGCCTCGCCATGGGGCGGGTATTTTTCGGCGAATCCATGTTCAGCCGGGCCAGCGATGCTTCCAAGGTCGCCCTGGTGCATCTCTGTCGACTTTTGCAGGAATGGGGCTATGCCTTGATCGACTGTCAGGTGCCGAGCGATCATCTCTTTAGCCTGGGGGCCGAGACTGTCGATCGGCGACGCTTTCGTGGCTGGCTCGCCCAATGGATCGACCAGGACCCTTTGCCGGGCGCCTGGAATACTGACCAGGTGGGCTTCATCGCGACCCAACCCTGAGACCCTTCACTTCGCCATGCCTTTCTCCGCCCGGCTCGGATTCTCCCAACTCAGTCTGGTTACAGGTGGGCTTCACCGCTGTTCCTATCTGTCCGAGAGACAGGCCCGTTGGTCCTTCGTCCACCCCGAACAACGCATGCGCATCGGCCTGGCCCAGGAACTCATGGACCAGGGCTATCGGCGCACCGGCGCTTATGTCTATCGCCCCAAGTGTCCCGGTTGCGAGGCGTGCATTTCCATCCGCATCCCCACCGACGAGTTCCGCCCCAATCGCTCCCAAAGACGCTGCTGGCGAGACAACCAGGAGCGGGTGCGCGTGGTCGAGCGACCGGCAATCTTCGTGCCGGAGCATTACGAACTCTTCCGACGCTATACCCTGAGCCGCCATCGGGACGGCGAGATGGTCACCGCCGACCCCAGGGAATATCTGGACTTTTTCACCAGTCCCTGGGCGGATACCAGATTCGTCGAATTCCACCGCGACGACCAACTCATGGCCGTCGCCATCGTCGATCTTCTCCCCCGTGGGCTGTCCGCGGTCTATACCTTTTTCGCCCCCGAGCTGGCCGCCTACAGCCCGGGCACCTATGCCATCCTCTGGCAGATCGAACAGGCCCGTCGCCGCGCCTTGCCCTGGGTGTATCTGGGCTACTGGGTGGCCGGTTGCCGGAAAATGAGCTACAAGGAAAAATTCCGCCCATTGGAGGCTTGGTTGGGTTCCGGCTGGGTGAGATTTGCCAAGGAACCCATCCTGAGACCCGAGCTTGGGTAATACCAATTCCTCTTCGGTTTTCCCTGATCGACGTCTGAGGGCTGGCGCCTGAACCCGCCTATACCCGTTGCGAATCCATTCCGGGCTTCCGAGCAGTCGGGCGCGGGCACCGACGCCGAATCCGCCGCTGAGAGTACAGGTCGATCAGGAATTGGCCTAATACATCTGCGCTTCAATAGAGGTAATACCATTTCTCGATAGGTATTATCGATATTCGTAGCCTTGTATTGTGTTTCCCCGGGGGTTGTTCATGATAGGACCGCCTCCCGGGAAGACCGGACGCCGCCGCCAGCCTTTGGCTTCGAAGCCCGTATCGTAGATGAAGCGCCGGTCTTCCCCTTCCTCAACGCGAGAAATCGAACAGTATCTCTGGCCCGACCCGGTCGGCAGCCCGCATTCACAAGGTGGATTGAGCGAGGAAAACTTTTATGAAACACGTGCTTGGCATCGACGTGGCGAAAACGAAACTGGATGTGGCGCTCCTGTTTCCCGATGGGAGGTGTCATACCAAAGAGGTGGACAATACCGCCGCCGGTTTCGCGGTCCTGTCGGCGTGGCTGGCCAAGCGAGCCGTCGTTGACCTCCATGTTGGTATGGAGGCCACGGGTACGTACTGGGAGGCGGTGGCGGAGTACCTGGTCGACGCCGGGCATCGGGTAAGTGTCGTTAATCCGGCCCAGATCAAGGACTTCGGTGGCGCTTCGCTGGTGCGGACCAAAACCGATAAGGTCGATGCCCGCTTGATCGCCCGGTTCTGCCTGGTCCAGAACCCGGAACCCTGGTCGGTTCCTTCCCCCGCCTTGCGGGAACTCCGCGCCCTGGTGGCGCGACGCGAGGCCCTGATTGGCATGCGTACCCAGGAACAGAACCGCCTGCTGGTGGCCCGCGAAGTCGTGCGCGAGGGGATCGAGGCCCACCTCACCCAGTTGGAACAGGCCATCACGGAGGTCGAGGCGGCCATTCATCGCAAAATCGACCAGGATCCCGATCTCAGGAATCAACGGGGGCTGCTTGACTCCATCCCCGGCCTGGGCGAGAAGACTATCCCCATCTTGCTGTCGCACATCGGCGGCGAGCCACGCTTTACCAAGGCCAAACAAGTCGCCGCTTACGCGGGCCTCGATCCTCGTCAGCATGAGTCCGGCAGTAGCGTGCGGGGAAAACCGCGTCTCTCGAAGATCGGCCATAGCGCTTTACGGAAAGCCCTGTACATGCCGGCCATGGTGACGATCACCAAAACGGGCTGGGGCAAGGCGTTCCGGGATCGTCTGGCCGCCGCCGGAAAACCATCTATGGTGATCATCGGCGCCATGATGCGAAAGCTCATCCATGTCGC
>JBPOHE010000025.1:0-15493 GCA_052035915.1 Pseudomonadota bacterium
CCGTGCCCATGTTGGCCTCGGCGCCCTTGCCGATCGCCAGGTTGGCGGATTGATTGACATTGCTCAGGTTGGTGATGGTGGAATCCTTGACCTCGGAGCCGGCGAAGGCGATTGAAGAAAGGGCGAAGAGGCCGAGGGCGGTCAATGTGGTATGCAGTTTCATGGTTCGTCTCCTGGAAAAGTAGTGTTCATCATCTGGTTTCCGGCGGCGTCTCATTCGCGCCGCCGGTGAGACATACTCTACCCCTGGCCATCGGCGACAACATGGCAGGAGTACCAGTGGAAGTGTGAAGAATTCACCAGTGCCGTAGTCGTAGTAGCTTGAGTTGTGTATTTGGCAACCCAACACACCTTGCCATGGCCGTTTGGAATGTGGGGTTGACGCTGTCAACCCAGTCTACGCCGCTGGCGTTTCTTTTCCGGCCATCGCCGAAAGCCGATCTCGAATCAGGGCGGCTCTTTTGGGGCCACGGCGGCTCGCGGACCTCCGCCGGGTTGGATTCTGAGGTTATGGCGGCCTCTTTCGACCTTGTCGGCCAATCTTTGGACAGCTCCACAGCAAGTCAATGTTGATGCCCTTTCCGGGCAAACATCCGCGGCTTATCTACAGACTTATCCACCGCCGCGGTGGGCAATTCCGGCTATTTCCGAGCTTGTTACTCGGATTCATTTAACCCAGGACAGGGAGTTTCCGGCTGTATACATTCGCAACAGGGTCGTCGCCAACCATCGGCCACGCCAGCCAAGACTCTGAGTGTTATTTCGTATAACTTTGATAAATATTGAAAATAGTGACTGATCGGCGGCGATTGGGGCCTTTGAAGGGCGGTCGGAACGGCTCTCGGCACAAATTTTCCGCTATCTGCCCACAACGTTATCCACAGAAAATGTGGATAACTCCGCGAACCCAAGGCGGTCACGATCGCTTCCCGGAAAGGGCTTTTTTCGAGTTATGCACAGCAGGAAACCATCGGCGGGACGGGGAGTTGACATATAATGCGCGCCCTTCTGTCCGATCCCGAGTTGGAGTCCATGACCGACAACATCCGCAATATCGCCATCATCGCCCATGTCGACCATGGTAAAACCACCCTGGTCGACCAATTGCTCAAACAATCGGGCACCCTTGGCGATCGCTTTGGACCCGTGGAACGGGTGATGGATTCCAATGATCTGGAGCGGGAGCGTGGGATCACCATCCTGGCCAAGAACACCGCCATCCGCTGGGGCGACTATCGCATCAATATCGTCGATACTCCCGGCCATGCGGACTTCGGCGGCGAGGTGGAGCGGGTGTTGTCCATGGTGGACTCGGTGTTGCTGTTGGTCGATGCCGTCGATGGGCCCATGCCCCAGACCAGGTTCGTCACCCAGAAGGCCTTTTCCCATGGACTGCAACCCATAGTCGTGGTCAACAAGATCGACCGCGAAGGGGCCAGACCGGACTGGGTGGTGGATCAGACCTTCGAGCTGTTCGATCGTTTGGGCGCCAGTGATTCCCAGTTGGATTTTCCCATCATCTACGCCTCGGCGCTCCAGGGCTATGCCGGCGACCAGCCGGAGGTCCGCGAAGGCGACATGACCCCCTTGTTCGAGGCCATCGTCGCCCATTGTCCGCCGCCGGACGTGGATCTGGACGGCCCCTTCCAGATGCAGATCTCATCCCTGGACTACAGCAGCTATGTCGGCGCCATCGGCATCGGGCGCATCACCCGCGGACGGGTGCGTCGCAATATGCCGGTGGTGCTGGTGAAGCGTCATGGGGAGCAGCGGCGGGGTCGCATCGGTCAGGTGCTCGGCTTTTTCGGACTGGAGCGGGTGGAGGTGGAAGAAGCCAGCGCCGGGGATATCGTCGCCGTGACCACGGGGATCGAGACGCTCAATGTCTCGGATACCCTCTGCGATCCCGACGCGATCGTCCCCATGCGCCCGCTCGCGGTCGACGAGCCGACCTTGAGCATGACCTTTCAGGTCAATTCTTCACCCTTCGCCGGTCGGGAGGGCAAATACCTGACCTCCAGACACCTGAAGGAGCGTCTCGAGCGGGAACTCATCCATAACGTCGCCCTGCGCGTCGAAGAAGGGCCGGACCCGGAAAAGTTCAAGGTCTCCGGTCGTGGTGAGCTGCATCTCTCCATCCTGCTAGAGAATATGCGTCGCGAGGGTTACGAGGTGGCGGTGGGGCGCCCGGAGGTGATCTTCCGCGAGATCGAGGGCGAGATCTGCGAACCACTGGAACATCTGACGGTGGATATCGAAGAATCCTATCAGGGGGGGGTCATGGAGGCCCTGGGACAACGCCGGGGTGAACTCCGGGATATGGTGCCCGATGGCCGGGGCCGGGTACGGCTGGACTATCTCATCCCCTCGCGGGGTCTGATCGGTTTTCAGACCGACTTTCTCACCCTGACCTCGGGGACCGGGCTCATCTACCATGTGTTCGATCGCTATGGCCCGGCCCAACCCGGCGGGATCACCTCGCGCAAAAACGGCGCCATGATCTCCAACAGTACCGGCAAGGCTTTGGGCTATGCGCTTTTCAACCTCCAGGAGCGTGGCCGCATGTTCATCAAACCCGGGGACGAGGTCTACGAAGGCCAGGTGGTGGGCATCCATTCCCGGGACAACGATCTTACCGTGAATCCCCTCAAGGCCAAGCAGTTGACCAATATCCGCGCCGCCGGATCGGACGAGAACATTCTGCTGACGCCCCCGATCCAACTTACCCTGGAGCGGGCACTGGAGTTGATCGTGGATGACGAACTGGTCGAGGTGACGCCCAAAAGCATCCGCATCCGCAAGCGCCATCTCAAGGAACACGAGCGCAAGCGGGCGCAAAGAGGCTCGCTGGGCTTGGAGTAGTGGGTGAGGGAGTGTTGTTGGGCGGGATAAAAACGAACAACCCCCTCAGCCGTCCTTAGCTGAAGGGGCAGATCGCCAAAGCTGGTTGGCTGGGGTCCTGGGCGGTGTCGTGTTCCCTGACGAGTCTTGAGTCCCTTTGAAATCCTGTGGTGCTTGGCGACGGATATAATGGTGCCACAGAGCGGGACCCAAATCTGTCAGGAGATTCTCCATTTCATGTAGGAAAAATCCTACAAACTGTGAAATGCAATCTACTCCCCAACGGCGGTCTGCGACGAGAATCGGGATCCGTGAGGCTGATCCTGTCCAGACAGCCCAGCCCTCACCCAGGCAAGCCGGACGGCCTCAGCCTTCCGATCAGGCTACCGGCTTCAACCGTTTGAAGAAGAACCAGCCGATGAAAGATCTGTATCCGGATACCGAACCCTATACCACCCATAGATTCGCTGTCGGTGGAGTTCATGAACTCCATGTCGAGGAATGCGGCCGGCGCGATGGCGTGCCCGTGGTGTTTCTTCATGGTGGCCCTGGGGCTGGTTGCGAGCGCTACCATCGACGCTTCTTCGACCCCGTCCGCTTCAGGACGGTACTCTTCGATCAGCGCGGCTGCGGTCGTTCCACGCCCCATGCCGAGCTGAGCGACAACACCACCCAACACCTGGTCGCGGATATCGAATTCATCCGCCACCGCTTGGGCATCGAACGCTGGCTGGTATTCGGCGGTTCCTGGGGCTCGACGCTTGCCCTGGCCTATGCCGAGACTCATCCGGAGCGGGTTCTCGGCCTGGTGCTGCGCGGGATCTTTCTCTGTCGTCCGGCGGAATTGCACTGGTTCTATCAGCAAGGCGCCAGTTGGCTGTTTCCCGATTACTGGGAGGACTACCTCGCCCCCATCCCGCTGGATGAGCGTCACGACCTCATCGCCGCTTACCACCGCCGCCTCACCGGCAGCGACGAGATCGCCCGCCTGGCGGCCGCCAAGGCCTGGAGCAGCTGGGAGGCGCGCACCGCCACCCTGTTGCCGAATCCGAACCTGGTGGCCCACTTCGAGTCGCCTCATGTGGCTCTCAGCCTGGCGCGGATCGAGAACCATTTCTTTGTCCATGACACGTTCATGGAGTCCAACCAATTGTTGGATCAGGCCCACCGCCTGGCGGACATCCCCGGGGTCATCGTCCATGGACGGTATGACGTCGTCTGCCCGCTGGGTTCGGCCTGGGAACTCCATCGGGCCTGGCCCAGGAGCCAACTCAGGATCATCCCCGACGCCGGGCACTCCGCCTCGGAGCCGGGTATCCGTTCCGCCCTGGTCGAGGCCATGGATCATTTTGGGTCCATCCTGGGATGATCGGTCTGTTGCAGCGGGTAAATGCCGCCCGGGTGGAGGTGGGCGGACTGGAGGTCGGCGCCATCGGTCGCGGGCTTCTGGTGCTGGTCGGAGTGGAGCGGGAGGATACCCAGGCGAGGGCGGATCGCCTGTTGGAACGCCTGCTCGGCTATCGAGTCTTTCCCGATGCTTCCAAGCGCATGAACCTCAGCCTGCGGGATTCAGGCGGGGGGCTGTTGTTGGTGCCCCAGTTCACCCTGGTGGCCGATACCCGCAAAGGTACCCGACCCAGTTTTTCCAGCGCCGCCACGCCCGAGCAAGGTCGGGCGCTGTTTCAATATCTGCTCGAGCGGGCCGGTGTCGAGCACCAGCCGGTGGCGGGGGGCGAGTTTGGCGCCGACATGCAGGTGCATCTGATCAACGACGGCCCGGTCACCTTCTGGCTGCAATGCTGAGAGGCCTTCCGCCGGGGCGGGGGGCGAATCAGTCCTTCCACGTCCGCAACAACTCCAGGCAGCGCCGATTGATTTCCCTGGCCCGTTCCGGGTCCTCGGCTTCGGTGTAGACCCGGAACTCTGGGGCATTGCCCGAAGGGCGCAGGTGGACGATCTCGCCCGAGGCGAAGCTCAAGCGCAGCCCATCGGTGCGATCCAGCCCCGCCAAGGCACCGAAACCGGGACTGAAGATCGTCTCGATATTGGCCCAGTCCCGCGTGGAATCCCCGCTGTCGAAAGCCGCCAGTCGCTGGCGGCTGATCTCGGTCGGAAAGTCCTTGAGCCGATCACTGGCGGTAAAGCGCTGGGGGAGTTGAGAAACCAGTCGGGAGATCGGGTGGCCTTGTCCAGCGGCGAGGCTGAGGACGGCCAGGATGGGGAGCAGGGCGTCGCGGGTGGGTAAGGCCGGAAAGGGGTGTCCCCCCAGCTCGATATCCGTGGCGGTGAGAAAGCCGCCGTTGGCCTCATAACCAACCACCTTGGAATAACCGGCTTTTACCCCCTCCATCATGGCCTGGATCACGTAGGGTGAGCCGATGCGGGTGCGGACTACGGAACCGAACCAACCACACCGCTCCACGGCGGTATTGCTGCTTACCGGGGTGACCACCAGATCGGCGTCGAGAAAACGGGCGCAGAGGATGCCGAGAATATCCCCACGCAGCCATTCGCCCTGTTCGTCGCTCACCAGGGGACGGTCGCCGTCGCCGTCGGTGGAGAGGATGGCGTCGAGGCGATAGGCTTGGCTCCAACCCCGGGCGAGTTCGATGTCTTCGGGGCGGATGGCCTCGGTGTCCACGGGGATGAAATGGTCGGCGCGACCGAGCCGCGTCACCTCGGCCCCGAGCTGGTTCAGCAGGAGAGGGAGGATATCCCGGGCGGCGGAGGAATGTTCGTAGACGCCGAGGCGGAGGTTGCGCAGACAGGCCGGGGGGAAGCACCTCAGATAGCGTTCCAGATAGGCCTCGCCCGCCTGGGATTCGGGGTGGGGCAGCACCCAGGGGGTCGATTCCTGGTCGCCGGAGGCCAGGAGTGGATCGGGCAGGCGAATGGACTGTCGGCGGATGCCTTCCTCGTCGGCTTTGAGGATCTCGCCCCCGGGATGGTAGAACTTGATCCCGTTGCGATTGTCTGGGATGTGACTGCCGGTCACCATAAGGCAGGGGATGGCCGCTTCGAGTCCAGCCAAGGCGAGCGCCGGGGTCGGCAGCACACCCCAGAAGCGCGGGATATACCCCAGGTCGAGGGCGGCCAGGGCGCAGGCGTTGGCGATGCGCTCACTACTGGGGCGCAGATCCACGCCAATGCCGAGATGCTGCCCGGGGCGGATGCTGTCCTGCCCCTGGAGATGTTGGAGAAAGGCGGCGGTATAGGCGTAACAGAGGCTGTCGCTCATGTCCGATACCAGTCCGCGGGCGCCGCTGGTGCCGAAGCCGACACCGCTGGAGGCCATGAGATCGGCGATGAGAACCTGGGTGGGCATCTTTTTTCCTACCTGGATAAGCCTGAGGGGTCGCCCCTCCTGCGAGGGAAATCGGTATTGGAAATCTTGGGGAGATCAAGTTGAGGGTAATCGCTTTTCCCGGCGACGACCAGTGAGAGAGAGGTGATGGCGTGAGAGGTAAGTGTCGGCTTTGGTGCGGGGTGCTCTGGTTCTGGGCCGGATTCTGGCTGCTGTGGCCCGGGCTACAGGCCCAGGACTCGGCCTCGTCCCTGGTAGACGGGCCCACCGCGGAACAGATCGGCAACGAGATCGCCGCCCTGGAGAAGCTGGGTGCCGAGGACAAGAACGCCACCCAGGCCCTGGTCTTCTACCGCGAGGCGGCGAAATGGCTCAAGGCCATGGAGGAGCACGCCAACCGGGTGCGGGAACTCAAGGCCTTCATCGACGGCGAAGCGGTGGAAGAGGCCCGCCTTGACAAGGAGTTGGACAAGGCCAAGGGAGAAGCCCCAGATGCGGATCTCAAAAAATGGCAGAAACTGGGCGCGGATGACCTCCAGCAGGCACTCACCCAGGAGTTGGCCGAGGTGGCGAACAAGCAGAACCAGCTCGCCGATCTGCGGGGGCGGATCGCCGCCCAGAGCAGTCGGACTGATCAACTGGTCAGTGATCTGGCGACCGCCAAGGGGCGCCTCGATGAGGTGCAGAAGGCGCTCAAGCAGCCTCCGACGGTGGCCGCCGAGGTCGCCGTGGTGACCCAGGCCCGTCGTTTCGCCCTCCTCGCCGAACAGCGGGAGTTGGTGGCCAGGATCAATAAACTGGATCTGGAGCGGGTGAGTGCCCCGGCGCGGGAAAAACGCCAGTCCCTGGCCCGGGAGTTGGCGGAGGTGCAGTTGCGTCAGGCGGAAAACCGGGGCGCCCTGTTGCAGCAGGCCATCGCCGACCGGCGTCAGGCAGAGGCGGCCAAGGTCCAGGTGGCAACCGATCAGGCCCGGCAGGAGGCGGTAGGCAAGCATGAACTGGTGCGCGAGGCCGCGGAGATGAACACCCAGCTCAGCCAGCGCCTGGCCCGGGTCAACGAGCAGATGCGCGAGGTGCAGGAACGGCTGCAGCGGGAGACCGAGCTGCTGAAAAACCTGGAGGCCCGCTATAGCCGTATCAGCCAACAGTTGGAATTCTCCGGCATGGAGCAGGCCATGGGGCAGTTGCTCTACGCCGAGCGACAGCGGTTGCAGAACGTGAAGTTTTACGAGCGCCGGGTGGCCGAGCAGCGGCGGGCGCTCACCGCCGCGCGTCTGGAGCAGTTCGATATCGACGATCAGTTACAGGTCATGGGCGATATCCAGAGGGTGGTGAAGGAACAGATCGAGTCGAAGGCGGACAGCGCGGACTGGGCCTCCAGGTCCGTCGAGGAGCGCGCGAGGATCGAGCGGGAACTCGGTGAGCTGTTGACCGATCGCCATCAGCTCCTGGGCAAGCTCAAGGAGACCTACGCCAGCAACGTGCAGATGCTGGCCTCGCTCGAACTCAAGCAGCAGGAGGTATTGAAAAAGGCCCAGCAGTACATCGCCCTGCTCAACAAGAATCTCTGGTTGTTGCCGAGCAGCGCCCCTGTCGACGGTCAATGGCTCTGGCATCTGTGGCAGTCACTGCCCTGGTTGGGGGACCCCAGGTTATGGCAGGGGACCCTGACGGCCTTGGCGGCCCAGTCCCTGGAGCATCCTCTCATGGCTTTGGCCACCTTGACGCTGCCGCTGCTGCTGTTTGCCACCCGCGGCTGGTTGCGTCGCCGTCTTGTCTATCTGGCCCGGGACCTGGGCAAGGTGACCCGGGATCACTTCAGCTACAGCCTGCGGGCGCTCCTGGTCACCGCCCTCCTGGCCATGCCCTGGGCCGGTCTGTTCTATGGTCTGGGATGGTTGCTCACCCGGCAGACCGAGGCGGGCTTCGGTTCGGCCCTGGGGGTGGCCTTGTACAATCTCTCCCCCTATATCTTCATCCTCGAATTTCTCCGCCTGTTGTTTCTCGACAAGGGGCTGGCGGAATCCCACTTTCTCTGGTCGGGCCGCATCCGCCGGCTCTTCAGCGCCAATCTGCGCTGGTATGTGCCGATATGTATCGGGATTTCGGTGCTGGTCATCATCACCCACTGGTCGATCAATGTCCCCGAGATCTATCGGGCCACCCTGGGGCGTCTGGCCTTCGTCTTGAATTGCCTCCTGTTCGCCCTCTTGGCCTGGAGGCTGTTGAATCCTCGCCGGGGGGCCTTCACCGAGGTGGAGTCGATCCATTGGGGTTCCTGGACCCTGGTCGATCTGGGGTTGATCCTCTGCCTGCTCATTCCCCTCAGTCTCGCCAGCGCGGCGCTATTGGGTTACTACTTTACCGCGCTGGAACTCAATAATTTGTTTTTCAGGGCCTTGTTCACCCTGGTCGGGAGCTTTCTGTTGTATTCCCTGGCGGTGCGCTGGCAGACGCTGGCGGCCCGGCGATTGGCCTTCGAGCGCGCCCAGAGTCGACGTCAGAGCGAGCGCGAGACCAGATCCTATCGGGCGGCGGCGGATATGGGCGGCGAAATGCTGCCCGAGGTGGCCGAGCTGGAGGTGGATCTGGAGGAGGTGCACAGCCAGTCCCGGACCATGTTGCGCTTGGGGGTCTGGGTCGCCTTCGGTCTGGCCCTGATGTGGACCCTGGATGAGGTGACCCCGGTCATAAGCGCCCTGGAAGACATCACCCTCTGGAGCCACAGCATGCTGGTGGGGGGCGCGGTGAAGGTGGTCCCCATCACCGCCAAAGCCATTCTGAGCGCCATCCTGGTGACCCTCCTGACCATGGTGGCGGCGCGCAATCTTCCCGGCCTGCTGGAGATCAGTCTGCTTCAGCCGCTCAAGCTGGAGGCCGGCAATCGCTACGCCATCATCACCATTTTGCGCTATCTGATCCTCACCCTGGGCTTTCTGGTAGTGGTGAATTTGTTCGGCGTCGGCTGGGGGGATATCCAATGGCTGGTGGCGGCCATGGGCGTGGGGCTTGGTTTCGGCCTCAAGGACATCTTCGCCAACTTCATCTCCGGGCTCATCATCCTCTTCGAGCGCCCGATCCGGGTCGGGGATATCGTCACCCTGGGATCGGTCAGCGGCACCGTTTCCCGCATCCATATCCGTTCCACCACCATCACCGATTGGGACAATAAGGAGATGGTGATTCCCAACCAGTCCCTGGTGACCCAGTCGGTGATCAACTGGACACTCACCGACCAGATCACCCGGGTGACCTTCCGTGTCGGTATCGCTTATGGATCGAATACCGATCAGGCGTTGCAGCTCATGATGGGAGTGATCAAGGCCAATCCCCTGGTGCTGGCGGATCCCAAACCGACAGTGTTATTCATCGACTTCGGCGACAGTGCCCTGATCTTCGATGTGCGGATCTTCGTGCGCGACCGCAGCCACCGGGCACAGGTCTCCCACGAGTTGCACATGGCCCTGGAAAAGGTGTTGCGGGAGCATGGGATCGAGATCCCCTTCCCCCAGCGGGATCTCAATATCCGCTCGCTGGCTCCGGAGGTGGCGTTGGCCCTGGGAGGGAGGGGCGGATCCGAGCCGTCGCTCGCTACCCCTGCCGAGTCGGGGGCGATCCGGGGATGAAGGGCGAGGGAAGGCGAGGCGGGCGACTTGGGGTTAGAATGTTGGCGCTAGTTGGGTTCTTATCCATCAGATCAGTGAACCAGAGGAGTCTTTATCTATGAGGATCAGATATCTCGTTGGTGCCGTGAGCCTGGCTTTGTGGGGCTCGGCTCTGAGTGCGGCTGAGCCGGTCGTGCCGCCGGGCGTTCCAGCGGCCGCGGCCGTTCCCGCACCGCTGGCGACGCCTCCGGCGCCAGCCGCCATGCCGACACCTGTGTTGCCGCCGGAGGCACTCCGTGCCATGAAGCCGGAAGAGCGGCGGGCCGCCATCAAGGAGGAACACGAAAAACTCCGCGCCCAGGCCGAGGCCATGGCGCCGCCGATGCCGCCCATGCCTCCTGGCGGTCCCGAGGTGGCGCCACCCCAGCCCCCCGAACAACGGGCCGCCGAGGTCGCCAAGTTGCGGGCCATGACCCCGCCGGAGCGGCGGGAGGCGATGCAGGAGGCCCATGCCAAGATGCGAGAGCAGGCCGAGGCCGCCATGCCCACCCCACCGGGGATGGCGCCGCCGCCCGCTCTGTCCGGCAACGGGCCCAAAACGGCCGAGGAGCACAAGGCCGAGATCGAAAAGATGCGGCAGATGACGCCCGAGGAGCGACAGGCCCAGCGTAACCAGCGCTATCAGGAGCTGCGGGATCGGGCCGCCTCCCTGGGGTTGGATCTCCCCGCTGTCCCGCCCTGGGAGGAACAGCGCGCCAACAAGGCCGAGATGATGGAACGGCAGGCCAAGTTGCGTCAGATGACCGCCGAACAGCGCGAGGCCTATCGTAACGAGCATTACAAGCAGTTGCGCGAGCGTGCCAAGGCCGCCGGAGTGGAGTTGCCGGAAACCCCGCCCTGGCAGGAGTCCGGGGCCTTCATGCCGCCACGTCCGAGCAGCGCCGAGGAGATCGAGCGCCTGCAGGGCCAGATCACCAAGTTGCAGCAGGAACTGCGGGCGGAGATGGAAAAGATGCGGGAGAAGATGCGTTCCATGGCCCCGGAAGATCGTCAGGCGATCATGGAGATGTATCGTCCCCGCCTCCAACAGCTCTGGGATCAGATGGCGGAGGCCCGGGCGCCGATGCCTTCCATGCCGCCGTTCGCCGGCCAGGAGGGACCTCCCATGGCCCAGCCATACGGACCGACCTATCCGCCCCGCTACCCGGAGCCGAACCATGGTCCGGTCAATCCGGGGCCGGGCTATGGCGGCTATGGACCCGCCAATCCGGGGCCGGGCGGCTATGGCTATGGTCCGGGGAATCAGATGCCGGGTTATGGGTACGGGCCGAGGTACTGAATCCGTCCATGTTTTCCGAGCCGGCGGTAACTCATCGGTCAATCTGAGTCCCAAGGCAATGATGGCCCAGGGAGGGGCCGCTCCTCCTTTCTGTTTCATCTCGTCGCGGCGGGGGCGCCGCTCCCACCGATGGTTTCTCCCCGAGTTGAGCAGATGTTCCGCTTCCGCGCTCTAATATCATTTCCGAGTGATCGGAACCCAGCCCCGAATTCGCCGCTGTGAGAAGGCTCCAAGAGGAAACCATCCTCAGTCAGCCTTCCGGGCATCGACGAAAAACGGCCATTTTCTGTTCTTTTTTCGAGAACAATGGCTCTTCTAAAGCGGAATTGTTCTCGTATGGAGAACGAAATATCGGCTACACAAGCCCAGGCCCGGGAGTACGCTATTCGGGCCCGACCAGTCGCAAGCCTAAAATGTATTCGTATGCGGTATGAGATGACCCAGGAATTTCCCCTCGCCCAGGAAGAGATCGCCCAACGCCTCGACACCTACCTGGAGGTCGAGTTCTCCTTCCGCGATACCAGCCGACCCGCCCGGGCCCTGGCCGATCTCGCCCCGGCGGAACAGGGGTTTCTGCTCGACTGGGTGCGCCGGGTGGCGAGCGCCCATGTGGAGGTCGCCTATCAGTTCGCCCTCAAGGCCCCTCAGGCACTCACCCAGATGGAGCCGCGTCTGATCGAGGCCTGGGCCTTGCAGGCCATGGACAGCTATGACAAGGCCGGTCTGCGCCCAGCCCTGGGGGTCATCGCCGACCTCGACCGCTTTCTCCGTATCGGACAATACCGCGCCGCCGGCGCCATTCTGGAAGAAGAGATGGGGGTTCTGCTCCATTTCGTGCAGGGACTGGCGGGACGCCGGCTCAGGGTGGCTGAGGGAGAGGTCGCCTACACCGACAGCGAGACCATCTTCCTGCCCGCCGTACTCAGTCTTTTTCCCACCCCGAGGGAGAATTTCCGTCTCTACAAGGCGATGGCGGCCCATCTCTGGGCGCAGACCTGTTTTGGTACCTTCGGCATCGACCCAAGCGCCGCCTTCGCGCCCTATCCCGATCCGGCGCGGGCCTTGCGGCTTTTTCACCGTCTGGAGACCATCCGCCTCGATGCCGTTCTGCAACGGGAATTGCCTGGACTCTATCGGGATATGCTGGGGTTACGCCTTGCTCTGGACCAGGCCGGGCCCCTCTTCCCCTGGGGCGAGCGGGTGGCCGTTCTGCTCCGACCGACCGCCACCGCCGCCGATTCCCTGGAGCTGCTCCGGCGCTTGTATCCGGAACCGGTTCCCGAACCCGTCTGCTATCAGGGCGAACTGCGTCCCGAGGCGGTGGCCAGCCTCAAGTCGAGGCGGTTACCGCGGGAAAAGGCCCAGTTGCGGACCATCCTGCGGCGGATTCAGGACGAACAGGGCGGTGCTCCCCCCGCCGAACGCCTGCCGGGCTTCACCGCCAAGCGCCGGGAAGAGGACCCCAATCCCTTCGCCATCAGCCTCAGCCTGGCGGATCAGCCTTTGGTGCTGCCGCCGGAGGTCAAGGATCTCCTGACTTCCATCGTCCAGGACCTGGGCACCATCCCGCCGGACTATCTGGTTCCCGCCGGTCCGGGGGAATACGACCCGCGCCTGCTCCAACCCCTCAGCCTGGACCCGGAGCAGGTCTGGCAGGGCAGTTACCACGAGGAAGGGGCCTCCCTCTATCGGGAATGGGATTTCCGCCGCCGGCATTACCGCAAGAACTGGTGTGTGGTGCGGGAGCGTCAGGTGACCCCGGTTTGGGACGATTTCGTCAGCCGCAGCCGGGCCAAGCACGGTTATCTCCTCAAGCAACTCCGCCGCGCCTTCGAGGCTATGGCCGAGGAGGACCGCATCCTGCGCCGCCAGTCCCATGGGGATGCGGTGGATTTCGATGCCTTCGTCGAGGCCTGGGTCGACGGTTACCGCGGCCTGGAGATGTCGAACCAAGTGTTCACCCGCCTGCGGCGACAGGATCGTCGGGTGGCGGTGATCCTCATGGTGGATATCTCGGGTTCGACCAAGGGTTGGATCAACGAGGCCGAGCGGGAATCCCTGATCCTGCTGAGCACCGCCCTGGAGGCGCTGGGGGATAGCTATGCCATCTACGGCTTTTCCGGCCTGACCCGCAAGCGTTGCGAGATCTTCCGCGTCAAGGCCTTCGAGGACCCGGCCGACGCGGGGATGTTCGCCCGTATCGGCGGCCTGCGTCCTCAGGATTACACCCGCATGGGGGCGGCGGTGCGCCACCTGAGCGACAAGCTGCGCCGTACCGAGGCGCGCACCAAGCTGCTGATGAGCCTCTCCGACGGCAAGCCCGAAGACTACGACGGCTACTATCTCGGCCAATACGGTATCGAGGACACCCGTCAGGCACTGCTCGAAGCCCGCCAGATCGGCATCCATCCCTTTTGCATCACCATCGACGACCAGGCCCGGGACTATCTTCCCCACATGTACGGCCCGGCCAATTACGCCCTGGTGAGCGATGTCAGCCAACTCCCGCGCCAGGTGGCGGAGATCTACCGCAAGCTCACGGGCTAATTCCTGCGGCGGTGGGCCTCGTGGGTTGAGTCGCGTATTCCACAACCCAGCATTCGTCGCCGATGCCAGTGGCGTAGGGGGTCTGAACGCTTAGGGTTTGAATCACACCCCCGAAAAAGGCCCAGGTTTACGAACCCCGAGCAAATGTATCAAAATGCCAAGCCCTCCTTCAAAATCCCTACGCCACTGAGGTGCTTTTGTGCACAACCTCGTCATCTATGAGCATCCCCTCAATGAGCGCATGAGAACCTTTCTGCGCCTGGAGCAACTTTTTAAGGAGTTGGGCTATTTCCTCCCACAAACGGAGGAATGGGGGAGCCGGGCCGCCATAGATAGCTTATTGAAAATCGTGGTGATTTTTGGTCGCACCGATATCAAAACCGAACTCACGAAAGAACTGGAACGCCAGGCTCAAAAGCTTGTGCGCATGAAAAACCAACCAGGCGTGGACCCGAATGCTTTAACTGAAATACTCGATCATTTGGATCGGGAGACGACGAAAATCAGTCATATCGAAGGACTGTTCGGCCAGCATCTAAGAAACAACGAGTTTCTCAAGGCCATCCTGCAACGCAGTGCCATCCCGGGCGGCACCTGTAGCTTCGACTTACCTCAATATCATTATTGGTTGCAACAACCGGCGGCGCAGCGATTGCAGCAGATGCAGGCCTGGCTGCAAAAAATTCATCCATTGCGTGATGCTATTTCCCTGTTACTCGATCTTATCCGTCGTAGCAGCCGTCCAACGCAGGAGGTCGCGGTACAAGGGTTTTTCCAACAGTCACTGGATTCACAGGTTCCGGCCCAACTCATTCGCGTTGGTGTTGATAGCGAGGCCGCCGTCTTTGCCGAGATCAGCGGGAGCAAGCATAGATTCAGTGTCCGTTTTTTAGAACCCACGGAGATCGAACGCCCCATGCAGACGCAGAAAGATATAACGTTCTCGCTGAATTGCTGCGTTATATAGTTTTCCCCTCGACCGCGTGGGAACCAGCACAAGGCTCTAGTAGATCGTTCCGCCAAACCGGTTACCTTTCGCGGTGAGCTTGTCGAGCCGCGAGCCCCCCGCCGCTAATCGCCTTCGACAAGCTCAGGCCGAACGAAATAATTGGTAATCATTTTGATGCATCGACCTACTCGGCCCCGACCCAGGCCGGTACAGACTACAGCCTGCCGGGCTATGGGCTGGGGAGTGCGGGCGTCCGCCCGCTCTTATGAGGCTTGGTCTTTCCGCGACTGATGCGGTTCGCTTCGCTCACCATATCCTACTTTACCAGCCGGTTAGGTTTGGCACCTGTGCCCGACATCTACTATTGAACGTCGGGCAACACTGTGTTTTTGCCCGACCTCAACTCCAGCTACAAGAAGCGGTTGCAGCGTGGCTCGGTTCTTCCACGGCTATCCGGCTCCGGGCCTCGACTGAAAATCGCCAATCATTGTTCTTTTTTCGAGAACAATGCGTTACTGAAAGAGGTATTGTTCTCTGTTGGAGAACGGAAAGCCGGACTCAAACGCCCAGGCCCGGGAGCCGGTAGCCCGGATGGAGCCAAACGACATCCGGGGAAGAAGGAACCTCACCACCTGCCAGTCTTGGTGAGAGAAGGTTCCTGGACCTCTTCCCCGTTGGAAAAGGATGGAGAAGGGGGATTTTCTGGCCTGAAGCCCCGCGGCCAGGATGGCTTCGTCAGAGATTTCGCCGCTGTGCCCCCCCCTCAATCCCCCCTTGTCAAGGGGGGGAAACCAACTGATAGGTGGCAAGGCAAGCCTTCTCACCACCCGTCTCCTTGAGCCGGGAAAGAGGCATCGGCTACACTGCGGACGGCTTCACCTGAGTCGAGGATAGAGCGCCGCGCCCCT
>JBPOHE010000168.1:0-13525 GCA_052035915.1 Pseudomonadota bacterium
CCGTGCCCATGTTGGCCTCGGCGCCCTTGCCGATCGCCAGGTTGGCGGATTGATTGACATTGCTCAGGTTGGTGATGGTGGAATCCTTGACCTCGGAGCCGGCGAAGGCGATTGAAGAAAGGGCGAAAAGGCCGAGGGCGGTCAATGTGGTATGCAGTTTCATGGTTCATCTCCTGGAAAAGTAGTGTTCATCATCTGGTTTCCGGCGGCGTCTCATTCGCGCCGCCGGTGAGACATACTCTACCCCTGGCTGTCGGCGACAACATGGCAGGAGTACCAGTGGAAGTGTGAAGAATTCACCAGCTTGGTTGTTGCTTCCCAAGCTCCAGCTTGCGGCCACCATCCAAAAGAAGGAATTTCCCCGATGGCACAGGTTGTTGTTTGCAAATCCCAAAGGCGTTGGGCACTATCTCCAAACCTATCCGATTCTTTTTGGGATAAAAAATGGAACTGCTACTGGAAAGTGATGACGTGGGGAATCTCGGCGAGGTCCGGGATGAAATGGCGCGCCTGATAGCCGCTCAGGGTCTCGAGGATGTCCTGAAGCTTGGTTCGATCGAGGTCCCAGAGGCCGGGGAGGCCCATCGGGGTGACCCGTCGACCCTCTGGACTGTGCTGGCGGTGGCTCTGGGGGCGGGAGGGGCGCTGACGGTCGCGGTGAGCGAGAAGGGTTTTCTCACTCAGCTCGCGCGCATTCTGGAAAAGCACCTCGAATCCCGCCGTATCCGGGCGGTGATTCACGAGACCCCCAAGACCACCCACATCGAGCTGGAAGGCTCCGCCCGTCGGATCGAGAAGTTGTTGCGTACCCACTGGGCCGGAGAACAACAGAGGCCATAAGGAGTGCCCCATGCGCAGTTACACCCTCAAGCTTTTCCCGCGCACCGCCAGCGATTACGAGCTGCGTTGCTACGAGGAGAATGCCGTCACGCCTTTCGCCCAGTATCCCCTGTCCGCCGCCGACCTGAACCACTTGATCACGACTAGTGAACAGGGGTACCGCTCCGCCGCCCCGTCGCTGACGTGGCTGGGTCGGGAACTCTACCGCTGGCTGGAGGATACCAGCCAGGGCTGTCTCTCACAGCGGCGTAACGCAGAGCGCCACGTCGCGCTCCACCTCGACGGTGCCGCCGGTCTGCGTCACCTGCCGTGGGAACTGTTGCACGATGGGCAGACCTTCCTCTGCGCCGACTCTCACCGCCTCTTCACCCCAGTACGCCGGGCAAGCGAGTTTTTGTCCCACGGCTGCCCTCTCCAAAACCGCTACCTACGGGTCCTGTTCATGGCCGCCTCGCCGCGCAACACCCAGCCCGAACTCGACTTCGAGGCCGAGGAGGGGCGCATTCTCGACGCCACCCGTTCCCAGGGAGTTGAGTTGGTGGTGGAGGAGAGCGGCAGCCTGGCCGGCTTGCAGAGAGTGATTGAGGACTATCCAGCGGGCTATTTTGACGTGGTTCACCTCACCGGCCATGCGGATGTTGAGAATGACCGCGCCTTTTTTTGGCTGGAAGACGACTACGGATACCAGCAGAAGGTTAACGCTGATCAGCTCGCCCGTGCTTTTGCTGGGCGCTTCCCCCGCCTGCTCTTCCTCTCGGGGTGCCGCACCGGCCAGACCCCTGCCCTCGGCATGCCCTCGCTCAGTGAATCCATGGTCCAGGCGGGTGCCCCGGCGGTCCTCGGCTGGGCCCTGCCAGTCGGCGACCAGGCCGCCACCCACCTGGCGGAAACCCTCTACCACAAGCTTGCCGTCGGCGACCGCCTGGATGAAGCGGTAGCTGCCGCCCGCCAGGGTCTATGGGAGAGGAGAACCGACTACTGGCATCAACTGCGCCTGTACGCCGATCCCACTCCCTTGACCGCATTGGTCACCGCGCCCCAGCACCCAGGCCGAGAGAAATTCCGCATCAAACCTGCCACTCAGGCTTTCCTCGATCCCGAGGGGCGCGTCCGCGTCTGTGACCGGCGTGGTTTTGTCGGTCGCCGTCGCCTGCTGCAGAGCGCCCTGAGAATCCTGCGCGCCCGGCCAGGCGACGATGAGTATCGGCCCGGCCTGTTACTTCACGGGATGGGGGGACTGGGCAAGAGCAGCCTCGCCGCCCGTCTTTGTGACCGCCTCGCGCCCACTCATGACCCCTGGGTCTGGTATGGTCGCCTCGACGCCAACGAGGTGCTACGCCGCTTTACCCAGCGCCTCGCCGACAACAACGCCCGAACCCTACTCGCGGATGACTCCCTCGGCCTTGACCAGCGTCTTGAACGGCTCTTCTCCGAGCACCTCAAACGCCCATTGCTGCTGGTCTTCGACGATTTTGAACACAACGCCCAGGTCGCGGAAATTGCTGCACCGGGCGCCAAACGCTTTCTACCCCGTACCCGCCCGGATGGCCGTCTGATCCTGGAATCCTCCGCCGAGACCGCCCTGCGCGCGGTGCTGGTGGCGATTCGCGAGAGTGGTACGGACAGCCGCGTGATCGTCACCTGCCGCCAGCGGCTCTCCGGCCTCCCCCTGGCTGATCTCGGCCTGACCACCTTTCTCGGCGCGGAGCTGGAGAAGAAAACCCAACGCCTCGTCGCCTTTGCGCCGAATTCCAAGGTTGCGCCGGAGCCCCGTACGCGAGCCCTGGAAGTGGCCGCAGGTAACCCGCGGTTGCTGGAATGGCTGGACGCGGTCTTGCGGGACCCGCAAATCAATCCCGAAGCCCTGCTGGGCCGCATTGAAAACAAGGCCGCCGAGTTCCGCGAGGATGCCCTGCTGGAAGGGCTGCTCGACCAGTTGCCGAGCGACACCTTGCGAACCCTGGCGTTACTGACCCTCTACGAACTCCCCGTACCCTTTGAAGCCATAGCCGCTCTCGACTTGGCCCCCGGGCTTGCCGAGCGGTTGCGTCGTCTCACGGGTCTCGGACTGGCGGAGAGTCTCCGAATCGAAGGAGAAACACCACATACCTGGTGCTTCGCCTCACCCCTTCTCGCTCCGTTGTTAGAAGGGGAACTGGACGCAACAGAGCGCGCCCAAGCCCTCGGCACGGCGGCTCAAATCCTCTACCGCCTGTGGTGGGAGGATGAACAAGAAGGAGTTACCGAGGCCCAGGCCCTGGAGATCCGCCGCCTGGCTCTCGCCGCTCGCGACCAGCCCCTGGCTGCCAAGGTTACCGACCGCATCGCCACCTGGGCGGTGAACAGCCACCGCTATCGCGAGGCGCAACGCTGGTGCGAAGAGGCGTTGGTTCTGGGGGAGGATTATCCTCTGCTTCACACCCTGGCACGGGCCGAAAAGGTCCTGGGAGGACCCCAGGTCAGGGAACACTACGAAAGGGCGCTAGCCTGCGCCCTGGAGGATAAAGACCTAGCCCCTGACAAGTCGATCATATTGGCAGCAATCCAACATAACCTCGCCGAGCTGGTCGCCCAGCAAGGCGACATCCCGCGCGCCCTGCAACTGTGGAACGAGTCGCTCGTCCTCAAGGAAAAAATCGGCGACGTGAAGGGCAAGGCCGCAACGCTTTCCATGATGGCGGGCGTCATCGCCCAGCAAGGCGACATCCCGCGCGCCCTGCAACTGTGGAACGAGTCGCTCGTCCTCCTGGAAAAAATCGGCGACGTTCAGGGCAAGGCCGCAACGCTGGCGAACATGGCCTGGGCCGCGGGACAGGAGGGGGACGGGGAGCGGGCTATCGAACTCAACCGCCGCGCCCTGGCGGCCTTGGTCCAGGTACGGGCCTGGGGCGATGTGGTGAGGGTGCTTGGCAATCTCAGCGACTTGGTGGAGCCTCCGGAGGCCCGAGCCTGCCTAGCCCAGGCCCTGTGGCTGGCCTTGCGCATCCATGCGCCGGTGGAGGACTCGCTCAACCTGTGCGGGGCGATGCTCCAGGCCCTCGGTGGGTTGGAAGCAGAGGCCGCGCCGCTCTTGGCTGGGGCGGCAGCCTTCCTGGTAGCGACACGCGGCGGCCAGCACCCTCAGCAGGAACAGCTTTTCCAGCACGCCGGGGCGCTGCTTTTCGCCTGCGCCCAGGCGCGGGGTGTGGGGGAGGATGACTTCCCGCATTGGCTGGAGGAGCTGGGCCTGCTCGACGCCGCCCGCCTTCTGCCGGCCCTGGTGGCCTTCCTGGAAGGGGAGGTTGGCGACTGGCTGTTCGAGCGCACCTGGGTGCCGCGGCTGGGATGAGGAGGGATGGCCACCCAGCCCAGGCCACCGGGCGGCTGTCCTCCCTCCCTGCGCTTGGTGAAACAGCCGTCTCGGGCATAGGGCCTTGAGGCCGATTTTCGTTCTCTTGGAGAGAACAATCACCCCATAAAATCTGGCCTTTGCTCTCAAGATCTCAACAGAAAAGGGCTATTTCTGTCCATGCCCGGGCTTATGCAGGCTGGTGATGAGCGTAGCGAATCCCAGCTTTGCAGCTATCCGGGCTTCACTGGGGCAGGCCGGGAGGTGAGCAAAAATTGGCCGCCACCCCTCGATCCTGTGATGGCAAGGGATGACGACCGATGTAATACCATTTCTCGATAGGTATTATCGATATTCGCAGGCTGGTGTTGAGGCGCGAAGCGCTGAAACCCAGCTTCTCAGTAGCTGGGATTCGCTTCGCTCATCGCCAGCCTACCTCATGGCTTTCAGGCGGATAAACCAATAGGAAATGGTATGAGGTTTGGGCGTTATATTTTTCGCCAGATCCAGCAGGAATCGTTCTGGAAGCGGCCCTTACCCGGCCTGGCCCGGAGGATCGGCCTTGGAGCCACCCATGCACAGGGGCGAATCCGGGACCCGCCCGCCCTGGGCGAACCATTCCTCCGGCGTCAGGGTATGCAGGGCGAGGGCATGGAGCCCGGTGTGCAGCTCTTCGCTGAGCAGGGCGTTGATGCGGCGATGGCGATTGATCAGGCGTTCGTCGATGAACTGGTCGCTGACCACCACCAGCTTGAAATGGGTCTCCGAGCCCGGGGGGACGGCATGCATGGAACTTTCATTGATGACCTCCAGATGCAGCGGTCGCAGCTCGGTTTGGAGTCTGGAGTGGATTCTGTCTTGTCGCGTCATGCCGGTCGCCCCCCGTCGAGTGAAGCTGGTAAATGGTTCTTCCATCCTCAATGCGGCGGGGACCGGGAATTTCAAGCCCACCCGGGCCTTGGCGACTCAAACGGCGGCGTAATCCTCCAGTAACAGGTATTGCTGTTGGGCTTCGTTGTGGTCGCCAGCCTGATCGCTGTGGATCATGAGGCAATTCTTCGCCATGCGCGCCTCCAAGGCCGCTTGCCAAGCAAGGTTCTTGCCTTTGGCCGTGGTCTCGGAAGGTTGCAGAGCGGCCGCCGCCGCCATGGCGACGAAGTGATCGGCCTGGGCCAGCCAGTCGGTGTCGTTGCCGCAGGCGGTGAAGGTCTTGGCGGCATAGCCCTTGGCCGCCCGGTAGGCCTGCTCGATCTCCGGGTCGGAACGCTCCGGGTTGAGGGCGACCTCGACAGCCCGTTGGACCAGGGTATCGCGCGACAGATCGAGGACGCTCCGCACGAAGCAACCGGCCATGAAGCGACGCCCGGATTCGTCGAGGGCATCGAGGGCGGCACGAAACTCCTGGTCATTGGTGATGCTGGACATGGGACCTCTCCTCCGGGCCGAAACAATATTTATATTTTAGCGAAAACTTCTATACCCAGGGATGATGCCTATCAATGGGGGTGGTCGCTTCGCCGTCGAGGGTTTTCAGTTCCAGTACGTCCACATGGAGATAGACAAAGAGGGCGGCGATCACCTGATCGAGTTGGGGGAGGAGTCGGGGTGAGAACAGTAGCTGGCGGTCCACCCCTTCGGTCCAGCCGTAGATGGAGTTTCGCAGATCTTCGCGGCTGCGCACCAGTGTGTGGATGTCATGGAGCAGTTTGAAATATTCGGTGCGGGTCGGACTCAGACCGAGGAGAACGAAGAGTTCGGCCAGGGCCTCGAACAGACCACGGGCCTCGTCGCCAAGGTCGAAGTCCTGGGGCTGATAATCGACCCGGCGGTTGGAGACATCGTTGACCCAGACCCGAAAGCTGGATTTCTGCAAGGAGTGGTACAGGGGTTGATCCGAGAGCAGAAACACCAGCAGGTGATCGGGATTGGCGAAATAGGCATGGTCCGGTGTGACCCAGCGGGCGGTCTGGAGGAATTTGTACAGCCGGATATGTTCCCGGAAGTCGGCGGCCTGGAGCTGGTCCAGCACCAGCAGGGTGCCTTCGGCCTCGCTGAAGGCGCAAGCCTCGCTGAGGATCTGGTCCAGGGGGTCGATCGGGGTCGGTTGCAGGCCGTGTTCGTCGCGGCTGGGAGGCAGGATCGACTCCCGTAGCGGCGGTTTCTGCTGGGTGAAGTCGTGATAGAGGGTGTGGGGATAGGCCAGGGCCTCCGCCAAGGCCATGGCGAAGGCCGTCTTGCGACGGTTGGAGCCGCCTTCGACGTTCAGGCAGCGGAGCTTGTCGACCGGATTCTGCAACAGGCAGCGGATCTGGTATTCGTAATCGTCGTTGGACTCGAAACCATGTCGCGCCATCAAGGCCTGCAAGGATTTCAGGCGCATGATCCGATCCGCCGTGGGTCTTGGGGTTGGCCGCCGCATCTGGTCCGCGGCGCTCCGGGTCGGCGCCGACATGGACAAGGGGTAAGAAACACCGCCTGGAGGCGTCGCGCCGGGAAAGGACGCCCCGGTGAGGGGGCGTCGGGCCGTGGGGCCGCCTCAGTCCTTGAGCTCTTGCCAGCCTTTGAAGTAACTACAAGACTTGGCGGGCGTGCCGCTGCTGTCCTCGAGGATCTTGGCCTGCATCAGCTTGGTCGAGGCCTCCATGACCGTGTATTCGATCAGCATGGAGTTGGGCTTGATCATACCTTTGTAGAAGACCCGTACCCTGGTGGTCTCCTTGTCCCCCTGCTTGGTCGGATTCATGGCGAACTCGGCCTTGGCATCTTTGCGGTCCACGGTGGGATGGGAACATTTCAAGGTGTCATCGACGGCGAATTGCAGATAGTCCAAAGCAAAAACCTGGGCCGGAAGCACCAGCAGCAGCGCCGGCAACATTTTTTTCATCCTGATCTTCCTCGATGTATTGGTTGTGGGAATCGTGATCGAACCTTGCCCCCGGCGGTTCTGTATTTACCCCCAGGATTGCGAGGATTGGACAAGCAGCATAGTGGGCGGGTTCCGGAGGGTCAAGGGAAAGCGCGACGGGAACAACCACCGCCGAAAATCCGCTTGGTGCCGCCGAGAGGCGCTCCGATCGGGGGTTTGTTAGACTCCCCGGCCAAGATTGATGCTGGAGCTGTTCACTCATGGCCGTGGTACGCCGTTTCGGACTTCCCTTGTTGCTGGCGCTCGGACTGGCGGCCTGTGCCCCACCGCCGCCCCAGCTCTATCAGGAACGTATCTTTGTCTTCGGGACCCTGGTGGACCTGGGTATCTGGGGGGCGCCACCGGAGCGGGCCAAGGCCGCCGCGGACCAGGTCGCCCGGGATTTGCATGTCATGCACCGGGACTGGCACCCCTGGGAGCCCGGCCCGCTGACTGAACTCAATGCGGCCATCGCCGCCGGACAGGATTACCGGGTAACGCCCTCGTTGTTACCGCTGATCCGCGTCTCTCTCGATCTGGAACGACGCAGTCATGGCCTGTTCGACCCAGGGATCGGGCGACTGGTGGCGCTCTGGGGCTTTCATAGCGACGATATCCACAAGACAAAGCCGCCGCCGGATCCCGGGCTGGTCGCCGAACTGGTGGCCAAGCGGCCCAGCATGGAAGACCTGATCATCGAGGGGGACCGGGTGGGAAGCCGTAATCCCGCGGTCAAGCTGGACTTCGGCGCCGTGGCCAAGGGTTTTGCCGGGGATCTGGTGTTGGCCAGGTTGCGGGAGCTGGGGATCGAGCATGCCCTGATCAATCTGGGAGGCGGGTTGTCGGCCCTGGGTCGCCACGGCGAGCGGCCCTGGCGGGTGGGCATCCGTCATCCCCAGGGGGCGGGGATCCTCGGCGCGGTCACCCTGGAGAGCGGCGAAGCGGTCCACACCTCGGGCAACTATGAGCGCTATAACGAATACGAAGGCATCAAGTACTCCCATATCATCGACCCCCGCACCGGTCGCCCCGTCACCGAGATCGTCTCGGCCTCGGTCATCGCCGCCAACGGTGCCCTGGCGGACGCGGCCGCCACCGCCCTGGTGGTGGCCGGCAGCCGGGATTGGCTGGAGATCGCCCGTGACCTGGGCATTGAATTGGCGATGCTGGTCGATGAACAGGGTACCCTCTATCTGACCCCGGGGATGCTGGAGCGAGTCGAATTCGACCAACCGCCCAAGAGCCTGGTGGTGAAAAACCTTCCTGGAGCGACTCCCGCGGGGGGATCGCCGCGCTGAAGCCGGTCAGCCGCCGGCGAGGGGGGCGGCCTGTTGCGATCGTTGCAACCAGAGGGTCGCCTCGATGGCCGGGAGGGGGCGGCTGAGGTAGTACCCCTGGATCTCGTCGCAGTCGAGGGTTTCGAGCAATTGTTTCTGGGCCTTGGTCTCGACCCCTTCGGCGATCACCTGGATATTGAGGTTATGGGCCATGACGATGACCGCCATGGCGATGGCCTGGGCCTCCGGGCTGAGGCCCAGATCCTTGACAAAGGCCCGGTCGAGCTTGAGCTGGTCGATGGGAAACAGCTTCAGGGTGGCGAGGGAGGAATGGCCGGTGCCGAAGTCGTCCAGGGAGATGTGGATACCCATGCCCTTGAGTCGGCGTAGGTTCGCCAGGCTGGAGTCGAAGTCGTCCATCACCGCGCTTTCCGTGATCTCAAGATCGAGCCGGGCAGGATCGATATCGAATTCATCGAGCGCCTCCCGCACCAGTCGAACCAGGGCCAGGCTGCTGAACACCGGCGGCGAGATGTTGACCCCCAGACGGATCGGCGGCAATCCCGCCTCTCGCCAAGTCTTGGCCTGGCGACAGCTGAGCCGCAGCATCTGGGCCGCCAGGGGCTCCGCGAGCCCCATCTGTTCCGCGATGGGCACGATCTCGGCGGCCCCCAGCAGGCCCCGCTCCGGATGACGCCAGCGTACCAGCACCTCGAAGCCGACCAGGCGTTCCCCGTCCAGCTCCACCTGGGGTTGGAAGAAGGGCTCCAACTGGTCGAGGTTGATGGCGTTCTGCACCTCCTGGAGCCGCAACAAACGCTCGATCGCTTTATGGCCGAGGGATGGGGTCCAGAAGACCGTCCGCTTGCGGGTCTTGTCCTTGGCGGCGTACATGGCGATCTCGGCATTGCGGAAGAGGCTGTCGGCGTCCGTCGCATCCTTGGGAAAGATACTGACCCCAGCGGTGATGGAGGGGACGACGCGGTGTTCCTTGAGCTCCACCGGCTCGTCGATCGTCTGACGGATGCCGGCGAGAAAGGCCTCCAGTGGTGGTGGGTCTCCCCAGTTCTCCATGATCAGGGCAAACTCGTCGCCACCGATACGGGCCAGAAAGGCCTGCTCCGAGGTACAGGCCCGCAGCCGCCTGGCGACCTCGGCCAGCAGACGATCGCCGCACTGGCGCCCGCAACTGTAGTTGACACTTTTCAGGTGATCCACGTCGATGATGACCAGGGCCACATCCAGGCGTTGGGTGGCCGCCTTGATCAGCGTCGCCTCCAGATGGGTGCGGAACAGATCCCGGTTGGGCAACAGGGTGTGGAGGTCGATACCGCCGCGCGCCTCCAGCCGGGCCTCGCTTTCTTCCAGGGCCAGCAGGGCACCGATCACCGCCCCGGTGGATGAGCGGATCGGCGCCGCCACACCGCGGATATGTTGCGGTTGGGCTTTCGTTGCCAGGCGGCAGGGCCGGTCGACCAGGGGGACGGGCTGGCCCGAACCCAGGCACTGGGCGACGGGATCCTCGGTCTCGTCACCCTCGATGCGACACCAGGACGTCAGTGGGCTGCCCTGGGCCCGGGCGCCGCTGACGCCGAGCAGGGCCTCCGCGGCGGGATTGAGATAGTCGATCTGCCCCCAGGCATCGGTGCGGATCACGGCATCCCGAATATTGTGTAACACCACCTGGCTGTGCGCCCGTTCCCGGGTCAGGGAACGGGTCAGCTCTCCCAGCCGACTCCAGCCCCAGAGGCCCTGTCCCAGGAGCAGGCTGAAAAGGGTGGCCGTCGGCGCCCACCAGAGATGATACCAATGCAGCAGCAGGCCGCTGCCGGTGAACACCAACACCAGGGCGAAGGCGTTGCCAAGCAGCAACCAGCGTTGCGGGAGTTGCATCAGGACCAACATCAGACCCAGGCAAAGCCCCAGGCCGAGGGCATAGCGCGAGGAGGGAGGCAGAGGTTCCAGGACGATCCCCTGGCGCAGACTATCCAGCACATTGGCGATGATCTCGACCCCGGACATCGGCCGATTGAGGGCGGAGACAGGCGTCGGCAAGGTGTCGCCGAGGCCGGCGGCGGTCGCCCCGATCAACACCAGCTTGTCGGCGAAAAGATCATTGGGGTACTCATGACTGAGGGCGTCGATGTAGGACAGGGTTTTGAAATGTCCGGGAGGGCCGGCGTAGGGGATGAGGATGCGGTTGTCCCTGACCCAGACCCAGGGCTCGGCGTCCAGGGTCCGTGGTCGCCGTTCGCCGGGGAGATCGCTGTGCTCCTGCCCGGTCTCGATTTCGAGGATGGCCAGGGCCATGTGGGACCATCTCGGCGACCCGATCCCGGCCTTGAGGAAGAGGCTGCGAACGCTGCCGTCGGCATCCATCTCCGCATCCACATGGCCAAGCTGGGCGGCCGCCTCGGTGATGGCGGGGACCGAGAAGGTCTCGACCTGTTGGCCGCCGCGGTCCATCTGTTCGTTGAGCACGGGCAACACCACCTGGCCGTTGGCGCGGATGGCCTGGGCCAGAACCATGTCGGCCTCCGGGTCTTCCCGCACCGGTTCGGCAAAGAGCACATCCAGCCCGATCGCCCCTGTCCCGGCGTTGGTCAGTAGATCGATGAGATCGGCGTGGATCCGCCGCGACCAGGGCCAGCGTCCGATGGCGCTCAGGCTGCGTTCGTCCACGGCGATGATGAGGATGTCCGCCGCCGCCGGTCGTTCCACCAAACCGAGCTGCCAGTCATACAACACATTATCGAAGCGCCAGAGCAGGCCGGTAGCCAGCAGCAGGGCGGCGAGCAGAGACGGGCCGAGAAGAAAACCGAGATGACCGAGCCAGGCCCTCGGTCCCCTACCGACCGGCCAGGAGGCGGTCCAGCGGGATGGCTCCCGTTCGGCGGCCTCTGCCCTCAGCGAACCCAAGTGATGGTACCTCCGCCGGATTCCTGTGGTGGTCCTAGGTGAGGAGTCGCCCGGTCTCGGACGGTGACCCTCGGCCTTTGCCCGGAAGGCGGCCGCTCGCCCCGCCTGGATCTGGAGGTTGGAAACCGACACCTCCCTCGCGGAGAAGGAAATCGGGGAGCCGGGCAGGGAGAGCTGTGGGCGATGATCTCATGCTGGAGTCTCGTCACAATACGACAGAGCCGGGTTTTTTGGGTCTTCCCTGGAGACCCCATACTAGCGGCTCGGCATGAGCTACTCAATCGCAATGGATGAGAAAAACAGTCTGTTTCTGTGGATAGCCGCCAAGCGAGCGGACTCATCCCGGTTCGGCGATGACCGCGGGCGTGTTTTTTCGCGCTTCCTTCCCCAGTCGCTTCGCCAGGGTTTTGTTGAGGGCCCTGGCGGCGGCGATAAAACCGAATACCGCCGTGACCGTGCTCAACGAGCCATAGCCGAAGCGACAATCCAGGGAGACGCCGTGGAGTTCGGGCTTGCGGTGGCCGACGCCGCCGTCGGCCTGGGGATAGACCGGCGGTTCGGTCGAGAACACGCATTCCACTCCGAAGCGTTTCCCAGGTTCCCGAGGAAAGCCATAGTCCCGTCGCAGCCGCGCCCGTACCCGGGAGGCCAGGGGGTCGTTATAGGTCTGGCTCAGATCGGCGACGAGGATGCGGCTGGGGTCGCTCATGCCCCCGGCGCCACCGGCGGTGATGATGGGGCGCTTGTGGCGTCGGCAGTGGGCGATCATCGCCGACTTGAAGCTGATGCTGTCGATGGCGTCGATAAGGTAATCGTAGGGAGGGGCGAGATAGTTGTCGATGGTTTGCAGGGTGAGAAAGTCGTCGATCGCCTCCACCCGGCATTCCGGATTGATCTGGCCGATGCGTTCCGCCATGACCTCGACCTTGGAGCGACCGGCGGTGCTGTCGAGGGCCTGGATCTGGCGGTTGATGTTGTGGGACTCGATGCGGTCGTGGTCGATCAGGGTGAGGCGACCGACCCCGGAACGGGCCAGGGCCTCCACCGCCCAGGAACCCACCCCGCCGAGGCCGACCACGCAGAGGTGCAGCTCGCGGATAACCTCCAAGCCGGCGCGGCCATACACCCGCTGGACACCGGCGAAACGTTCGGAGAAGAGGCCACAGCCGCTCATGGTGGGGGCTCAGAGCTGGTGAAAAACTGTCGCGAGCGGCCCGATGACAAGGCGCACGGAGCGCAGAAAGCGAGACAGTACAAAGAGGTACGGCGAGCTTGCGAGCATCGCGCAACGCCGTCAGCGGGACGCCCAGCAGGTTTGTTCACCAGCGCTCAGTCGAGCAGGGCGAGGATCTTGCGCTCGCTCTGTGCCCCCAGCAGGATGTCTGCCACCTGGCCGTCCCGCACCCGCACCAGGGTCGGTAGCGCCATGACGCGGTAGCGCCTGGCCAGATCCATCCGCTCCATGACATTGACCATGACGATCTCCGACCACTGGCCCTGGAGCCGCTGGATGATGGGAGTCATGCCGCGGCAGAGGCCGCAGTTCGGGCTCCAGAAATAGATGAGGGCGTTCCGGGGCGACGCCGCTTCCATGGCGAGGGGAGGAGCCTGAAGACCTCGCAGGCGACGGGCCCGGAGGTAGGGCCAAGCCGAGAAGCCCAGTATCGCCATCGCGGGCAGGATCAGGAAAAGGCTGAGGGAATCCACGGTTTTCGGCTCCCGGATCTGGGTTGGACTGGAGGCAAAGGTAGCACAAGCGGCTGGCCCTTTGGTGGAAGAGAGGATTGTTTCGATCCATGGCCTCGTCGCCGCTGGTCGCCGAGGGAAGGCCGATTCCTATTGGCTCGGATGGGGTGAGTGAAGAGAACTCTATCCATCGCCGCGCCCGAAGGTGGGTGTGGAAAGAGTACGGGGTTGGCTGCGAGAGACAGAAAAGCCGCCACGGCAGGCTCGTCCGCCTGTCGAGACTCCCGGGCTAGGGCTGTTTTACCCGGTTTTTGTTCTTAAAATAAGAACAATAAATCTTATGTTTTGCTTATTGTCCTCTTAATTAGAACAGAAACTGGCCACTTTCGGTCGAGGCCCGGAACACCTTGGTGTGGATATCTCTTCTTCCGGGGTCTTGCTCTCAGCGATCGTGTCCCCGGACGTGGTGTAAGAAGCGATCAGAAGGTCATCGACTCTGGCAAGGAAGGGAAGGTCATCAGTTTGCGACCGCAGGCAAGCTGATGTTGGGATTCTCGCCGAGATCGGTGA
>JBPOHE010000072.1:0-9351 GCA_052035915.1 Pseudomonadota bacterium
CTGAACGGATGGGATCCTTCCTCTTTTGGTTCATTGGGTGACATGGGTGACGGAGGCAACATGGCCCTGGTCCGCGGAGCGGACCCTACGATGATCTGTTTCGTGTGCCGTCCCGATGCCGGAGGCCGGATCCGCTGTGCGGACCATCTTTCTGGCGGGGTCATGATGTGAACTGAACGGATACGATCATCTCTCTTCTGGTGAATTGGGTGACATGGGTGACGGAAGCAACATGGCTATGGTCCGCGGAGCGGACCCTACAATGATCTGTTTCGTGTGTCGTCCCGATGCCGGAGGCCGGGTCCGCTGTGCGGACCATCTTCCTGGCTCGGTCACGAGGCGCACTGAACGGATGGGATCCTTCCTCTTTTGGTTCATTGGGTGACATGGGTGACGGAGGCAACATGGCCCTGGTCCGCGGAGCGGACCCTACGATGATGATCTGTTTCGTGTGCCGTCCGATGCGGGAGGGGGATAATACCCGCGTCCCAAACCTTTGATCCCTCGTATCCGCCCGGCGGATCCGCCGTACAACGAACAAACACAAACATTCAACGGAATCGGTCACTGTGACCTTTTGGCGTCGCGCCTTCATCCCCGGTGGGACCTATTTCTTCACGCTGGTGACGGAACGTCGCGCGCCAATCCTCACCACCCCCCTGGGGCGCTCGCTGTTGCGGGAGGTCACCCTGGAATGTCGCCGCAACCGGCCGTTCGAGATCGTCGCGGTGGTGGTATTGCCGGATCATCTCCATGCGATATGGCGACTCCCGGACGGCGACGCCGACTATTCAACGCGATGGGCCTGGTTGAAAAAGGAATTCACCAAGCGGTGGCTGGCCGAGGGTGGGTCGGGCAGGAGATTTCCGCCTCACGACGAAACAATCGGCGACGCGGGGTGTGGCAACGGCGGTTCTGGGAACATCTGATCCGTGATGAAAGGGATTTCGAACGGCATATCGACTACATCCATTTCAACCCGGTCAAACACGGTCAGGTTGCCCGACCGCTGGATTGGCCCTGGTCTTCGTTTCACCGCTTTGTGCGGCGAGGGCTATATCCGTCGGATTGGGGCGGCGAGCCCATGGCCTTCGAGGACATTGCCGGGAGTCTTGGAGAGTAAGTCGTTTGGAGCGGAGGGTTGGTTTGGCTTGTTCGGCCTCCCTTGAGCCGGGCGGGGTCTATCACTCCGTCCGGCTGAGAGCCCAGTCGGGCCTCCCTGCTCTACATCCTCGGACTCATCCTGACCGATCTCTCCTATACCCTGGTCGATCCCCGGGTGCGTTTGGGCTGAAAGGGTTACCGAATCCGCGGCCCGGGCTGCGGGACAGCCTCTTTCACTCATCGGCGGGTGAGGAGCTGGCCCCTCCGCTTGTCGAGGCTTCCGGGCATGAGCTCTTTTACCCGGTTTTTTGTTCTCTAATAAAGAACACTGCCAGTGTGAGTCGTTTTATTGTTCTTCAAAAGAGAACAAAAATGGCCTTTTTCTGTAATCGGCCATGGGGGTGTGGTCAATGCCCCCGGCAGGGCAAGGGGGGGTTGACGACCAGCCCGATTCCCGGCCCTTCCAGCCACTCGTAGATCTCCACACTGGCGGCCTCGCACTGGGTGCAGGAACCGCCGCAAGAGGCCGTGGCCATGGACTTGCGCACCTGCCCCTTGCGTACCCAGAGTTCCAGCATTCCTTGCACGGCCGAAGCCTCGGCGTGCACATGGGCCGCCACTTCCGCCAGGGTGGCCCGGCGCCGCTGTTGCAGAAAGTGTTTGATGGTGGAAAGCATCAGATCCTCGTGGGGCTGGGTTGAACCATGATGTCCTCCTCCCGATAGCCCCAAAGACGCAGACCGATAATGATCAGCGTCAAGAGGAGCCCGATGCCCGCGGCCCAGGCGAGGGAGGTCAGGGGGTGCTCGCCGAAGCGGGCGAGCTGATAGAAGAGGGTGGAGAGGCTGTAGGCCACGGTGGTGGTCCAAAAGACGACGAAGGCGGCCCAGGTTCTGCCGGTTTCGCGGACGATGGCGCCGATGGTGGCGGCACATGGCGAATAGAGCAGGATGAAGAGCAGATAGGCGAAGGCCCCCACGGCGCCGTCGAATCGGCTTTCCATCATGCCGAAGATGCCGACATCCACCTCCTGTTCGTCCGCCGCCGCCTCGACGGAGCTGATGTCGCCCACATCCAGCCCCAAGGGGTCGACCAGGGCATCGGCGACCTTGGACAGGTTTTCCGGGATGGTGGCGAAGGCGGCTGCGATCGCCGGCCAGAAGGCGAACTCCGGTGTGCTGTCATCCAGGTTGCCGTCCGCGTCCTGGGCCATCTTGGTGTAGACCGCGTCCAGGGTGCCGACCACCACCTCCTTGGCCAGCACGCCGGAAAAGATCCCCACGGTGGCGGGCCAGTTGTCTTCGGTGATCCCCATGGGAGAGAACACCGGGGTGATGCCCTTGCCGATGGTGCTGAGCATGGAGTTATCGCTGTCCTTGTTGCCGAAGCTGCCGTCGGTGCCGAGGGAATTGAGCAGGTTCAGGGCCAGCACCATGACGACGATCACCTTGCCGGCATCGGTGACGAAGAGCTTCAGTCGGTCCCAGGTTCGCAGCAGGATGCCTTTCAGGCTTGGCAGGTGATAGGGTGGCAATTCCATGATGAATCCGGCGCTTTCCCCCGCCAGCAGGGTACGCTTCATCACCAGCCCGGTCAGTACCGCTACCAGGATGCCGATGAGGTAGAGCCCGAACACCAGGTTCTGGCCATTGGTGGGAAAGAAGGCCGCGGCGAAGAGGGCGTAGACGGGCAGCCTGGCACCGCAGGACATGAAGGGATTCATGAGGATGGTCAGCTTGCGCTCGCGGGGATTCTCCAGGGTGCGGGTGGCCATCACCGCCGGGACATTGCAGCCGAAACCCACGATCATGGGCACGAAGGCCTTGCCCGGCAGGCCGATGCCGCGCATGAAGCGATCCATGACGAAGGCCGCCCGCGCCATGTAGCCGCTGTCCTCCAGGAAGGAAAGGAAGAGATAGAGAAAGCTGATGATGGGGATGAAGGTCCCCACCACCTTGAGCCCGCCGCCGACCCCTTCGGCGAGGATCACCACCAGCCACTCCGGGGCGCCGAGCCTGGCGAGCAGGCTGCCGAAGCCATCGACGAAGAGGGCCGCCCCCAGACCATCGAAAAAGTCGATGAAGGCGCCGCCGAGGTTGATGGTGAACAGAAACATCAGGTACATCACCAATAAGAAGAAGGGGACGCCGAGATAGCGGCCGAGCACCAGCTTGTCGATACGATCCGTCAGCGTGCGCCCCAGTTGGGTCTGGGTCCGGGTCACCTGTTGCGCCAGGGTATGGGCATGGTTGTAGCGGGCCTCCGCAATGTGTACATCCGTTTCTTCACCGCTGCGGGATTCGATCACACTGCGCCAGTGTTTCACCCTGGCCGTCAGGCCGTCGTCCGCCAGAGCGACAGCACTGGGGTCGCCCTCCAGGAGTTTGAGCGCCAGCCAACGGGGATTCATCCGCGCACCGCGTTGAGCCATCGCCGGGGTCAGCTCGGTCATCGCCTGCTCGATCGTCTCGCCCTGGGTCAGGGGATAGCCGCCCCGGCGTCGACCGTCCACCACCTGAAGGATCTGCCGTTGCAGTTCGGGCAGACCCTCCCCCTTGGTGGCGACCAGGGGTACCACCGGGCAACCCAGGAGCTGGCTCAGGCGTTCGGTGTCGATCTCGATGCCCCGCCGCCGGGCGACATCCATCATATTGAGGGCGATCAGCAGGGGCACGCCCATCTCCAGCAGTTGCACGCTGAAATAGAGATTCCGCTCCAGGTTGGAGGCGTCGAGGATATTGATGATGAGCTTCGCCTCGCCCGAGAGCAGATAGTCCCGGGTGATCCTCTCATCGATGGAGGCGGCGTCCAGGGAGTAGATCCCGGGGAGATCGACCACAGTGACCTTCTGTCCCTCCAGATCGAAGGTCCCTTCTTTCCGATCGACGGTCACCCCCGGCCAGTTGCCGGTGCGTTGACGCACCCCGGTGAGGGCGTTGAAAAGGGCCGACTTGCCGCAATTCGGATTGCCGGCCAGGGCGATGGTCAACATGGCGCGATCCCCTTAATAGAGCCGAGATGGAGAAGAAGGATTAATTCAGTGCCTTGACCATGAGTTTCTCGGCGATGCCCTGGCCCAGGGCGACGCGGGTACCGGCACTGGCCACCACCACGCCGCGATGACGACGTTGGAGCACGTCCAGCTCCGCCCCGACGCGCAGACCCAGGGAGATGAGCCTTCTGACGAGATGATGACCGCCATTGATCTGGAGCAGCTTGGCATGCTGGCCCTCGTTCAGGGAAACCAGGGGTTGCAGGGAGAGACTCTGATCGTACATTGGCAACATGGGCATCCTCTTTTGAATAAGAATCATTCTTACTTGGAACCCAAGAATACCACAAGCAGAATTTTTTGCATTAGCAATTCACCATGTTCTTGACCCTCGCCAAGAGCGAGCGGAAACTCCCCTCCGGTACCCCGGAAAAGCGATATATACCTTTGTATATCAATGCTATAGGAAAAGAGACGGGTGCTGGCGAGCCGCCTCCCAGGAGCCCGCTGACTCTCCAGACCCCAGGCCTGGATCCGGCTATATGCCGGATTCGTGATCTACCTCAACGGCCAGGCTTTTGTAATACCCTTGGATTCGGTATTGTCTTCGCTCGGTGTTGCCGGCCGGTCTGGGGGGAACCGCCCGGCCTTACCTTCCATTGTTCCGAGAAGGACGTTTCACCGGCAGGCATTTCAAGAGTTTTCAGACGGGGAAATCATCATGGCCACGACACAAACAGCTTCCACAGGCGCGAGTAAAGGAATGGAGAAAGCGCCTGGTCTGCGTATCGGCACCAAACTGATACTCACCTTTCTGCTTTTCATGTTGGCGATGGGAGGCGCGCTCGCCGTCGTCTACCAGCGGTATGTACCCGAGCTGATCCTGACCCAGATCCAATTGCGTACCTCGGCCATCGCCCAGCAGATGGGGGCCGCTGTCCTGGATCCACTGGCGGTGCGCAATTATCTGCGGGTCAACAAGATCGCCGAATTCACCGCGAAGCTGCCGGATATCGCCTACGCCGCGGTGATCAACAACAAGGGTGTACCGGTGGCGGGCATCTTCGGCAATCTGGAGCTGTTCGATGCGGAGTTCGCCAAGACCGTCAAGACCGATGGCTTCCCGAAAGAGGTCACGGCCCAAAATAAACTGCTTCCAGGTTCGCCCGCCAGCACCAAGGAACTGCAAGTGGGCGGCAAATCCGTCTACGAGGTCGCGGTTCCGCTCGGGGAGACCGGGGCCGAGGTCCATGTCGGGATCTTCACCGATGTGGTCAGGGAGGCGGTCCAGCGAAGCCTCTTCCCCCTCATCATCACCCTGGCCATCGTCGGCCTGGCGGGTATCCTCGCCATGTTCGTGGTCGCCCGCACCGTTTCTCGTCCCATCCGTCAGCTTACCCAACAGGCCCATCTGGTCAGCCTGGGTGAGCTTGGTCAGGATGTGGTGGTGGATGCCGGGGGCGAGATCTGGGAACTGGCTCACTCCTTCCAACGTATGCAGGTCGCCATCCGCTATGCCGCCGATCAGCTCAAGCGTAGCCGTCCAGGCCCGTCCCGTTAACCCGAGGTCCACGCCAATGCGCAAGATAGTCTTCATGCTCTGGTTATCTCTGCTCAGCCCGATGCTCTGGGCCGATCTCAGTCTCTCCATGCTGCCGCGTTATTCGTCCGAAGAGATCAGCAACCGCATCACCCCCCTGGCCAACCATCTCAGTGCTGTTCTCGGCACCAAGGTGGCCCCGGTGATCATGAGCGATTTCAAGAAATACGAGAGTCAGATCCTGGCCAACAGCCTCGACATAGGTTTCCAGAACCCCTATGTCTACGCCAAGGTGGCTGGGGCCCACGAGGCCGTCGCCATGGCGGTGGGGGGTGATGAAAGCGACCCGGGAAGCGGCGGCGACAAGTTTCGCGGCATCATCATCACCCGGGCCGACAGCAGTATCCAAACGGTGGAACAACTCAAAGGGCGTTTGGTGTCCATCGTCAGCCAGACCTCCGCCGGTGGTTATCTGTCGCAAAAGCTCACCCTGAATGAGAAGGGCTTGGTCGTCGGGCGCGATGTGCGTATCCAGGAGGCGCTCGAAAACAAACAGGAGAATGTCATCCTCTCGGTGTATTACGGCGACGCCGATGCCGGTTTCATCCGGGAGTCCGCCCTGGGGACGGTCGCGAACTATGTTCCGGCCAACAAGATCCGCGTCATCACCCATACCGCCTGGTTGCCCAACTGGACCCTTTCGATCCGAAAAACCCTGCCTGATTATCAGAAGAAAGAGATCCGCAGGGCCATCACCAGTCTCCCGCCCGACAGCCCGGTGCTCAAGGCGCTGAAGATCGAACGCTTTCGGGCGACCACCGACCAGGAGTTCGATGTAGTCCGCAAGGCCGCCGACCTGCCTGTTCCGGCGCGTTGACCCCGGATCGGATGACCTGGATTGCTCGAAGGAGTTAACTTCATGAAGCGAATCATGCTCTGGTTGTGCCTGTCCCTGGGGATGATCCCTCTCCATGGGCTGGCGGAGTCGTACCTCTATTCCATGCTACCCCTCTATCTGCCCAACCGGATGAACAAACTCATCCCGCCCATGGCGGAGTATCTCGGCCAGGCCACCGGGTTGGCGATCTCCCCCCTGCTGACGGACAATTTCGCCGATTACGAGGCGAAGGTTCGTGGCGGCCAGATCGTCATTGGTTATCAGAACCCGGTGGTCGTGAGTCGCTTGAGCGATGTCCACCAAGTACTGGCCACGGCGGTGGATAAAAAGGAAGGCGATAAGTTTCGCGGCATTCTCATCACCAGGCGCGGGAGCGACATCAAATCCTTCGCCGATCTCCGGGGCAAACAGGTGATGATCGTCGGCAAGACCTCGGCGGCGGGCTATCTGTCGCAAAGGCTGAGCCTGAAGGCCATCGGCCTGGATGCGGAAAGGGAACTGAAACTGGAGGTCGCGGCGGAAAACAAGCAGGAAAACGTCATCATCGCCGTGAGTATCGGGGAGGTAGATGCCGGCTTCATCAATGAATCGGCACTGCATACCGCCGACGCCTATATCCAGCCCAACAGCATCCTCAGTGTGGCCAATGGAACCTGGCTGCCGAACTGGGGGCTTTCGGTCAGTCGCTCCCTGCCGGAAGCCCAGCGCGAGTCCATCCGCGCCGCCGTGCTGAAACTGAAAGAGAACGACGCCGTCATGAGTGAACTCGGGTTGAAGTCCTTCCGGGCGGCGAACGACGCCGAATACGCCCTTCTTTCGGGAGAGACCAAATAATCCCCTTCCCCGGTGGAGCCTATCGCGAAGATCGGCTCCACCGGACAGAAGGCCGAAATGGCCGGTAAAACGAGAGAAACCCATACTCTTTCCGAAGAGAAGAATGCGGCGCGAGCCGTGAGCGCGGGCGTGCCCGCGCTTGCCCTTTCCGTGGCACGAGCGCCAGCCATCCCCGGATCAAGTCCGCGGCGGCGCCTACACCTACACCACTTCCGGGCACGAGCCCCGTGGCCCGATTTTTTGTTCTCGATTCGAGAACAATGCCTATCCCACAGAGATATTGTTCTCCAAAAAAGAACAAAAAATGGCCGTTTTCTGTCGATGCCCGGAAGGCCGACCGAGGCTGGTTTGCTCTTGGAGCCTTCGGCCCGGGATCTGGATCGGTCACCCAGGAGAGGCAGCCAGCCTCAAGGAGACAGGAGACGGAGATATTCCGCCCGATAGACCGCTAATTCCGGCGCGTTTATCCCCGGTAGGTTGAAGAGCACCGGCAGACTCCGCCTGAGCCGACCTTTCGCAAACTCCCTATCCTGGCGCAGGATCTCCATCAACTGGGTCAGGGCACCGGCATAGTCATCCTGTTCCACCAGGAGCCGGGCCGCCAATCGGTATCTGGCCTGGAGATCCCCGGGTTCGAGTCGCAGGGTTGCGTGCAGGACCGCCAGCGGGGGGGCGGACGCGGCCTCACTGATGAATTCCACATGGGTCAGCAAGGCCATCACCCTGGGGTCGTTTCCGGCCTCGCCCGACAGGGCCTCAAGCACCGTCCGCGCTTCCTCGAAGCGATCCATTTGTATCAACAGCCGGCTCAGGGTCAGGGGCAACGAGAGGATCTCGGGTTCGGCCATGGCCGCTTCGGCGAGGAGGCGTATCCCTCGCTCCCGTTCGCCCCGCTGCCAGGCTTCCATGGCCGTCTCGATGGCCGGATGTCTCCGCGGCTCCAGGTGTCGTTCCAGAATGGCTCGATAATCGGCTTCGGTCTGCACCCCCCGGATGGTGTCCACCACCCGGCCATGGCGGAAGACTTGGCACAAGGGCAGACTCTGTACGCCGTACTCCCGGGCCAGGGCCTTTTGCTGATCGGTATTCACCGTCACCAGGAGGACGCGCCCGCCATACTCCTGCGCCAAGGCCAATAACATCTCCCGCTGGCGGTGGGAAGGGCCCACCCAGGGTGCCCAAAAATCCACCAATACCGGCCCTTTGGCGGAATTTTCCAGGACCAGCCGGGAAAAGTTTTCCGCCCGGCCTTCGAGGACCCAATCGCCGGCGTTCATTGGCGCATCAGGCTGACGAGGTTGGTGAAAGGGTTGTCCGGGCCGATTTCGACCACAATGCTGTCCTCAAGGGCCAGCTCACCGCTCTCGACATGGGGTAGAAGTTGTTCGACCAGTTGTTGCACGATCAACATCCCGGCGCGATTGCGGTCGTCCTCGGCGAGGTGGGGGATGGTTTCATTGAGTTGCGCGAGATACTCACCCAGGACGCGCCCCTGGTCGCTCAGGTTCATCCGGCGAAAGTCCCGGGTAAAACTCAGGTGCAGTTCGTAGCCCTGACGCTGGGCATTGGGCAGGACCCCGATGGTAAGTGGCCCCTGGATCAGCATCGATTCTCTCCCGATAAATTGTGGCTGTGTCTGGAGGAGTGAATATGGTGATCACGCGGAGAAAACGAAGGGCGCGGGTTGCCCGGTTTGCGAGCCAAGCCGGGATGAATCCTGGGAGTTCAGCCAGGTCGAAAGGTACGGATAGAGACGAGCCAACCTCTGGCGCGCTTTTTGACGGCCTTGGGCAGGCCTCGCCGCCAACCCGCGAGAGACCGGATCAGCCAGCGCGGCCTGGCCGTTGTGGGTAGAAATCCAGCCGAGAGGCGAGAAAACCGGAGCCCCTCCCGGGGCTCCACAAAGCGGCCCCTGACAGCCGCGCACAACTCGTTAAGACGGCAAGCCTCGCTCGGTTCGAGCGGAAAACGACTTCTTACTTG
>JBPOHE010000162.1:0-10353 GCA_052035915.1 Pseudomonadota bacterium
CCTCACCGATCTCGGCGAGAATCCCAACATCAGCTTGCCTGCGGTCGCAAACTGATGACCTTCCCTTCCTTGCCAGAGTCGATGACCTTCTGATCGCTTCTTACACCACGTCCGGGGACACGATCAACGCTTGTCTCCCGCGCTAGGGTTCCAAGGCGATTGCCGGACAAGGAAATCGACTAAAGGCCGCCCTGATATCAATGTTTCCGAGTGTTCGGGCGGATCGGCGGCTCCGGGCATGGGCGGCAAATGGCCATTTTTCGTTCTTATTTCGAGAACATAAAGCCAAAAAACAGAGGCATTGTTCTCAATCAGAGAACATAAAACCGGACCAAACCCCCCGGCCCCGGGCGAAGCGGTCATCAGCTAGGGCCATGGAGGTAAGGCTGGTGGTTTGGATCGCCTGGGCGTTGTTGCTTCTACACTTCGCCAAGCAGCCATCAAGACTCGATTCGCTAGCCCGCGGCCTCGGGGTCGTCGAACAGATCCACCTGGCCAGAGCGGCTGTTCGTGACCGGCAGACCGAAATGCAGATAGGCGCTCCGGGTGGCGACCCGTCCACGGGCGGTGCGCATCAGGAAACCCTGCTGGATGAGGAAGGGTTCGAGCACATCCTCGATGGTATCCCGTTCCTCGCCGATGGCGGCGGCGAGGCTATCCACCCCGACCGGACCGCCATCGAATTTTTCGATGACCGCGAGCAACAGCTTGCGATCCATGAGATCGAAACCATGGCCGTCGACCTTGAGCATGCCGAGGGCCCGGTCGGCCACCTCCAGCGTCACCCGCCCGGCGGCGCGTACCTGGGCATAGTCCCTGACCCGGCGCAGCAGGCGGTTGGCGATGCGCGGCGTACCCCGGGAGCGGCGGGCGATCTCGGTAGCACCGCTCTCGTCCAGATCCACCCCCAGAATGCCCGCCGAGCGTTGCACTATGGTGCGCAGTTCCTCCACCCCATAGAACTCCAAGCGCTGGACGATGCCGAAACGGTCCCGCAGCGGGGAGGTCAGCAGCCCGGCCCGGGTAGTGGCACCGACCAGGGTGAAGGGCGGCAGGTCGATCTTGATGGAACGGGCCGCCGGTCCCTCGCCGATGAGGATATCGAGTTGATAGTCCTCCATGGCCGGGTAAAGCACCTCCTCGACCACCGGGCTGAGGCGGTGGATCTCGTCCACGAAGAGCACGTCCCGGGGTTCCAGGTTGGTGAGCAGGGCGGCGAGGTCCTTGGGCTTTTCCAGCACCGGGCCCGAAGTCTGGCGCAGGCCCACGCCCATCTCGTTGGCGACGATATGGGCCAGGGTGGTCTTCCCCAGCCCCGGCGGGCCGAAAAAGAGCACATGGTCCAGCGCCTCGCCACGACCTCGGGCGGCATGGATGAAGATCTCCATCTGCTCCCGTACCGCGGCTTGACCCACATACTCCGCCAAACGACGCGGGCGGATGGCGCGCTCCAAGGCCTCGTCTTCCGGACGGGCCTGGGCGCCGACCAGGCGATTGGGCTGGGACATGGCTCGGCTACCCCTTCCCTGAGGCGGCTCGCAAGGCGGCGCGGATGAGTTCCTCGCTGCTCAGGCCGGGTTGTTCCACCGAACGTACCAGGCGGCTCGCTTCCACGGCCTTGTAGCCGAGGGACTCCAGGGCGCTGATGGCGTCCCCAAGCGGGGTGCCGATCTGAGTCGAACCCATGGCCGCCGCGGTCGGCCTGATCTCCCCGGGAATACCCGGCAGGGAGAAGGCCTCCAGCCGGTCGCGCAACTCCACCAGCAAACGCTCGGCCGTGCGTGGACCGATGCCGGGAAGACGTATCAGACTGGTCTTGTCCTGATTCTGAATGCAGCGGGCGAATTCCTCGGTGGTCATGCCGGAAAGGATGGCCAGGGCCATCTTGGCCCCGACACCGCTGACCTTGATCAGGGTACGGAACAGATCGCGTTCACGCTCCCGGCGAAAGCCGTAGAGTGCCTGGGCATCCTCCCGCACCGCCAGATGGGTGAAGAGCACGATCCGTTCGCCCACCGGCGGCAGATCGTAAAAGGTGGAGAGCGGCGCCTCCAATTCGTAGCCTACCCCATTGACACCGAGCAACAACCAGGGTGGCTGTTTGTGTAGGATCTCCCCCTGCAACCAGCCGATCATCTTCCCCCTCCTCCGGCCTGGGCCAGGCGTCGTTTGGTGGCGTCGGTATGGGCATGGCTCAGGGCCACCGCCAGGGCATCCGCGGCGTCGGTGGCCGGCAGGGCCGACAGGCCCAACAGAAGTCGTACCATCTGCTGCACCTGGGCCTTATCCGCCGATCCCGTACCCACCACTGAGAGCTTGACCGCCCGGGCCGAATATTCGCTCACCGGCAGGCCGCAGCCAACGGCGGCGCAGATAGCCGCCCCCCGCGCCTGACCGAGCTTGAGCGCCGAACTCGGATTCTGGGCCACGAAGACCTCCTCGATAGCCAGCACCTGGGGGTGAAAGCGCTGGATCAACTCGGTTACCCCTTGATAGATACGGCCTAGTCGCTCCGCCATCTCGCCGGTCTCAGCATGGATACAGCCGCTCGCCACATGACGGGACTGCCTGCCGTCGCTGTCGATCACCCCATAGCCGGTGATGCGGGAGCCGGGGTCGATACCCAGCACGCGCCGCAGCTCAGCCATGGTGCCAAGAGGGTTGGAGGTTCACCCGAGGGCCTCGATGATCTCGGGGGCGATGTCGGCGTTGGAATAGACGTGCTGCACGTCGTCGAGATCCTCCAAGGCATCCACCAACTTGAGGAACCGCTCCGCCGTCTCCAGGTCGAGGGCGGCCATGGTGCCGGCATTGTAAGTGACCTCCGCCTGCTTGGTGGCGAAACCAGCCGCTTCCAGCCCTTTGCGGACGCTGGGAAAGGTCTCGGGGGTGGCGATGACGTCCAGGGAACCGTCCTCATTGCTCGCCACGTCCTCCGCACCCGCCTCCAGGGCCGCCTCCATCAGGGTATCCTCGTTGACGTCGGGGGCAAAACTCAGCACCCCCTGCTTGACGAAGAGATAGGAGACCGAACCATCGGTGCCCAGATTACCGCCATATTTGGTGAAGGCGTGGCGTACATCGGCGGCGGTACGGTTGCGATTGTCGGTCAGACAATCCACCATGACCGCCGTGCCTCCCGGGCCATAGCCTTCGTAGCGGATCTCCTCGTAGTTCTCGGTATCCGCCCCGCCGGCCCCGCGTTTGATGGCCCGTTCGATGGTATCCTTGGGCACGTTCTGCGCCAGGGCCCGATCCACCGCGAGACGCAAGCGGGAATTGGCGTCGGGGTCGGGCAAGCCATGACGCGCCGCTACGGTGACCTCACGGACCAGTTTGGTCCAGGCGCTCCCGCGTTTTTTGTCCTGAGCCTCCTTGCGGTGCTTGATATTCGCCCATTTGCTGTGTCCTGCCATCGTCAACCTCGTCTATGCTCACATCTAGAGAGTATAACAGCCTGATATCTCTATAGAAACCAAAAAAGGACGCGGTTCCGCCGCCCGTCGGACGCGGTCCCGTGCTCGCGCCGGGATTGTCTTTGCATCCTGATTCGACGATCTTCGCTCACCGACGTCGACTCTCCCCGCCGGGACGTTGATCCAGGTCAATGCAACCTCCGGCTTCCATCGCTAGTCTCCCTGGACTTCTTCCAAGCCCCTACCGCCGCGCGTGACCCAGGTCATCAGCTACCGCATCGAAAACAGCCTCTATCTTAGCATCACCGACCGCTGCACCCTGGAGTGTGCCTTTTGCCCCAAGACCCAGGGCCGTTACGAGGTCAAGGGTTACGACCTCAGCATGGACCACCGCCCCGATGTCGCCGAGATCATCCAGGCCGTAGGCGATCCGCGGCTGTACCAGGAAGTGGTATTCTGCGGCTATGGCGAACCCACGCTCCGCCTCAAGGTCTTGCTGGAGGTGGCCACATGGATCAAGGACCATGGCGGGCGGGTGCGGGTCAATACCGACGGTCTCGCCAATCTGGTTTATAAAGAGGATGTGCTTCCCTTGATGGGAAGCTGCGTGGACGCCCTCTCCGTGTCCCTGAACGCCCAGGACGAGATGACCTACGAAAGACACTGTCAGCCCAATCTACCAGGCTCCTATCAGGCCATGCTGGAATTCCTGCGGCGGGCGCCGGCCTATGTGCCAGACGTCACCGCCACCGCCATCCAAGGCTTGGAGGGGGTGGATATCGGCGCCTGCGAGCAACTCGCCCGCCAGTTGGGGGTGAAGTTTCGGCGCCGGATCTTGAACGAGGTTGGTTAAGCCGCCGATGGCTTTTTCACAGGCGTTAAATCCGAGGTTTCACTCCATGGATCTCGCCAAACAGGTCAACACCTTCGGGCAATGGCTGCTCCGTCGCTATGGCGAACGGGTACACAAGATCGCGGTCGACGCCGCCTTCACCTGCCCCAACCGCGACGGCGCCAAGGGTCGCGGCGGCTGCACCTTCTGCAATAACGTCTCCTTCAGTCCCAACGGACGTCGTCCGCCGCCGGTGGCGGAACAGATCGAGGCCGGTCGCCGGGTGATCCGCAAGCGCACCCGGGCCATGAAGTATCTGGTCTATTTCCAGGCCTACACCAACACCTACGCCGATCTGCCGACCCTCAAGGCGCTCTATGATGCCGCCCTGGCGGAACCAGATGTCATCGGCCTTTCCGTGGGTACCCGCCCGGACTGCGTCTCTCCGGCGGTGTTGGATCTGCTCGCCGCCTATCGGCAACAGGGCCATGAGGTCTGGTTGGAGCTCGGCCTCCAGTCCGCCTTTGACGAAACCCTGGAACGGGTCAACCGTGGCCACAGTTTCGCCGACTACCGTCAGTCCTGCCTGGCCGCCAGGCGACGTGGGCTGCCGCTCTGCACCCATCTGATCGTCGGTCTCCCGGGCGAGCACCGCCGCCATGCCCTGGAGACCCTGGATCGAGTCCTGGATCTGGGCACCGAGGGGCTCAAACTCCACCCCTTGCATGTGGTCAAGGGCACCGCCCTGGCGAATGAATGGCGCTCTGGCGGCTATCAGCCCCTGAGCCTGGATGAATATGTGAGTATCGCCGCCGACCTCGTCGAACGCTGTCCGCCCGAATTGGTCTTTCACCGCCTGACCGGCACCGCGCCCCGGGACATCTTGCTGGCCCCGGGCTGGTGTGCCGAGAAATGGCGGGTGCTCAACGCCATCGAGCGGGAACTGCGGCAGCGACGCACCCCCTTGCGGGAGGCGGCCTGATGTCTCCAACCCTATAACCCCGAACACCGAGGCAAGAACCACCGTGGAACTGGTCTGTCCCGCAGGCAACCTCCCCTCTCTCAAGGCCGCCGTCGATAACGGCGCCGATGCGGTCTACCTGGGTTTGCGGGACGACACCAACGCCCGTCATTTTCCCGGATTGAACTTCGATCGCGCCCGCGCCGCCGAAGGGATTGCCTATGCCCGTCAGCGTGGGGTCAGGGTCTTCATGGCGGTCAACACCTACCCGCAGCCCAATGGCTGGTCGCGCTGGACCGCCGCGGTCGATATCGCCGCCGAACTCGGGGTGGACGCCCTCATCCTCGCCGACATCGGCGTCATGGACTATGCCGCCCGCACCTGGCCGAAACTGCCCTTGCACCTCTCGGTCCAGGGCAGCGTCACCAATTACGAGGCGCTGAGCTTCTATCGCGAGGAATTCGGCATCCGCCGCGCGGTCCTGCCTCGGGTGCTGTCCCTCGCCCAGGTGAAATACAACGTCGAACACAGCCCGGTCGACATCGAGGTGTTTGGCTTCGGCAGTCTCTGCGTCATGGTGGAAGGGCGCTGCATCCTTTCTTCTTACGCCACCGGAGAGTCGCCCAACACCTGCGGCGCCTGCTCGCCGGCGAAATTCGTCACCTGGAAGGAAACTCCGGACGGTCTGGAATCCCGTCTCGGTGGCGTGCTCACCGATCGTTACGCCGCCGACGAAAACACCGGCTATCCGACCATCTGCAAGGGCCGCTACGAGGTCGGCGGTCATACCTTCTACGCCATCGAGGAACCCACCTCGCTCAACACCCTGGAGATCCTGCCCGAACTCATGGCGGCGGGGGTGAAGGCGGTGAAGATCGAGGGTCGCCAGCGCAGCCCGGCCTATGTAGCCATGGTGACCCGGGTCTGGCGCCAGGCGATAGAGAGTTGTAGCCGTAATCCCGCCGGCTTCCGGGTGCGGGAAGACTGGAGTCGGGAACTGGCCAAGGTGGCGGAAGGCACCCAGACCACCCTGGGCCCCTATCATCGCCCCTGGCATTGAGCCTCAAGAGAGCGAGCGCCCATGATGACGCCCAAACTCAGCCTCGGTCCCGTGCTCTATTACTGGTCGCGGGAAGACCTGTTCGCCTTTTACGATCAGGTGGCGGGCTGGCCGCTGGACAGTGTCTCTCTCGGTGAGGTGGTCTGCTCCAAGCGTCGTTCCCTCAAGTTTGAGGAATGGCTGGAAATCGCCGAGCGGCTGCGCCAAGCCGGCAAGGAGGTGGTGCTCTCCACCCTGGCGCTGATCGAGGCGGAATCCGAACTCAAGACCCTCAAGCGGATCTGCGATAACCAGGACTTTCTCGTCGAGGCCAACGACATGGCGGCGGTGCACCGGCTCGCCAAGCAGGGCCAGCCCTTCGTCGCCGGTCCCGGGCTCAATATCTACAACGCCCGCACCCTGGCGCTCCTCGCCCGCAAGGGGCTGCGCCGCTGGGTGTTTCCGCTCGAACTCGCGCGCGACAGCCTGGCCGAAATCCAGGCCGAGCGCCCGGCGGGGGTGGAAACCGAGGTGTTCGCCTACGGACGCCTGCCCCTCACCCTCTCGGCCCGTTGTTTCACCGCCCGCGCCCACAACCTGCCCAAGGATGACTGCCAGTTCCGCTGCCTGGATTATCCCGAAGGGATGCTCCTTTCGACCCGGGAACATCAGGCCTTCCTCATCATCAACGGCATCCAGACCCTATCCGCCAAGACCTGCAATCTCATCCCCCAACTCGCGGACCTGAGACGCCTGGGGGTGGACCACCTCCGTATCAGCCCCCAGGCCAGAAACACCGGCCAGGTGGTGGAACTCATCGCCCGGCAGCTCTCGGGCGAGGGCGCCACGCCCCAGGACCGACTCGCCTTGGAAAAACTCGCCCCTGGCGGTGTCTGCGACGGCTACTGGTTCGGTGGCGCGGGGATGGCCAGGCTGGGGCCACCTCCCCTCTGACAAGCGGCCGACTTTGGCATGACCACTGTCAATTCAGCAGGAACAGGGTTCCGGGCATGGGCCATGAAGGCTCGATTATCGTTCTCAAATAAAGAACAATAGCCAATGTGAAGAACATATTGTTCTCTCTATGAGAACGAAAATCGAGCCCGGAGACTCGATGCCCGACCCGGGTTTGGCCCCTGGTCTGGCCCCAAGAGTTAAGCGGGTCGGGCAACAACATCCTATTGCCCGACATTTCGTACCAGATGCCGGGCACAGGTGCCCGACCTGGTCGCTGTGATCCGTTCCGTATCATTCACCCACTACGCTGGTATCTGGCTGCCCTTTCTCAAAAACCCCGAACGTGACCGCTTTGAAGGGAGTGTCCGGACTTGGGTTGACAGCCTGATGCACTACCCTGCCTGAAATGCGCAGGGTTTCACCCGAACCGATGGCGAATCTGAGCGGTGATTCAGCGCGATTAACGAGCCGGCCGCAAGTAGTTCGATAACAGGTAGTCGCCGACTTGTTTGCCAAGGGCGTGGCCGACTTCGGTGCTCGTGCGGAAATGCACGCCGCAAATGCGGCATCAAGCATAGGCGTCTGTCTCGGCAACAGTTCCGCCAGCGCGCGGCGTGCTGCCGCGTGCACTGCGCCCTCGGGCGAAGCGCCTGACGAAAACGACGGTAGTGATCCAGGCAAACAACCCTTTGCAGGCTGGCTCCGTCGAAAGCTTCGAGATCTGGTTCATAGGCTCCTCTCTTGCCTGTACCTCTGGTTGCGACATGCAAGGCGATGGCGCGGCGCCATCGCGAAAGGGCGGATTATCTGAGCAGCCCCACGAGATCTGCCGAGTCATCCTACTTGTTGGCAGCCTCGATCTTTTTCGTTGCCGAAGGCCCATTCCCGCTGATCTGCAGCACGACCGGCTCGCCTCTGGCCTCGACGAAGTGAACAACGTTGGCCGGCTCGGTGTAGAAGCTGCCAGGCGGTAACGCGATCATCTTGGCGGGGTCGTAGGTCTCGCCCCAGCCGATATACCAGGTCCCAGAGATGACAACATAGGTCCTGTCCTCGGGATGGGTGTGGGGTGGGACCTTGTTGTTCGGCTGGAATTTCACCCGCTGGACATAGGGACCGGCCTTCGTCGAATCGCCAACGAGGTCGCTCGCCTCCAGCGTCGTGTTCCTCGGGTTCGGCTTCCAAACCATCTTGTCGGGTGTGAAAAGGACCGCGCCCTTTGGCAAGTCCTGCGCGATGGCAAGACCCGGAGCGGTCAAGATCCCAGCTAGCAGGGATGCAGTTAGGGTAATGTGGTTCATAGTGCCTCCTTTAGTGAGTTGCTTGATTGCCGGAAGGGTGCGGGCTCGATGCCTCCACCGTCGGTTTTAAGTCTGGACTCAGGCGCTGCGTCCTCCTATGCGCCCGACGGCCTACGACCTTTGTCCTATCCGGAGACGCGCGCCCGCAACGCCCTGTTAGAGGGCACTTTTTCGTTCCACGCGCCCGAGATGTCAGGGGTATGACATACTTGAGTCTTAGAACATCCGAGCCTGTCTTCATCCACCAGGATCGAGAGGGGAGAAGCCGTGAAAATTCTGGTCGCCGACGATCATCCGCTGCTGCGCGAGGCGCTGGCGCAGGTGCTCCGGGAACTGGACAACGAGGTCGCCGTGCTCGAGGCGGCGGACGGTGAGGCCGTGCGCCGGCTGGCGGCCGAGCACCCGGATTTGGACCTCGTGCTGCTCGACATCTGCCTGCCCGGCGTGAACGGACTGGAGCTGTTCGATGAGCTGCGCGGGGACTATCCGGCGCTGCCGCTGGTAGCCCTTTCGGCGCTGGACGATCCGCGCACCGTGAAGGCGGTGCTCGCCAAAGGCGCCCTGGGGTACGTTCCCAAGTCGTCGTCCCATCCGGTCATGGTCAATGCGCTCCGCCTCGTGCTCTCGGGCGGACGCTATCTGCCGCCCGAGATCATTGCTGATGAGTGGGCCTCCGCAGCAGGGCTGGGCAGCAACCTCGGTACGCGCACAGCGGTTTCTGTCGCGGATTTGGGGTTGACCGAGCGCCAACAGCAGGTGCTCGCGCTCATGGCCCAGGGAAAGTCGAACAAGTTGATCTGCCGCGAGCTTGGCCTGGCCGAGGCCACGGTGAAGATCCACGTCACCGCCGTGCTCAGGGCGCTCAAGGTGACGAGCCGCACCCAGGCGGTGGTGATGCTCAACCGGCTGGGCCTGCGGCTAGAAGAACCGGACAAATCGGGGGGTTAGCCCCCCAAACCTTGAGCCTCGCCCCCGGGGTGGTCGATCTCGACCTGCGCCGCCGAAACCAGGTGCTCGACCAGGGCGCGCAGCTTGGCTGGTGTCACCGGCTTGAGCAGCACCGGATGCCCACTCGCCTTGGCCTCGCGCACCGATTCGGGGGCCGTGTCGCCGCTGATGAGGGCGGCTGGTATCTCTGTCCCGGCGACCTCGCGCAAGCGCTGGATGACCTGGATGCCGGTCTCCTCACCAGGCAGGCGATAGTCGCAAAGCAGGGCATCGGGTAAGCGGTCGAGCTGATCGAGGGCGGCAACGGCCTCATCCGCATCCGCCGCGACCGCCACCTCAGAGCCCCCAGTGCCGCAGCAGGCTCCCCATGGCCTCGCGGACCAGGGCGTCGTCGTCCACGACGAGCAGGAAGACACCCGAAAGCGTATCCTTCGCGCCCCGGGGCGGCAACGTGCGCATCTGGGTCGCCGGTCGCCGTCAGGAAAAGCGGAAAAGGGTAGAGTAGAGAGCAGGTTATCATCACTTTAGGCCCGGCCTATCTGTTTCCGCCCCTTTCGTCTGGCGGTGCCTCACGAGCCGGGACGTGGTTACGATAACCAGCCCTCCCTCATCAAACCGTGCATGCGGTTCTCCCGCACACGGCTTTCCGATGTTCTTCATGCCAAGGTGTGCGCCGTTTTCCAGCCAGCTCCCGCAGGGGGCTTGTATAGCCCATAGCGCTCGTAGAGGCTGGTACAGGGGAACCGCTTGAGCGCAGTTCCCCTATCCTTCACCTTGTGGCGCTTGCGCAAGTGAGTCCTTAGCCGCTCTTCTGCGTGGTTCCTGACTTTGCTCATCGCCAGACTGGAGTTGCGGTAGTGGAAGTAGTTTACCCAGCCTCGCAGGCTTCGGTTCACGTT
>JBPOHE010000146.1:0-8027 GCA_052035915.1 Pseudomonadota bacterium
TAGTGCACCTGGGTCAATGGCGGGGCCTGTGGATTCTGGCGCGAGCGGTCAGTCACCCTCACCCCTAGCCCCTCTCCCGCAGGGCGAGGGGGATTGTGTAGGGTCCGCTGTGCGGACCATTCGGAGCTTGGGTCTGGGATGGTCCGCCTAGCGGACCCTACAGGGTTATCCCCAGCCGGGGTGTCGCTCTGCGGGACGGTCTGGTTGGCGCCGACGAACTCCACCTTGAGGGCATGAGTGGCCCCGGCGGTCAGGAGGTGATCCGGGGCGAATCGCAGCACATGCCCGCCCGAGGTAAAGGTGAGGCGTTCGGGGGACTCTGGTAGGGTCCGCTGTGCGGACCTGTTGCTGCCCGGATCTGGGATGGTCCGCGTAGCGGACCCTAGGCCTACGCCATCTACGCTCTCTGGCCAATCGAGCGGGAGGAATCCCGAGGGCGTCTCGACCCGGGCCTGGCCGAGACCGGCCACTCCCAACACCAGCGCCACACCGAGACCAAACATCATCTTGAATCCGCGCATGAGGGGCTCCTTTCCAGTTCCTTGCTCTTACGACAGTGAGGGGAGATAAACCGTTGAAGGTGTGGGATTTTATGAGACCCCCTGGGCAAAATCCAGACACCACCAATAGGTGGTAAGGGGCTATCCGTTCGCGGCTTGATCCCCGACATTGCCATGGCGCGGAGAAATGCCGCAGAGTGATAGAGAAGTAGGGCTCCCTTCAGCGATGGGACAGCCCTCGGCAGCATGATTTACTTATTGATATTCATATATTGGCCATGCGTAACTTATGAATGCCCCATCTCCCCCGCCAACGCTCCTGAGCCCCGAATACCGCAGCCAACTCCTTCTGGTCGCCAGAGAGTCGATCGAGCATGGGCTCCAGCTTGACCGCCCCTTGCGGGTGAATTCCGAGGCCTATCCAGCCGCCCTCCAGGCGCCACGGGCCAGTTTTGTCACCTTGCAGCGCCATAAGGAGCTGCGCGGGTGCATCGGACATCTCGAAGCCTGCCTGCCTCTGGTGGCGGATGTGGCCGAGAACGCCTTTGCCGCGGCCTTCCGGGATCCACGGTTTCCGCCCCTGACCAGCCGCGAGCTTCAGGATCTCGAAATCCACATCTCCGTACTGACCCCGGCGGTGCCCATGTCCTTTAGCTCCCAGGCCGATCTGCTGCGCCAACTGCGACCGGGCATTGATGGTCTGATCCTGGAGGAAGGGGTTCACCGGGGCACCTTTCTGCCCTCGGTATGGGAATCCCTGCCAGAGCCGGGGCAATTCCTCGCTCATCTGAAGCGGAAGGCTGGACTGAGTCCGACCCACTGGTCCTCCAGCCTCAAGGTCAAACGCTACACGACCGAATCATTTCCCTAGACCAGCTCCAGGGCCTCCCGCAGACGGGAGACGGCCACCACCTCGACGCCGGCGGGCGGATGTTTGGGGGCGTTGGCGCGAGGCAGGACCACCCGGTTGAACCCCTGCTTGACCGCCTCCTGTAACCGATCCAAGCCGTTGGGCACGGGTCGCACCTCGCCCGCCAGGCCGATCTCGCCGAAGGCCGCCAAGCGCGATGAAATGGGCCGGTCCCGCAGACTGGAGAGGATGGCGAGCAACACCGGCAGATCGGCGACGGTCTCGGTGATGCGCACCCCACCCACCACATTGACATAGACATCCTGGTCGTACATGGCGATGCCGCCGTGGCGGTGGAGTACCGCCAGCAGCATCCCCAGGCGGTTTTGTTCCAACCCCAGGGCCAGGCGTCTGGGATTGGCGAGGGAACTGGTGTCCACCAGGGCCTGTACCTCCACCAACAGCGGGCGACTGCCCTCCCGGGTCACCAGGATAACGCTACCGGAAACCGGCTCGGCATGGCGGGACAGAAAGATGGCCGAAGGATTGTTCACCTCTCTGAGCCCCTTGTCCGTCATGGCGAACACGCCCAACTCGTTGACCGCGCCAAAGCGGTTCTTGAAGGAGCGCACCATCCGCAACTGGCTTCCGCTTTCGCCTTCGAAATAGAGCACCGTGTCCACCATGTGCTCCAGCACCCGGGGACCGGCGAGCGCCCCCTCCTTGGTCACATGGCCGACCAGAAACAGCCTGGTTCCCGTTCGCTTGGCATATTGCACCAACTGGGCGGCGGACTCCCGCACCTGGGCGACGGAACCAGGAGCGGACTGCAAGTCTTCGGTATACATGGTCTGGATGGAATCGATGACGGCCACCTGGGGGGCCTCGGCCTGGGCAGCGGCCAGGACCCGTTCGATGCAGGTCTCGGTCAAGACCTTCATCCCCGTCTCCCCGATCCCCAGGCGCTGGGCACGCAGACCCAGTTGCTGGGGGGATTCCTCCCCGGTGACGTACAGGGTCGGCCAGTCTGGCGGCAGCCTGGCCATCATCTGTAGTAGGAGGGTGGATTTACCGATCCCGGGGTCGCCGCCGATGAGCACCACCGATCCCTTCACCAGTCCGCCGCCAAGGACCCGGTCCAGCTCGCTGATACCAGTCGGCGTCTTGGTCTCGCTCTGTACCCGCACCTCGGCCAGGGGAATGGGTCGGGCCTCGCCCCCCTCCCCAGCAAAGCCGGCGAACCGTCCCGGGCGTGGGGCCTTGGCCTCCACCCGGGTCTCTTCCATGGAATTCCAGGCCCGACAGTCCGGACACTGACCGGCCCACTTGGGGAAAGTGGCGCCGCAAGCGTTGCAAGTGTAAAGGCTCTTAGCCAAGTTCCCGGCGGTGCCTGACGACCGCCCCTTGGTTCTCGTCCTGGGAAGCGAGGTATCGCCTCGGCACCCGGGCCGTGACCCCGCACAGGAGTTGATAACTGATGGTCCCGGCCCGTTCGGCGATCTCTTCCACCGGCAGGCCCCGGCCCCAAAGCACGGCGGGGTCGCCTACCCTCGCCTCTGGACAGGGGCTGAGATCCACGCTGATCATGTCCATCGACACCCGCCCGATCAGCGGCACCCGCTGCCCATTCACCAATACCGGCGTGCCTGAAGTGACCTGTCTGGGATAGCCGTCGCCATAACCGATGCCGATCACCCCCACGGGCATATCCCGGGGACAGCGATACAGGCCGCCGTAACCGACCCTTTCACCGGCGGCGATCCGATTGACGGCGATCAGCCGCGCCTGGAGGGTCATGACCGGCTCCAGACCGCGTTGCGCGCCGGTCTCACCGGGAAAGGGCGAGGCACCGTAAAGCATGATCCCCGGCCTTATCCACTCCCTCGGGCCGGCCATCCCGCTCAGGATGGCGGCCGAATTGGCGAGGCTCGCCGTCTCCCCGGGCCGCAACAGGGCCTGGAAACGCTGCCATTGTACCTGGGTATGGGGATGGCCCGGCTCGTCGGCACAGGCGAGGTGGGTCAGCCAACCCGGCCTTCCGACCAGCGCCACAGCAGTAACCAGGCGCCCCAGTACCTCCCTTCCCCGTTCGGGAGAGAAACCCAGGCGATGCATGCCGGTATCGATCTTGATCCAGATCCCCAGGGGGGACGACACCTGGGTGCGCTCCAGTAATTTGATTTGAAATTCATGATGGACGACCAGTTGCAGATTCTGTCGGCCCGCCAGTTGCAGCTCCTCCCCGGTGAAGGCCCCTTCGAGCACCAGCAGCGGCAGACCTATACCCGCCTCCCGCAGCCTCACGGCCTCCTCCACCCGGGCCACCGCCAGACCATCCGCCTCCCCGAGGGCGGCGGCCGCCGCCGTCATGCCATGACCATAGGCATCCGCCTTGACCACCGCCCAGACCGAGGCCCCGGCGCTTGCCCGTCTGGCAATCCCGAGATTGCGGCGCAAGGCGGTATGGTCGATGAGTGCCTCGGGCCCGAACTCCATCAGTAGTGTTCACTCATGTAGACGTCGTTGACGTAATTCTCGAACTTGGTGTACTGCCCAAGGAAGGTCAGTTTGAGGGTGCCGATGGGACCATTGCGCTGCTTACCGATGATAATCTCGGCGCTGCCCTTGTCCGGACTGTCCTCGTGATAGACCTCGTCGCGATAAATGAACACCACCAGATCCGCATCCTGCTCGATACTGCCGGATTCCCGCAGATCCGACATCACCGGACGCTTATTTGGCCGCTGTTCAAGGTTACGATTGAGCTGGGAGAGGGCGATCACCGGCACCTCCAGCTCCTTGGCCAGGGATTTGAGACCCCGGGAGATGGCGGAGATCTCCGCCACCCGGTTTTCTCCCGCCCCGGGAGCCTGCATTAACTGTAAATAGTCGATCACGATCAGGGCCAGCGCGCCGTGCTCGCGCTTCAGGCGGCGGGCCCTGGCCCGTACCTCGGTCGGCGTCAGATCGGGGGAATCGTCGATAAAGAGCCTGGCCTCCGCCAGGATACTGACCGAGGAGGTCAACCGAGGCCATTCGTCGTCCTCCAACTTGCCGGTACGGACCCGATGCTGGTCGATGCGTCCCAGGGAGGACATCATGCGCATGGCCAGTTGCTCGCCGGGCATCTCCATGCTGAACACCGCCACCGGCAAACCGCTACGAATGGCGACATTCTCGGCGATGTTCATGGCAAAGCTGGTTTTTCCCATGGAGGGACGGCCGGCGATGATGATCAGATCCGATTTCTGCAACCCCGAGGTCATCTCGTCGAAATCGGCAAAACCGGTACTCAGGCCGGTGATGGGCTCATCCTTCTGGAACAGGGTCTCGATACGGTCCACCGCCCGGGTCAGCAGGGCCTTGATCGGCACGAAACCGCTCCCTCCCCGGGTACGCTGCTCGGCGATCTGGAATACCCTCGACTCCGCTTCGTCCAACAGGGCAATGGAATCCCGTCCACCGGGGTTGAAGGCACTGTCAGCGATATCCGTACCCACGGCGATCAACTGCCTGAGTACCGAATACTCCCGTACTATGTCGGCATAGGCGCGGATGTTGGCCGCCGAAGGGGTCTCCCGGGCCAAGGCGGCCAGATAGATCAGCCCCCCGGCCTCCTGGAGTTGTCCCTGGCGTTCCAGGTCCTCGGACAGGGTCACCACATCGAAGGGTTGCAGTGTGTCGGCGAGCCTGGCTACGGCGCGAAAGATAAGACGGTGTTCCTTGCGGTAGAAATCGGTCTCGGTGACCCGGTCGGCGATCAGATCCCAGGCCCGGTTGTCGAGCATCAAACCGCCCAGCACCGACTGCTCGGCCTGGCTCGAATGAGGCGGCACCCGGAAACCCGGCTCATCCAGGGTCACACCTGGGGCTGTGGCGGCATGCAAAGGATTCATGGCAAGCTGGTGGAGTTCGCTGAATTCGGACTCATGGTCCCGTTCCGCCGCCCCTTGTCAAGGGCCAGAGAACCGGGAAAGGGAAAGAGGCATCGGCCTCCCGCCTCACCCCGGAACGGGGCGAGGCGATGGGATACCGAAGAAGAAACTAGGCGGGAAGGATTTCGAGCTTGAGCCTGGCCTTGACATCCGAGTGGAGATGCACCTCCACTTCGAATTGACCGGCCGTACGGAGTGACCCCGAGCGGAGACGGATCTCCTGTTTCTCGATAGGCACCCCGGCATTCATGGCCGCCTGGGCGATATCGCTGTTGCCCACGGAACCGAACAACCGCCCCTGATCGCCGGTCCTGCGAACAATACGAATCAGCAGTTGCTCGATCTTTTCCTTGCGTTCCTGGGCCTTACTCAAGGCCTCGGCCATCTGCTTCTCCAGCTCGGCCCGGCGTGCCTCGAAAGCGGCGATATTCGCCGCCGTGGCGGCCACCGCCTGACCACTGGGGATCAGATAATTGCGGCCATACCCCCCTTTGACCTTGACGTGATCGCCCAGGCCACCAAGATTTTCGACTTTCTGCAGCAGAATGATATCCATCGTTGAAACCCCTATAACAATCGAAACGTCCGCCAAAACACCATCAACGGGCCAAGCGGGCGCGAACATCCACCCAGGTATCCGCCATCCCTAACAACGCCAACAACATGGCGGGATAGGGCATGGCCAGGAGTACCGTGACATAGAGGGCGGTCAACAAGGCGAAACGCAGCCTGTGCCCGGCAAGCAGGCCATGCACCACCGCCAACCCCTGAAGAACAAAGGCGCTGGCCAGAACCAGACCCAGAGACCTGGCCCAGTCTCCCCCCGACGCCGATCCCAACCACCACGGCAACATCAGCAACAGCCCGCCATAGGCTACGAACTTGTGCAGGCGCAACAGGCGAAACTCGATCCCGAACCCTCCCGGGTTGTACAACATGGCCTGCCACCAGCGGGCCAGAAAGAGGCTCAGGATCATTTGCAAGAAAAAGCCCGCCACCACCGCCCCCGTCATCCATTGCAGTACCTGTTCCAGTAGGGCGCTCTCCTGCTCGCTGGTAAGCTGCTGGGTCCGCCCCAGGGTGTGGACGATAGGCGCTACCAAGTCACGCCATTGGGCCGTTGGATCCGGCTCCCACACCAGGTAGAAGGCCACCACCAGGATACAGATGGCCAGGGCGGACTCGATGGTCGCCGCCAGTGAACGGGTTGAGCGCAGCACCGCGCCCAGCGACAGCATCGGCAACCACAACAGGAGCGCCAGGACCAATACGGCCCCCGGATGTCCGAACACCACCAGGGAGATCAGGCCCAACCCCAGACTGGCCAGGGCGGCCACGATCAAGGCCTGGGTGATCCCTTCCCTCAAGGTGACCAGGCCCAGCGAAGCCGAACTCAATAAACTCAGAGGCGGCACCAGCCAAGCCGTGACGGCCAGACCAGCCGCCGCCACGGCCGCCTGAGAGCGGCCCTGCATGATAAAGGAGGCCAGCACCCGCATCTCGGAAGTTCACCGCCGGGGTGATCGGGGTCCGGGCGTGGGAAGACGCCCTCAGTGCCGGTCGGTGAAAGGCAGCAGGGCGAGGAAACGCGCCCGCTTGATCGCCGTGGCCAATTGCCGCTGATACTTGGCCTTGGTGCCGGTGATCCGGCTGGGCACGATCTTGCCCGACTCGCTGACATAGGCCTTGAGCAGGTTGAGATCCTTGTAATCGATCTCTTTGATGCCTTCGGCGGTGAAACGACAGAACTTCTTGCGACGGAAAAAACGCGACATATTTGATACCCTCGGCTATTCGATGCTTACCAACAACTCAGTCTTGATCGTCGTCGCCGGCGGAATCCGCATCCGCCGCCCGGCCACCACCTTCCGAACGCTCTTCATGAGACTTGATCAAAGGCGAAGGCCCGGTGACGGCCTCGGTCTGACGCACGACCAGGCTGCGCAAGACGGCGTCGTTGAAGCGGAAGGCATTCTCCAGCTCATGCAGGACCTCGCCGCTGCACTCGATATTCATGAGCACGTAATGGGCCTTGTGAACCTTGTTGACCGGATAGGCCAACTGGCGCCGACCCCAGTCCTCGAGCCGGTGGACGGCCCCGCCGTGGGACTCGATCATCTGCCGGTAGCGGTCAACCATGCCCGGCACCTGCTCGCTCTGGTCCGGATGGACCATAAACACGATTTCGTAATGACGCATGCAACTCCCCTCACGGATTAAAGCCTCCCGCGGACGCGGTGAAGCAAGGAGCTTCAGCCCTCGAACATCACTGGGCCAAAGATAAAGCGGGAAATCATACTAGCCTTTTAGGAGGTGAAACAAGCCGTCGGATGATTCCTTGCTTTCTGGGGATCGCCCCATGCCAACAGCCCGTATCTGGCCAACCCCGCCGAACCGGAAAGATCGCTAGGAGATCACCATCCCTGGCTTTTCAGCACCATGGCGAAACCTCGGAGAGAGGCGAGTTTTTCTGAATGCAGAGTAATACCGATTTCTGTTGGGTCTTTACGAATTGGCCGCCGGGGAGCTGGCCCGTCTGCCTGTCGACGCTTCCGGGCATGGGTTCTTTTAGCTGGTATATTGTTCTCCTAGAGAGAACAATATAAATATTTATAGCGAATTGTTCTCTAAAAAAGAACAGTAAATGGCCATTTTCAGCCCATGCCCGGAACCATGAAGCACTCACACCGATTCCTCTTGGGTCTGGCCTACATTAACGGATGATGATGTTGCCCCGAGCCC